>CAMWKB010000088.1 GCA_947174705.1 uncultured Lachnospiraceae bacterium
AAAGGCTATTCGTCGGCAGCGTCAGATTTTTATAAGAGACATGGAATATATAAGAATGGGCTTAGATGTGGCTATTATGCAGTTCGCGGGATATGAACATGCATATGAGCTGGATGATAAAATTGAAGATTTTAGTATTGCTCCCAAATCTAGCGGAAATCCGATAATTATGATACGAAGATTAGTTGATATGCGCAGGTATTTTAAGAAGAATCCGGATTGCCTGATTTTTTCATTCTGTGTTATGGGAGCGGTATTTTCGGTGATGTCGACATTCGGAATGAAGAGGTATATTCTGGTTGCGGAGCGCAGCAGCCCGGATAGCTGTAAGCAGGTCAGGCTTCGAAACTGGGCATACAAGCGCACTAATAGGATTACATTTCAGACGCAGGAGGGGATTACTTATTTCCCGGATTGGATTAAGTCTAAGGCCATTGTGATACCCAATCCTATAGACGCCGCAATTCCTAAGCCATATGAAGGTCCAAGGACAAAAAGGATTGTCTCGGTAGGACGTTTGCATGCTGTAAAAAACCATGAGCTTCTGTTTAACGCATTTGCGGATTTTTCAAAGCAGTTTCCTGAATACGAGCTGCATATATACGGACAGGGCGAGCTTGAACAGAAGCTTAAAGAACATGCCAAGAACCTTAAAATAAGCGATAAGATTATGTGGCATGGTTTTCGTAAGGATGTAACAGAAGAAATAAAGGATGCGGGAATGTTCATATCTACCTCTAATTATGAGGGGATTTCCAATTCCATGTTAGAAGCGCTTGCTATGGGAATTCCGTCTATATGTACGGATTGTCCTATAGGCGGGGCCAGAAGTTATATAGAGCATGGGAAAAACGGTCTTCTTATTCCGGTAAGGGATAAGGAGGCGCTGACCAAGGCTATGATTCAAATTGCGTCCGATGCCTCGTTTGCAGATAAATTATCTGAAAATGCCGCCAAATTAAGGGACAAGTATTCCGTTAACAGCATAGCGGTAAAATTCCTTGAGGCAGCAGGAGTAAATTATCCTTAACGCAGCAGGAGATAAATATATATGCAACTTGCTCCCGCAAAGTTTAAAATGTACCTTTTAAAGCACAAATCTTAGTTTTTAATAAAAATATAAGGAAAACGGAATATATATAATGAGCAGTATTACTATTATCACGCCGACTTATAACAGGGCGGATTTACTTCCCAGGCTGTACAAAAGTCTGTTAAAGCAGACCAACACTGATTTTGAGTGGATGGTAATTGACGATGGCAGTACAGACAACACTGAGGAGTTAATTCAGAGTTATGTGCAGGAGAACAAAATACCGGTTTATTATGAAAAAAAACCCAATGCCGGAAAACATACCGCGCTTAACTTAGGTATTGCGAAAATAGAGTCAAGGCTGACGTTTATAGTGGACAGTGATGATTATCTTACGCCCGACGCAGTAGAAATTATTCTTTCTTATGATAAAAAGTATCGGAATACCGATAATTTGTGTGGCTACAGCTTTTTGCGCTGTCATCAGGACGGTCGGGTTAATACGGCATATTTTCCGGTAGATGAAAAGATAGACACTTATTTATCGGTAAGAATTAACGGGAATATCGGCGGAGACAAGGCAGAGGTTTTTTTCACTGACATATTAAAGCAATATCCGTTTCCGGTATTTGAAGGTGAAAAGTATATGCCGGAGGATACTGTCTGGATGCAGATGTCCGGACCGTATCAGATGCTGCATGTCAATAAAAACGTATATATATGTGATTATTTAGACGGCGGTTTGACCAATACCGGACGCAGAATGAAAATATATTCGCCCAAAGGAATGATGTTTCGTTCCAAGGTGTATCTGGATAATCCGGCTACATGCATGAAGGTACAAGTAAAAATGATGCTTTTATACAATATATATGGACGGTTTGCCGGATGCCCAACGGGAGAACTTTTACAGAAGGTCAGGCAGAAGTGGCTGTGGGTGCTTTGTTATCTTCCGTCACTGATTTTGTATACAAAATGGAAAAGAAGCTATACGGGTAAGGAGAAAAAATAATGAAAATATCAGTTGCCGGAACAGGTTATGTAGGATTGGTGGCAGGTGTCTGTTTTGCAGAAAAAGGACATGACGTTACCTGCGTAGATGTAGATGAGAATAAAGTAAAAATGATGGAAGCCGGAATAACGCCGATTTATGAAGAAGGCTTACAGGAGCTTATGCAGAAAAATAATGCTGCAGGAAGGCTTCATTATACGACCGATTACCAGAGTGCATATAAAGATGCGGAGGCTATTTTTATCGGGGTAGGGACTCCGGAACAGCCGGACGGTTCTGCAAATCTCAGCTATATTGCAACAGTATCCAGGCAGATTGCGGAATCGGTGGAAAGAGATTGTCTGGTAGTGGTTAAATCTACCGTTCCTGTCGGAACGAATGATAAGGTTGAGCAGTTCATAAACGACTTTTTAGTCAGGAATGTTAAGGTAGAGGTGGCTTCTAATCCGGAGTTTCTTGCGCAGGGCTCAGCAGTGCATGATACCCTTCATGCGGCAAGAATAATTATCGGAACGGAGAGCAGGGAAGCAGAAGCAATTTTAAAAAAGATTTACGAGCCGTTTGAACTCCCTATCATATCGGTGAACAGACGTTCGGCAGAAATGATTAAATACGCCTGCAATGATTTTCTTGCCTTGAAGATTTCTTATATGAATGATATAGCCAATCTATGTGAGCTTGTCGGGGCGGACATTGATGCGGTTGCAGAGGGTATGAGCTATGATGCAAGAATCGGTTCAAAATTCCTTAATGCCGGTATCGGATATGGCGGAAGCTGTTTCCCCAAGGATACCAAGGCGTTAAAATATATTGCGCATCAGCACGGTTATACCTTAAGAACCGTAGAGGCAGCAGTGGATGTAAATGCTGAGCAGAAGACCAGATTATACCAAAAGGCAAATAACCGTATGATTACCTTCCAGAATTTGAGGGTAGCGGTGTTAGGACTTGCTTTTAAAGCGGGAACGGATGATTTAAGGGAAGCGCCGTCATTGGATAACGTAGCGCTGCTTTTGGAAAACGGTGCAGATATATATGCCTATGACCCGATTGCCATGGATAACTTTAAGAAAGTGTATCCGGAAGGAAAATCAATGAACGGTTCTATTCATTATGTTGACGACCCTGCAAAGGCGCTTAAAGATGCGGCAATTTGCTTTATATTTACGGAATGGGAGGAGATTAAGTCAATTCCGCCGGAGGATTTTGAGAAATTAATGAGGATTCCGTTGGTATATGACGGGCGTAACGTATTTAACGTAAAAGAAATGAAGGATGCAGGAATAGAATACTACAGCATCGGCCGTTAGCTTATTAACAGGAGGTTTGGATGAATCCGCTTAATACAGACAAAACATATTTAATTACAGGCGGCGCCGGTTTTATTGGATTTCACCTGTCCAAAAGCCTGCTTGAAAAAGGCGCACATGTTATCGGTTTTGATAACCTGAACGACTACTATGAAGTCTCATTGAAAAGAGACAGGCTTGAGATACTGAAAGAATATGAAAACTACACTTTTATAAAAGGCGATTTAGCCGATAAAAGAGACGTATTCAGGCTTTTTCAGGAATATCATCCGCATATAGTAGTTAATCTGGGCGCTCAGGCCGGAGTACGCTACAGCATAGATAATCCGGACGCATATATGCGTTCTAACGTGATGGGCTTTTTCCATATTTTGGAAGGATGTCGCTATTTTCCTGTGGAACATTTGGTATATGCTTCTTCAAGCTCGGTTTATGGCGGGAATGAAAAAATTCCATTTTCGGTAGAGGACAAGGTGGACGAGCCTGTAAGCCTTTATGCTGCTACCAAGAAGTCCAACGAACTGACAGCCTATGCGTACAGCACACTGTATAGGATTCCGTCAACCGGGCTTCGCTTTTTTACCGTATATGGCCCTTTTGGCAGGCCGGACATGGCTTACTATAAATTTGCAAATAAAATCATGAACAACGAGCCGATTCAGATATACAACAAGGGCGATATGTACCGTGATTTTACTTATATAGATGATATTGTAAAAGGCGTAGAAAACATTTTGTGCAACCCGCCGGAGAAAAATTCCAAAGGATGCCGCTACAAGGTATACAACATTGGTAATAATAAGCCGGAGAAATTAATGGATTTTATTGAAACTCTGGAAAAATGTCTTGGGAAGACGGCGGTTAAGGAATTTCTTCCGATGCAGCCGGGGGATGTATACCAGACCTATGCAGATGTTGAAGATTTACAGAAAGATTTTGGCTTTAAGCCGGATACCCCGATAGAAGAGGGACTTGGTAAATTTGTGGAGTGGTATCGTGAATATTACGGAAAGGCATGATTAAATATGGAGAGTGATGTAAGAAAGATACCGGTGCTGTATCTGGTTGTTCCCTGTTATAATGAGGAAGAAGTAGTGGAAAAATCGGCACAGGTGCTGAGCGATAAACTCCGAAGACTCGTAAGTGAGGGGAAAATTAAAGGAAACAGCAAGGTAATGTTTGTCAATGACGGCAGCAGGGATAATACCTTGAGGCTTCTGCATCAGATTGCAGCAAAGGACGCTGTTTTTTCCGTTATAAGCTTTGCCGGAAATTACGGACACCAGAGCGCCATTCTTGCCGGTATGATGATGGCAAGAAAGTATGCTGACGTGGTTGTGACGATAGATGCGGATTTGCAGCAGGATATAGAAGCGCTTGATAATTTTTTGGCAAGCTATATGAATGGCAGCGAGATAGTATACGGCGTGCGTAACGACAGACATTCCGACGGCTTTTTTAAGAAAAGCACAGCGACGGCATATTATAAGCTGATGCATCTGCTTGGCAGTAATGTAATTACCAATCATGCAGATTACAGGCTTATGTCAAAAAAAGCGCTTGACGCCTTATCTGAGTATCAGGAGACTAATTTATTTCTGCGTGGCTTAATTCCTACAATGGGATTTGCGTCGGACGTGGTTTATTTCGATGTAAAAGAGAGGGAAGCGGGACATTCTAAATACACGCTTAGTAAAATGCTGACTTTAGCGATGGACGGAATTACTTCCATGAGTGTCAGACCGCTTCGTCTGATTGCGGGAATTGGCTTTATTGTGTGCCTTTTCAGCATAATTATGTGTATATTCAGTCTGGTAGACTGGGCGGGAGGAAATACTGTTCCGGGATATACAACCAGTATTCTTGTATCGCTTATGATGGGCGGAATTACCCTTTTTTCCCTTGGGATTATTGGTGAATATATCGGCAAAATCTATATGGAAACCAAGAAACGTCCGCGTTATATCATAGATACCTTCGTATGGAAGGAATCAAAAGATGACTCAGGGGAAGATGCTTAATTCGGAGACTTCCTCTAACAGCACCTGCATAAAATACTCACAGCCTTTTTCATTCAAATGATCGGAATCCGAAAAATATATGAGATTGTCATAGAATCGCTCATCATTTGAATAATCGTAATAACTGACACCTGTGTCAGTTGCTATGTTGTTTACGGTTTCGCTGAATTCCTGAAGAAATTCTTCTGAAATAAGCTCTGTGTAATATACGGAAAAAGGCGTGGTAATAAGCACAGGCGTAATTTCATGTTCTTTACAGTAATCTATTATATCGTACAAATCCGCAATCCTTTCATCAAGAAAATACTCTTCTTTGTTGTCAAAATGTCTGCTGTAACGATCTCTGGCCCTTGCGGCAAATTCTTCTATGTTGATTTCGGCATTATTTTCACTAGCAAATACAGTGAGCGATAATTTCAGATCGGGAAATATTTTTAATATATCCTCGCCCGCGGACAAAACAGGGAATTTGTTAGTAACAAGGTCTATATAAGGGTCGTAATCAGGAACATTTTCCTGAGAAAGACAATGGTAGTAGCGCACGCTGAGCGCCTGGGCTTCGCTTGCATTTATAACTTCATTATTAAAAGAAAAATAAGATACCGGAATAAACAGAACACTGCCGGGAGTAAGAAAATGTCCGTATTCTTTCAAAATTGCATAGTCATAATTGTAACTCTGGCTGGCATTTGCAAAATTAAAACATGAATAGCCGCGTTCGGTCAGAGGAGTATAATCAAAATTATATGCTCCGTGCGAACTGCCGATATTACCTATCTGTACTTCGGTATAGAAGGCCCTCAGCGTAGAAAACTTGGCAACATCCAAATATTTATTGGCGTCAATATGACGGTACGGTATATTAAGGCAGTATATTATGAGAATGGCTGCCGCGGGGATTAGTATGCATTTTAGGGTAAAGCGTAATACGTCATATAGTTTTTTCATGACAAGATTTGGACCTCCATGCTAATAACTTAAAATTGGAAATATATAAATTCAGTTGCAACTCCCTTAGCGGAAAATAATGCAATGATAACAAGTGTTATCACATACACGGGCCATCTAACGAAGAAATTCTGTTTGGAAAACTCTTTTATCACATCATACTTCAGTGAAAGCAGGTCATATATAAGCAGCACCAACACTGACAGAGCCATACCGCCCATCTTTATATATGACATGTCCAAACAAATAACAGCTGTTTTTAAATAATTAAACGGGCGTGCAACGTCCCAGAACAGGCGGGAGATTATCCATACCGCATCTTCGATACTGTTTGCGCGGAAAAAAATCCATGTAAAGCATAGAAGAATAAACGTAAGGGGAAGCTGCCAAAACCGCTTCTTATATTCTTTGCCCTTGGGATGAATCAGCGTTTCCACTATTTGAAGTATACCATGAATGGCGCCCCATAGTACATAAGTAATGGCACTTCCATGCCAGAAACCGCTTACAAGGAAAGTGATAAGCAGGTTCAGACAGTGACGCCACTTTGGAACGCGGTTGCCGCCAAGTGGGATATACACATAATCCCTAAACCAGCTGGAGAGCGAAATATGCCACCGGCTCCAGAATTCCTTGATGGAAAAAGAAAAGTAAGGACTTTTGAAATTTGTCATAAGTTCGATTCCAAACAGCTTTGCGCAGCCAATGGCAATATCCGAGTACCCTGAAAAGTCACAATAGATTTCTATAGCAAACATAACGGTTGTTATTATAAGGACCAGCCCTACATAGGCATGCACATGATTATAAACCTGATCTACTGTCACCGCAAACACATCGGCAATCACCAGCTTTTTAAAATATCCCCATGTCATTAGCTTCAGTCCGTAAGTTACATTTTCATACACAAAAGGCCGTTCTTTTTTATATTGCTCAATAAGCGAATCAGCCCGCCCAATCGGACCGGCGAGCAGCTGCGGGAAAAAGGAAATAAAGAGAGCATAATATCCAAAATGCCGCTCCGCCTTTATTTTTCCCCGGTAAACATCAATCAAATATCCCATTGACTGAAAAAAATAAAACGAAACACCGGCAGGCAGCAGGATGGTCAGCGTAATTGGCTGTATAGACAATGAACCCTTAGAAACCATGCTGTTAAGTTGTGATATTACAGGATTAGCCGTTTTGAAAAAGACGATGATCAAAATAAGCGGCAGGAGACCAAGCAATAAATTCCTTTTCTTAGCGCTGTCGGTCTGAGCCTTTTCAAGAGATATGGCAAGTACATATGTGAGAAGTGTAGCAAAAAAGAGCAGTATGCCATACCACAGATGCAGATTCATATAGAAAGCATAGCTTGCAACAAGTAAAAATGCCCATCTGTATTTATGTGGAAATATATAGTGCAAAATAAATACGGCAATTATAAATATACCGAATGATATTGAATTAAAAAGCATATAAAGCCTCCCTAAAGCTGGTTGTTTAGGTTTGATACCGTTAAATTTGTCTATAAAGTTGCCTGTTAACGGATTTATTAATAGAGTTTACCACAAATTTGGGAAGAATAATATAGGAGTGAAGATTGTTTTTGGTAAAAATAGTTCAAATATGTCAAAAACTGCAATTTATATGTGGCGGTATAATGATAAATGACACCTTAAGAAAAAAGCTTTTGCGAACCCAATAAACATAGTATATAATATATAATAGTATATTTATATCATCTAAGATTAACTGAAATAGGGAGGAATTATCAGATGAAATATGCAAATCAGATATCAGAAATAATAAATGCTTTTTCACCGGAGCCGTTGAATCTTGAACAAATGAAAGAGTTTTATTGTAGTAATACAATGGAATATAGAATGAGTGATAAATATAGTTCTCCGATGGAGGATATATTTGATAGTTGTTGTGAAGAAGGGGTCCATAATTCCTTTTTACTGTTGGGCCACAGAGGCTGTGGTAAAAGTACGGAGCTTAATAGAATGTCCGCGAAACTTGAAAAAAATGGCTGCAAAGTAAAAAATGTTTTTTGCAGCTTGGATTTAGATATGCAGAATACGACATATTACGACCTTTTTATATTAATGGGAGAGGCATTGCTTAAAATTGCAGAAGAATGCAAATGTGATATTGGGGAAAATATTCTTAAAGATATTTTGAATTTCTGGTCTGAAGGAATTGAGGTGAAAATAGATCAGAACTTTAAGAACATTTCTCTTGAAACAGGGCTGTCTGCCGATACTGCAGGAATTTTTGGTAAAATGTTTAGTTTATTTACTAACATGAAAGCAGACTTGAGATTGAATGAAGAAAGAAGAAAGGAATATAGGCAGAAAATAAGTACACATTCCACCGAATGGATTAGATTGCTGGGAGCTGTATCAGAAGAAATCAGTAAGAAAATTGGAGGTAAACTGCCGATTATTATATTTGAGGATTTGGATAAGTTGAATCCTGATAGTGCATGGAATATATTTTACAATTATGCGGCAGTTCTTTCCGGCATGCCTTTTTCGGTTATTTATACTTTCCCTATTGCGCTTTCTTATGATACTAAATTTTCGGCAATGGAAAGCTACTTTACAATAAAGACTTTGCCTATGATTAAGATTGAGACAATAGAAGGACAGACATTTAAGGACGGAATTGACATTATATTGAAATTGATAGAAAAACGTGCCGATAGGGATTTATTTGAAGCAGAAGTATTAGAAAAGTTGATTCAATATACAGGCGGTTCTTTAAGGGATTTGTTTCATACAATTAATTTGTCAGCCAAAAGAGCCGAACGAAGAAAAAGCGCGGCAATTTCCATGGAAGATGCAGAACGGGCGCTGGAAGAGTTGAAGACTTCGTTGACAAGAAGGATTGAGAAAAGGGATTATGAATTCTTAAAGAATATTTATGAAGGTAATAAAGAGTTGATCGAGGATAAGGAGATGCTGTTGAAAATGCTGCAGGCATCGGTGGTGCTTGAGTATAATGGAAAACGCTGGCACAATGTTCACCCTTTAGTAGTACGTTTTCTCAAAGAGCAGGGGGTAATTGAGGATGTCGGAAAGTAATCAGGAAGGTTATCAGACATTAGGCTGGATTATTAATAAATCTGAGTATGGCTTTTTTCTTGTGGTAGCTGACGAGGCAATACAGGCTGAGATTGTTAATATTTACAGTCAGGGGACTGTCAAAATTTATGATTATAAAAAGCATAGTGAAACGTATGCTTTTCAGAATCTGGAGAGCTGGATTGCTTCTTATCCGGAAGTTCAAACCTTTTTTATTGCTAATTTTCAACTTGCAGTGCAGGATGAGCAGGACTTGGAGCGTTTGAATTTTAGCAGGGATATGATGACTGCTTTGAGAAGAAATTTGGTTTTTCTAATTACACCGTATGGAGATGACAGACTTGCAGTAGGTGCATATGATTTTTATTCTTACATCAAAATTCGTGTTTGTTTTCATGACTATAAGGTCGGCAGTGAAGAGGACGGTTTAGAATTTGATTATAAGGAAGTAAGTCTGCCGCAGAGAAAAACTTTAAACGAAGCTGATGCAAAACAACAAATGGAAATGACGTACGAGTTGCTTGAACAAGCCGATGAGGCATATGACAAGGCACATTATTATGAAAGCGAAAAATTATTTTTAGAAGCTAAGAAAATCCGTGAAAAACTCTTAGGACCTGAGCATTTGGAAATGGCAATTGTTTATAATAAATTAGCAAGTGTATATAGAATTCAGGGGAACTGGCAGATTTGCGAAGAACTATATAAAAAAGCACTGTCGATACGTGAAAAAATATTGGGTGAGAACCATCCTGATACGGCAATTTCTTACCGCGGTTTGGCAATGTTATATAAAGAGCAGGGAAGATGGAAAGAAGCCGAAGAATTGTATAAAAAAGCGTTGTCAATATGCGAAAGTGTCTTAGGAGAAGAACATTTAGATACAGCAACCTGTTATAACAATTTGGCAGTTTTGTATGAAAAACAGGGAAAGTGGAAAGAAGCCGAAGAACTGTATAAAAAAGCTCTGTCAATTCGCCGGAAAGTGTTGGAGGATAATCATTTGTATATAGCAAATAGTTATAACAATTTGGCAGTTCTGTATGAAAAGCAGAGAAGATGGAAAGAAGCCGGAGAATTGTATGAAAAGGCTTTATTAATATGTGAAAGTCAATTGGGAGAAAATCATCCCTATGCAGCAACGTGTTATAACAATTTAGCATCTTTGTATGATAGGCAGGAAAAGTGGCAAGAAGCCGAAAAGCTATATGAAAAGGCATTATCAATACACAAGAGGATATTAGGAAAGAATCATCCGAATACGGCAAGCAGTTATAATAATTTAGCTAGTTTATATAATAAGCAGGGAAGATGTAAAGAAGCCGAAGAACTATATAAGAAATCATTGTCAATACGCGAAAGTGTATTGGGTGAAAACCATCCATATACGGCGGTGTCTTATGTCAATTTAGCTGCTTTGTATGAAAATCAGGGAAGATGGGAAGAAGCAGAAGAACTTTGTAAAAAAGCATTGTCAATACGAGAAAGAATATTGGGAGAAGACCATCCGGATACAAAAAAACTTCGCGATAGATTGACAAATATTCATCAGAAGAATCCGAATAACCCTTAATGTATAATATAAAGCAGTTTTGCCGGTAATAAAGGATACCGCTTTCGCATATTGTAATTTGAACAACATATACTCCCGCAAATTCCGCCCCGGACATTCTCTAAAAACCATCTTAAACATAATATAAAAAAGGCTTTGTCAGCGTATTGTGTACAAAATAGCCTTTTATTTAGGCAATTTGACTATAAATGTTTTTAAAGATATTTCCGAATTAAATTAAAATAAGGG
>CAMWKB010000089.1 GCA_947174705.1 uncultured Lachnospiraceae bacterium
GCTCCTCTTCCCTGATTCGATGCCATGTATAACCTCCATGCTTTATGTTTTTATGAAATGGCAAATACTGCCATTTTTCATACAAGCATTATAAATCAATATATAGTATAGCATCTTCGGATTTACTTGTCATCCTTTATTTTGTATCTGATTTTCTTTTCTCTACCATATCATGAAGATGACTTATCGCATCCTTAATTCCGCCGACTTCATTTATAATTCCCTCTTCTACGGCTTCTTTTCCGACCAAAACCGTTCCGACATCCTTAGTCAGCATACCGGTTTCCATCATAAGTTCCTCAAGTCTTGATTTAGATATTTTACAATGCTCGCATACAAAGCCGGTAATACGATTCTGAATCTGCTTAAAATAATCAAAAGTTTGCTGTACGCCTATTACCATGCCATTTAAACGTACCGGATGAATAACCATGGTACCTGTCGGCACAATATATGAATAATCCGTACTTACCGCTATAGGCACTCCAATAGAATGACTTCCTCCAAGTACCAGTGATACCGTCGGCTTACTTAAAGAAGATATCATTTCAGCGATTGCAAGCCCCGCTTCCACATCGCCCCCCATTGTATTTAACAGAATAAGCACTCCGTCAATTTTCTTACTGTCCTCTATAGCTGCCAACTGCGGAAGTATATGCTCATACTTGGTAGTTTTCGAAGAACTTCCCAAATTATCATGCCCCTCTATCTCTCCAATAATGGTAATCAAATGTATATTGTGTTCGGATTCACTTTCATCCAATGTAAGCTGGCCTGTAGATTCAATACGCTCATCCCTATGCTTTTCTGCCTCCGCTTTAGCTTCTTTCCTCTCCTTTGTATCCTCATTCTTGGTATTTTTATCCTTATTCCGGTCTTTATTCTGCTCCTTATTATTCTGCTCTTTATTCTGTCCCTTTTCTTTTCTGTCTTCCTGCTTATTTCCCATAACTATCTGTCTCTCCTTATGTTTATTGTCAAAACTGTGCTGCAAAAAGAGAATCGGCGTCCGCGATTCTCTTCTAGTTTTTGTCATATTTTGATTTTTATTCATCAAATTTACAACACCAAATGTGTGAATTTAAGGTTCAACTATATCACCCATAACAAGATATGCACAAAACCTCACAGTTGTCTCAACCTTCTTCGCATATCCGCTCGTACCTAAACCACCTTTTGCAGATATAATGGGAATATCAACATATAAACGTCCTAAAGTATTATTATATCTTATATTGGGTAATATGTCCGCTTCATTTATGGTACAATATGCTGTCACATCTGAGGCCGTAGAAAGATACTTAGTTATTTTGGCGGTATTACTATTTATCGCACATGGGCATACAATAAAATTGTCTGTAGTCAATGTTGTATAATCAACCTCAGGTACCAGCTCGGCAATATCATAATATGGTCTGCCGGATTCCACTTTCGAACGGGTCCCTAAAAAGTATCCGGCTGCCGCCGGTCTGGATGCTTTACCTTCTTCATATCCTTTATTGTAATTCTCCTCATTATCGCCGCCACTGCCTATTAAAAGCCGTCCGTCAACCCATGCGGCACAGCCCTTACTCAGATTGTTTTCAGATGCCGGTACAATATTCCGGTCTGCCAGATGCGCCACTGACTGAGACTGCATAATCCCTTCGCATATCTGTGCAATAGTAAACTTTGAGGCATTCTCCGGCGAAATTGTTTCATCTGGCTTGTCATGAACAATCGTACCGTCTGCCTTAAGATATGTATCAATCTTGCTAAGTGCACTGACAGCTTCATACTTATATCCCGTATCCAGATTGTCAATTTCATCCGCAAGCTTAACAAGATCCGATGAATCAAAAACAACCTTTCCCGAATCATAATTAATAATTCCTTTGGAATTGAGTCCGGCCCTTAAAGTACCTTTGTTTTCCGATACATAAGCTTCCTGTGATAAACCTTTAGACAACCTCTCTACCTGAGACTGCAAACTCTCGATATCCGCAGAATCAAACTCTACATTGCTATCATCAAAAATTAATTCACCGCTGCTGTTAATGTCAGAATCGGCAAACGCCGGCATCACAGTCGTTACCACACCAATACTTATTGTTAATATTGCTGATATTATCATTACTAATTTCTTTTTCATATTCTTCTCCTGTCTTTCTTTTTTAATTTTATTTGCTGCCAAACCTATATTTAATTAATTATTATGCGAATAATAAAAGATACTTAGAAATATCAAAACGATATCCGGATTAGCCGATAGAATTCGTATATTTCATTATAATTACAAAGATTTTAAAGATTATAGAACACTTATATCACAGATAACCGACGATTACAAATACTTTCTGCATCTGTTGCTTCCAAAAAAATATATACGATATATCGTCAACAAAGGCGCTGATAACAATATATGTGCTACATTCTTCATACATCCCGACTCATCTACTAAATATTGTATTGTGCACTTTTTATCTTATAAAAGATTACGCTGGAACTCGTTTTTATAACTTGTCAGTACAACAACTTTATAGTTCAATTTAAAATATTTATATTTTTACGGAACGCTGGACCTGCCATGCACATAAGATAAACCATAAAACAAAACAAATAAAACACGGAGGCATAAAAATGAGTGATTTATCAGCAACTCAATGCGGATGCAATAACACAAGAGAGGGTAACAACGGATGTTGCTCTTTAATATGGCTTATCATCTTATTCTCTATCTGCGGCAACAACAATAATGATGGCTGCGGATGTGGCGGCAACGGAATCAGCCTTTTTAACAACAATAATGACGGCGGCTGCGGATGCAGTTCTTTGATCTGGTTGTTACTTCTTTTAAGCTGCTGCGGCAACGGAAACTCTATCTTCTAAGTTTTAGACCACTTCTTGCGTTCACATCTGGAAAATAGGCTCATTATTTGAGCCTATTTTTCTATAGAGATTCTACTGTAAAGTAAATTTTCTATTTTGTAACGCATATACTTTGATAAAGTTGATTTGCAGGCATCGAAAGGCATATGAATAATGAAAGATGATTCCTCAAACGTCATGGCATTTGATGCCTTGTATACTAACAACCAAATACAAAAGCTCAAGGTTCTTCTCCCCTATATAGAACCGTCCATGCAAAAAAACATTGCAATTTATATTAAATACATGGAACTTAAGTATACAATAGACTTGTTCAGAAAGCACCCCTTTCATGTTCACGCCGCTTCAAGAGAAAATGAAAAACCCGACATAAAAAAACTGATTCATGAATTAAAGCCTTATAGCAGCGAACAGGAAATAAGACAGTTAGAGCAAATGGAATCCATGTTCCAAACTATGGAAATGTATCAGGAAATGAGCCAGACCATGAGCGTCATGCAGGAAATGTTTCCAGATATGGGCAGCGACGGTACCAATGGAACTTCCGACACATCTATGGCAGATATGCTTATGGGCATGCTCTCACCGGAACAAAAAGCGATGTATGAGGCTTTTAGCAATACACAGACATAATGTATTAAATTCAAATAAATACTTATGCATTAAACCATATAGGAGGTTAGGGTTATGGCATCTTGGTTAGATGATCCTGATGTTGCACATATTGACAGAAGTAAACTGGATTTTTTACAAATGCTTGTCTTTGAGAGCAATGGACTGTCCAAGGAGCAGATGCTTCCTTTCCTGATGGCCGTTGCCAAGCGCGGAAAAGATAATAATGTAAGCTTTACGGATGATGAGATAGATATTATCGTAAAAACGATTAAAAAATACGCTTCCGATGAAGATTGCGCAAAAATGGATAAGATGGTTGCTATGTTTTATAAAAAACGTTAAGAAAAAGAAAGGACGGCGCGCACTGCGAACCGTCCTTAAATTTTGTTTATATCATTACTTACTGCTTCCGCAGATTCTATATACTACTTCTGTACGATATTCACAATTCTTCCCGGAACGTAAATCTCTTTTACGATTGTTCCGGTTAGTTTATCGGCAATCTTCTCTTTTGCCCTTGCAATTACATCTTCTTTAGCGTCCTCTTTTCCGATATCAAGGGTTGCCCTGGTCTTGCCGTTAATCTGAACAGCTATTTCAATGGTAGCCTCTATTGTCTTTTCCTCATCAAATGTTGGCCACTCTGCCTGATATACTCTTCCTTCAAAGCCTGCAAGCTGCCACAGTTCTTCCGTAATATGAGGAGCTACCGGATTTAAAAGCGTAATCAAAGTCTTAAACTCAGCTTTGGTCACTTCGTTCTTTTTATAAAAATCATTGATGAGTGCCATCATAGCCGCTATTGCAGTATTATATTTAAGACTCTCAAAGTCATTGCTGACCTTCTTTATCGTCTGGTGCATCTTGGTCTCTAAATCCTTGGAATACTCCATACTGTCGCTCATAATATCCTGCAGTTTCCAGACTCTTTCCAAGAAACGCCTACATCCCTTTACACCATCATCAGACCATGCTGCGGAAAGTTCAAAAGCCCCGATAAACATCTCATAGGTACGCATGGTGTCTGCGCCATATTCCGTAACAATATCGTCGGGATTTACGACATTACCACGCGATTTACTCATTTTCTCTCCATTAGAGCCAAGAATCATACCATGTGAGGTTCTCTTTAAATACGGCTCCGGACAAGGCACTACTTTCTCGTCATATAAAAACTTGTGCCAGAAACGGGAATATAACAGATGCAGTGTTGTATGCTCCATACCGCCGTTATACCAGTCTACAGGCATCCAATATTCAAGAGCTTCCTTGCTTGCAAGCGCATCTTTATTATCAGGGTCAGTATAACGCAGGAAATACCATGATGAACCGGCCCACTGAGGCATAGTGTCGGTTTCCCTCTTAGCAGGACCGCCACAGCACGGGCAGGTTGTATTGACCCAATCAGTCATTGTTGAAAGAGGCGATTCTCCGTTATCGGTAGGCATATAACTTTCTACCTCCGGAAGCTCCAAAGGCAACTCGCTTTCATCAATCGGCACATAACCGCATTTTTCACAATATACAATCGGAATAGGCTCTCCCCAGTAACGCTGTCTGGAGAATACCCAGTCTCTTAATTTAAAGTTAGTCTTTGCACTTCCTATACCTTTTTCCTCAAGAAAGGCAATCATTTTTTCTTTAGCTTCTGCTACGCTGAGTCCGTTTAAAAATTCGGAATTGCAGAGTATACCGGTTGCCACATCAGTATACACTTCTTCCTGTACGTCCCTGCCGCCTGCAACAACCTCTATAATCGGAAGACCGAACTTCTTTGCAAAATCCCAGTCTCTTTCATCATGTGCAGGAACCGCCATAATTGCGCCTGTTCCGTAGCTCATAAGAACATAGTCTGAAATGAAAATAGGTATCTCTTTTTCGTTAACAGGATTTATGGCTGACATTCCGTCAATTTTTACGCCGGTCTTCTCTTTGGCCAGCTCAGAACGCTCAAAGTCGGATTTTCTGGCAGCCTGCTCCCTGTATGCACAGATTTCATCCCAGTTCTTAAGTTCGTCTTTATATTTATCAATAATAGGATGCTCCGGAGATACTACCATATAAGTAGCTCCAAACAGTGTATCGCATCTGGTTGTATATACGCGCAGCTTATCTTCTTTTCCTTTGATAGAAAAATCTACTTCCGCACCAATTGATTTACCAATCCAGTTTTTCTGGGATACCTTAACTTTTTCAACATAATCAACAGTATCAAGGTCCTGAATAAGTTTGTCGGCATATTCTGTTATCTTAAGCATCCACTGGCTTTTTACTTTACGTACTACCTCGGAACCGCATCTTTCACAAACGCCGTTTACTACCTCTTCATTGGCAAGTCCGACCTTACATGAGGTACACCAGTTGATTGGCATTTCTGACTTATAAGCCAGTCCTGCTTTAAATAATTTTAAGAATATCCACTGGGTCCATTTATAATAATTCGGGTCAGTTGTATTAACTTCCCTGTCCCAGTCAAAAGAATAACCTAATGCATGAAGCTGGTTCTTAAAGTGTACAACATTATTATTCGTTACAATACGAGGGTGAATATGATTCTGAATAGCATAATTTTCCGTAGGAAGGCCAAATGCATCCCACCCCATAGGATAGAGAACATTATATCCCTGCATACGTCTCTTTCTGGCAACAATGTCAAGCGCCGTATAAGGTCTTGGATGCCCCACATGAAGTCCCTGTCCCGACGGATAAGGAAACTCTACCAATGCGTAATATTTCGGCTTGGAATAATCCTCTGAGGTCTTAAACGCTTTTTCATCATCCCATATTTTCTGCCATTTCTGTTCTACTTCCCTATGATTATACAATTCTGCCATATCTCTGATATGCCCCTTCCTGTGTTTTATCTACTTTTTCATATTATAAATCCTCCCATAATTTTACTATACCCGAATAATTTGTCAATCATTATTTCTCCAAACCGTAAGACTTTACTTTCCATCCATCTTCCTGCTTTACAAAACTCAAAGACAAATAAGTATAAGAATCGTCGTTACTATCCATAAACTCCAGCGAAATCTCCAGCTTATTATTTACAGCCCGTTCGCCCGCCTCAGGCAATCCTTTTATTGTAAAATCGCCTGCAGTACCCGTACTTTCATATGTATCATAGGTTTCTATATTCCCTTCATATTGGCTTGTCAGGAACTTTTTCAGTGTATCGGCATCGCCACCAAAGTATGACCTTGCAAATTCCTCAACAATGCTTTTAATTTCCTGGACATCTGCACTTTCTATAAGTGTGAAAGTATCTTCAATATCGCTATTTTGAATATTAATCTGCTCATCATCTACTGATACCGCAAAGGTATCCGCTATCACCGGAAATACCGCGCCCCACCCTTCTTCCGCTTCAACAGGGTAGCAATAGCATACGCCCCATACATCATTTTCATATTCTTTCAATTCAACATTATATATCAAATCTACGCTCTGCTTCCACATTCTATTTTCTACTGCCACATAGCCGTCGTCTGTTAATTCTTTAACAATCTGCCCTATCGCTGAATCCTCAAAATGTGTAACCCACAAAGAAACACTATCATTCACGATAGGCGACCAAAGATCAGGACCTGTCTGCCGCCATTCGTCATCAGGCAGATAGAAAGAAAACCCATCTCCTGTAACAAGCGAAGCCTGTTTTTGCTCTGTTTCTCCTTCTCTGGTAAATGTAAGTACCGTTCCATTCTCTGCGGCGTCATTATCATCCGCCGCAAAAAATACCATATCTTCAAGCAGATTCTTCAAATCCTCAGAAAATAATTCATCCCCCGGAAAGCAATCATTTTCAGATAAACATACCAGAAAAGAAAGTGCTTCCCCATCCTGCTTAAAAACAAGAAATCTGCTATTCGGATAACCGGGCGTAACCCATCCGTCATCCGTTACGCTCATTCCGCCTGCGAGCAGTATATTTTCTGGTTTATCCGATAAAAACTCATGGTTTAACTGATAAATCTGCAATACCATACCTTCAAAATCATCATATGTATAGCAATGAGTCAGCGACTCAATCCGCCAATTGATATAAGAATACTCTTCATTATTCGCTTGTTCATTTAAATACCATCCGGAAATAAGTTCTTCCGCTTTTTCCACTACAACATCCGGAACATCAAAAGTCTTTTCTTCCTGTTTATTTGCCGTACATCCTACCAGCGTCCCAACACCTATTGTTAAAACAATCGCACATATCAATACTGCAATTCCGTTTTTCTTTCCATTTTTTAATAATATGTTTTTAAAACGCTTTTTCATTATCTGCTTTCCACCATAAAATTGTGTAGATAACGCGGTTCTCTTTGAACAATTTTTATGAAGCGTAGATAACAACGTTTCCGTGTACGCTTTCCGCAGCTCATAATCTGTCCCCTGCGTAACTCTTTCATCACAAGACAGCTCCATGTCAACAACAGCTTCCTTATGCATGATCCAAATAAATGGATTAAACCAGTGAAGTGCATTTGCTGCCACAAAAAGCAGTTTAAAATATACATCTCCTCGTTTTAAATGAACCAGCTCATGCTTCAAAATAAAAAACAATTCCTCCGGACTATACTGTTCTTCCGGCAAAACTAAAATAGGTTTCGCAAACCCCAGTATCATAGGACTGCCGGCTTCCGAATATTCCACGATATGTACTGTGCATCTTATATTGAATTCACGTTTAAGCTCTGACATCTGACGCAAAATTTTTGCATCCTTTATTATTGTTCCCCTTTTCATAACCTGATTCTTATAGTGTAAATAACTGATTAAATGAATCGATATAAATAGCAGACTGCCAATCAGCCAGAGAAAAGCCACTATATCAAGCAGTGTAAGGCTGATATTGCTTTTTTCTGACTGCATCGCAATAGGAGTTGTCATTTGTTCCGGTATTTCAACAATAACCCTTGTAGGTGCTATATTTACGTCAGTCGTGGTTCCCACATTTTTTTCTTCGGCTTTAAATGCGGTCTGGTTTTTTACCGACGAAAGAATATCAATAACAGACTGCCCATTAGATCCGCTAAAAGGAATGAGCAGCCGCAGTGCAATAAATATCCATATTAAGTATTTCCATTTTGCAGCATATCTTTTATTTAACAACGACGTAAGCAAAATCAGAGCAACAACTATTAAACTGATTGATAATGAAATCTCAAAAAAAGAAAGAAATATATTTGTTATCATTGCTCATCCTCCAGTTTATCAAGAAAATTTCTAAGTTCTTCGACATCAGAAGCTTTAATCTCTTTATTACTGTACAATGTAGCTATCATATTTTGAATCGAATTATTATACAGCTTTTCAAGAAAATGTTTGCTTGCCCCGGCTTTATATTCATTTTCAGGAATAATCGCAGTATATAGATTACTTCCCGTTGAGCGGTCGCAATTTACAAAACCTTTGTCAGCTAATCTTGTTAATGAAGTCATTAAAGTGGAAAGCTGCCATTTTCTCAAACCCTGCAATTCTTTTAAAATATAATTTGAAGTGACGGGACTTTCACTGTCCCAAATCACCTGCATAATTTCTAATTCTGCTTCACCTAGCTTTTTGGATATATTACTCATATAATACGCCTCCTTGTTATACGTTTGTATAATTTATTATACCTTTGTATAACATATGTGTCAAGTAATATAATTATCTTTTATGATTCAGGTATCAAAAATTACATTTTAAAGCTGATATTGCAAGTTGCACAAAATCTACTTATTAATTCTATTTATCAATTCATCATAAATCACTTTCGCATCTTCTTCATTTTTTCCATTGATAACCAGTATTTTATCATCTATCGAAAGAACAACACAAGCGTTACATGATGTGTAAGTATATCCGGTGTAATTGCCAAACTCTGCATTTTCACATTCACCCATTACAATAAAAGGTGTACCATAGCCAAAAGTACGGTTTCCTTTGACATTCTGTTCTCTCCATTCAATATTATCAATGTCAGCATAGTTTATGGTTACATCATCCCAACAATCGGCTTCTATGGTAAATGAAGTTTCATTAAACTTTACTTCAAACTCGCCGGCAAAAAGAGATATAGCTGAAATTATAAGAATAATAATTACGACAACCACTGAAATTCTGGTCACTTTTTTCTCATAAGAAGTCTGCACTGCATCCTCTTTAGTAGCTGTTCCGGCTTTTAACTGCTTTCTATAATAAATATAAGAATATATCATTGGGGCAAATGCCATACATAATACTATTGGAAATAATACATACATCAAATTTTCAACAGGTATAAGCAGGGTTGCCAGAAGCAACAGACCTCCAAAAAACCAAAGTTTTCCTGTAAAACGGTGAGTTTTATTCCAGTTCTCTTCATTCCGAAGCGCCCATGTAACTTTTACGCCTATTGTGCTGTTCTGGCTGCATTTTGGCATATAGTTGCCAAGTATCACAAACATAATACCCAGAAAAACATGTTCCATCATGCCAATATTTATGTCATTTCCTAAAACGCTTGCATAGTTAAAACCACATACGATAAGGGATGTAATAGGTAATATCCATAACACCATATTAAAAACCTTACTGCTCTGGTCTTTATTTTTCGGGTCACGGGCTGTTAAAATAATACCGAACCAGTGTATTGCCAACATAATTAACGGTATTATAAAAACTGTAAAACTTCTTCTACTCCATCCATTAGCTTCTCCATTAATCCCCCAATGGGTTGCAATTTGTTCCGGCAGATAGTTCCATATAAACAGTCCTGCCACAATGGGTAATAATATAATAACGGAAGATATAATAAGCTGCCATTTATTTCTCTTAATCATTGTCAACATCTCCTTTCAAATCAGTAATCCAAAGCATGATTTCTTCTAAAACAGAAGCGTTTAGCTCATAAAAAATATATTTGCCCTCTCTGGTATCCCTAATTAAATCTGCGTCCTTTAATACCGACAGGTGCCTGGAAATGCTTGCCCCCGTGACCGGAAATTTATCAACAATTTCCCCAGCAGACATTTTACCCCCTTTTAAGAGATTTAATATCTCACGGCGTATGGGATCGGCAAGTGCTTTTAATGTATTTTGTAATGCCATTTATCACCCTCCTCATTTAACATTTAACCTAATTGTTAAATATAGTATAATATTAAACCGTTCGCTTGTCAATATAATAGTTATTTAAGTTCATCACACGGTTTTACAGTGTATCTGCCGTCACTTGAACGTATTATCTCCAATGGCTCCAATGCATATTCCGTAATCCCATACCCTTCAGCCGTAAGCGATACTGTAAACCGCGCCATTCCTCCCTTTATGCAGGATTTCTCGGGCTGGGCACTGACAAAGTTTCCGATAGAATAATATATTAACATATTATGACCACTATCGTCACTTAGCACCTCATATGGCTGAAGCTCATGCGGATGAGTTCCGACAACCACATCGACTTTGCTATCCAGAAAAATCTCTGTCCATTTCTTCTGAAAGTCATCCGGCTGCTGTGCATCTTCCGTGCCCCAATGCACGAAAACAATTATAAAATCAGCGTCACCCTTCGCTTTTTTTATATCCTCCCTGACCCTGTCCTCATCATCAAGCAAATGAACCATATAAGGAGAATCCTCAGGTTTTTTCATTCCGTGTGTTCCAGAGGTATAATTAAGAAGAGCAAATCTGCTTCCGCCTTTTACAATCAGCGTATAAGGATGATATTCCG
>CAMWKB010000090.1 GCA_947174705.1 uncultured Lachnospiraceae bacterium
GAATTATATCATTAGTAAAAGTATAATGCAAGAAAACGAAACAGGGAGAAAACTTATGAAAACATATGAATTTGACGGTGAAAAATACAAAAAAGCTTCTACACCTCAAAAGGAATGGGGAAAAAGCCTTATTTCAGAAATTTCTTTGCAGGGCAATGAAAAAATATTAGATTTAGGGTGCGGTGACGGATATTTAACGGAACAGTTATCATTGCTTGTGCCAAATGGAAGGGTATTAGGGATAGACGCGTCTGTCGGAATGATTAAAACGGCAAAAAAGATTTGTAGAGATAACCTTGACTTTGTTCATATGGACATTAATGACCTGCACTTTTCTAATGAGTTTGATATTATTTTTTCTAATGCGGCTTTGCATTGGGTAAAAGACCATAATCAACTTTTGCAAAATTCCTATACGGCATTAAAAACAGGCGGTATACTGTTATGGAATTTCGGAAGCGATGGTAACTGTTCGAATTTTCTTACTGTAATACAGAAAAAAATAACCGAAAATAAATATATCGATTTTTTCAGAGACTTTGAAATGCCGTGGTTTATGCCCTCAAAAAGCTACTATACGGAACTGATAGCTAATATTGGCTATTCTCATTTTACGATTTCTGAAGTAAACCGGGACAGGTTTTTCCCATCTTCTGATGAAATCATAAAATGGATAGACCAGCCGTGTATTGTGCCTTTTATGGAATGTATTCCCGATATTCATAAAAGTGCATTCCGCAAAGAAGTAATTGAAGAAATGTTGGAAAGAACGAGGCAGGCGGACGGGACTTGTTTTGAAACATTCCGAAGGTTACAGGTATATGCTCAAAAGTAACTACACTTCATTGAATAAAAATGACATATTTACAAAAAATATTCAATATATTTCTTGCATTATAATTGGTTTCATTATAAAATGAGACTGAATAAATCTGTCAATTGTGTCAAAAATATTCAATGAAGGAGACTCATAATGGATATTAAAAGAGATAAATATTTGAATGATCTGATAAATAGAATGAACAATGGCATGATAAAAGTAGTAACAGGAATTAGAAGAAGTGGGAAATCATATTTAATTTTTAACATTTTTAAAAACTATTTGATGGAGCAGGGGATTCCAGAATCACATATTATTTCGATTGAACTGGATCAAAGAAAGGATAAGAAATATCGTGATCCTGATATCATATTGGAATATATAGAGTCATGCATTGTGGATGAAGGGCAGTATTATATTTTATTAGACGAAGTACAGATGCTAAGTGAATTCGAAGAAGTGCTGAATTCGTTACTGCATATCAAAAATGTGGATATATATGTAACCGGAAGCAATTCCAAATTTTTATCAAAGGATGTTATAACTGAATTTCGGGGCAGGGGTGATGAAATTCATATCTATCCATTGACCTTTAAGGAATTTATGCTGGCATATGAAGGGGATATGTATCATGGATGGGCAGAGTATATTGTTTATGGGGGACTGCCTCTTACGGTAACAATGAAGACGGAAGAACAGAAGATTAATTATTTAACTAAATTATTTGATGAAACGTATTTAAAGGATATTATTGAGAGGCACCATATAGAGAAGTCAGGGGAGTTGGAAGATTTAGTTAATGTTTTGGCGTCAGCTACTGGATCCCTTACTAATGTACCAAAAATTGAGGCGACTTTTAAAAGCGTGATACAGTCAAATATTAGTGCAAACACCATTAGACAGTATATAGAGTATTTGGAAGATGCCTTTGTTATAAATAAGGCGAATCGTTACAATGTTAAGGGCAGAAAGTATATAGGAACACCGGTCAAATATTATTTTGAAGACGTAGGACTTAGAAATGCCAGATTAGGCTTTAGACAGATTGAAGAAACACATATTATGGAGAACATTATATACAATGAATTGCGCAGCAGAGGTTATTCCGTAGATGTAGGCGTCGTAGAAAAGAGAGGAATAAACAAAGAAGGGAAAGCAGAAAGAAAGCAGTTAGAGATTGACTTTGTGGCAAATCTGGGAAGTAAGCGATATTATATCCAATCTGCTTTCAGTATGGCGACGGAAGAAAAACAAATTCAGGAAAAGGCTTCACTTATTAATGTAAATGATTCTTTTAAGAAAATCATTATTGTGAAAGATGTTGTAAATGTTACCAGGGATGAGGTTGGAATTACAACAATGAGTATCTATGACTTTCTTTTGAAAGAGAATAGTTTAGAACTTTAATTACCGGTTGACAAACCCCACTATTCATATTAAAATAGTATGAATAGTGGGGCTGTTAATGTCACACATATTCACAGGAGGATTTTCTATGGAAAGAAACATCAACACAAAATGCATACATTTAGAGGAAGACCCGGGCAATAAAAATCACTACGGTGCAATCAGTTTTCCGATTTACCAGACGGCAACTTTTGCTCATCCGGGAGTAGGTATGAGCACCGGTTATGATTATAGCAGGCTGCAAAATCCTACAAGGGAGCATTTGGAAAAAATAGTTGCGTCTTTGGAAGGCGGTATAGATGCGCTTGCTTTTAGTACGGGGATGTCTGCAATTTCTGCGTTGATGGAGCTTTTTAAACCGGGAGATCATCTTATCGTGGATGCCGATTTATACGGCGGAAGCATAAGGCTGTTCAATAGCATTTCAAGTAAAAACGGAATCGATTTTACAAGTATAGATTGTTGTAAAGAGGATGTGAAAAAATATATAACTGATAAAACCAAAGCTATTTACATAGAGACGCCGACAAATCCCATGATGAACGTGACAGATATTGCGGCTATAAGTAAGATTGCCAAGGAGTACAAGCTGATGCTGATTGTAGACAATACATTTTTGTCACCTTATTTTCAGAACCCGCTAAAGCTTGGAGCGGATGTGGTAGTCCATAGCGGAACTAAATATCTTGGCGGACACAATGATACACTGGCGGGTTTCCTGGTGACGTCAAGGGAAGATATAAGTGAGCAGCTTAGGTTTAATATTAAAACGACCGGGGCCGGTTTGGCGCCGTTTGATAGTTGGCTGATTATGCGTGGGATTAAAACGCTTGGTGTCAGGATGGAGAGAGCACAGAGTAATGCGTTTAAGATTGCAGAGTGGCTGGAGAATCAAAAAGCGGTTACAAAGGTGATTTATCCGGGTTTAAAAACGCATCCTGCGCATGAGATTATGTGCAGGCAGAGCAGGGGCTTTGGCGCAATGCTTACTTTTGAGGTGCAGAGCAAAGAGTTTGCATTGTCTATACTGGAGAAGGTACAATTGATTCAGTACGCAGAGAGCCTTGGTGGAGTGGAGACATTAATCACTTATCCGACAACACAGACCCATGCAGACGTGCCGGAAGATGTTCGCCTGAAAAACGGCATTACGGATTGTGTACTTAGATTATCGGTTGGGATTGAGGATGTAGACGATCTGATTAATGATTTGAGCGATGCGTTTAAAAGAACGGAGGAGGAACTGTATAGTGGAAAGGAATCTTGAGTTTGACACAGTTGTCGATAGAAAGAATACAAATTGTCTGAAATACGATTTTGCGGTGGAAAGAGGTATGCCGGAAGATGTGCTTCCGTTGTGGGTAGCCGATATGGATTTTAAGACCTCTTCTTATGTGCAGGATGCGTTGAACAGACAGATTGAACACGGGATTTTTGGATACAGCGAATCTAAGGATGAATATTTTGAAGCGGTCAGCGGATGGATGAAAAGACATCATGATTGGGATGTGTCAAAAGATTGGCTTGTCAAGACGCCGGGCGTAGTGTTTGCGTTGGCAATGGCGGTGCAGGCATTTACCGATCCGGGAGATAAGGTGTTGATACAGCTTCCGGTTTACTATCCTTTTAGCGGAGTGATCAAGGGTAACGGTCGCGTAATCGTGAGCAATACTCTGGTTTATGGAGAGGATAATCGATATCATATAGATTTTGATGATTTTGAAAAAAAGATAGTGGATGAAAATATTAAGCTTTTTTTCCTTTGCAGCCCGCATAATCCGGTAGGGCGTGTGTGGACTAAAGAGGAATTGATTCGGTTGGGAGATATCTGTTATAAGTATCATGTGATCGTAGTAAGTGATGAAATCCATGCCGACTTTGTATTTAATGGGGGGCATCAGGTTTTTGCAGGTCTGAAAAAAGAATACGAGGAGATTACTATTACATGTACCGCGCCGAGCAAGACTTTTAACTTGGCAGGCTTGCAGGTTTCCAATGTGTTTATTGCCAATCCGAGGCTGAGAAAAGCTTTTTGCAAGCAGATAGATATAGCGGGATACAGCCAGCTCAACGTTATGGGTCTGGTAGCCTGTGAAGCGGCATACCGGCATGGCGATGAGTGGTATGAGGCGATGCTTACCTATGTGAAAAGCAATATTGATTTTACACGAAAATACGTCGAGGAAAACCTTCCGGGAGTGACTATGGCGGAACATGAGGGCACATATCTGGTATGGCTTGATTTTAGGGATACGGGGCTTGATGTAGAACGGTTAGAGCACATGATTGTTCATGAAGCTAAGCTATGGCTGGACAGCGGAAAGATTTTCGGAGACAGCGGGAAGGGATTTCAGAGAATTAATGTGGCATGCCCGAGAGTTGTGTTGGAGGAAGCGTTGTCAAGAATTAAGAATTGTCTGAAATAATAATTTTTAAGTTTAAAGATGATAAAGGATTTATAGGTGAGCGGAAAGAAGGATTAAATCATGAGCAGGCTGATTTACTTAGATAATGCAGCGACTACTAGGGTTAATGAAGAAGTGTTACAGGAAATGCTTCCATATTTTAGGGAAAACTATAGTAATCCCTCTGCAATTTACAGTTTTGCCGCGGAAGGGAGCAAAGCACTGGACAGGGCAAGGGAACAGGCAGCAGATTTAATTGGGGCCAAGCGGGAAGAAATCTATTTTACTGCCGGAGGAAGCGAGTCGGATAATTGGGCCCTAAAGGCAACGGCAGAAGCGTATAAGGATAAGGGCAGGCACATTATTACAAGTAAAATCGAGCACCATGCAATCTTGCATACCTGTGAATATTTGGAGAAAAATGGATACGAAATTACGTATATTAATGTGGATGAGAGCGGACAGATTCTGCTAAATGAATTGGAAGATGCGATACGTCCTGATACCATATTAATATCAATCATGGCGGCCAATAACGAAATAGGAACGATTCAGCCTATAGCACAGATAGGAAAGCTGGCGCATGAAAAAGGCGTACTTTTTCACACGGATGCGGTTCAGGCATATGGGCATATTCCGCTTGATGTAGACGAAATGAATATAGATATGTTAAGCGCCAGCGGACATAAATTGGGCGGACCCAAGGGCGTGGGTATCATGTATATCAGAAAAGGTTTGAAGCTTCGTTCATTTATTCATGGCGGCGCACAGGAGAGAAGGAGACGTGCGGGAACAAGCAACGTTCCGGGAATAGTGGGATTTGGAAAGGCTGCGCAGCTTGCAGGCCAGAGTATGAAGGAGCGCAGTGAAAAAGAAATTGCTCTTAGAGACCATTTGATTAAGAGAGTGCTCGATGAAATACCATATTCCAGATTAAACGGAGACAAAACAAACAGACTTCCCAATAATGCGAATTTCTGTTTCCGCTTTATTGAGGGAGAATCCATGCTTATTTTGCTGGATCAGTTGGGAATATGCGCTTCCAGCGGTTCTGCCTGTACATCTGGTTCTCTGGATCCATCGCATGTGCTCTTAGCAATCGGACTGCCTCACGAAATTGCTCACGGTTCTTTGAGGCTGACACTGTCGGAAGAGACAACTTTGGAAGAAATTGATTTTGTAGTGGATGAGCTTAAAAAAATAATCGAGAGATTGCGCAGTATGTCGCCGTTGTATGAAGATTTTCTAAAAGGTAACAAGTAGGAAAGAATATTAGCAGCGTAAATTAATATATCAGGCATATTGAAATATCAGTAAGGGAGATGCAGATATGTATAGTGAAAAAGTAATGGACCATTTTAATAATCCGAGAAATATGGGTGAGATTGAAAATCCAAGCGGCGTGGGCACTGTGGGAAATGCAAAATGCGGAGACATCATGCGCATGTATTTGGATATAGATGATGATGGGATCATACAGGACGTAAAGTTTAAGACATTTGGCTGTGGCGCGGCCGTAGCAACAAGCAGTATGGCTACCGAGCTGGTAAAAGGAAAGACAATTAAGCAGGCACTTGAGGTAACAAATAAAGCCGTCATGGAGGCCTTAGACGGTCTTCCGCCGGTTAAGGTGCATTGCTCTTTGTTGGCGGAGGAAGCAATACATGCGGCGCTTTGGGACTATGCAGAAAAGAACAATATTGTCATTGAAGGATTAGAAAAACCTGTAAATGATATTTCCGAAAAAGAGGAAGAAGAGGAATACTAAAAATGTGGAAAGCTGAGTTTGACTCAGCTTTTTACTTTTAGTAGAATAGCAGGTAAGCAAATAAATGCCATAATGATAAATACGGCAAAGAAGGGTAAGCATGAAAAATATATTAATTATTGATGATGATATGTATATAGGAAATATGTTAGAAGAAACACTTACCAAAGAGGGATATGGCGTGTCCAGAGCCTATTCCGGAACTGAAGCGTTGCTGTTTTTATCACAATCGAGACCTGATCTGGTTCTGCTTGATTTAATGCTTCCGGGCCTGAATGGAGAGGAAGTGCTTAAACAAATAAAGGGTATCCCTGTTATAATAGTCAGCGCCAAAGTTGATGTTGATAACAAGGTAGACTTACTGCTTGGCGGTGCTGCAGATTATGTGACGAAACCTTTTAATACAAAAGAATTATTGGCAAGAATTGCAGTACAGCTTCGTAATGCAGCCGCAGATGAAGCAGTAAATGTATTGTCATATGATGAAATACTTTTGGACACGAATACACATATTGTAACTATTGATTCAAGTGAGGTGAAACTAACCCGGACCGAATACGCAATTCTTAAACTGCTCATGCAAAATCCCACACAGGTAATTACAAAGTCAATGCTGTTAGAGCGCATAAGTGAAGACACTCCTGATTGTACGGAAAGTTCGCTGAAAATGCATGTGAGTAATTTACGGAAAAAAATGCGGGAAGTAAGTGGAAAGGACTATATAGAGGCAGTTTGGGGAATCGGTTTTAAATTACGCGCTGAATAAATCTTTACTATTTCATTACTATTTTCTTTACCGCTTTCTTTACTATTATTCGATAGAATACCAGCATCATATATAAGGAGGTAATTTTTATGGATTATGTTCTAACAACCAATGCTTTGACCAAAAATTACAGACATTTCAAAGCATTGAACGGAGTATCCATGAATGTTCCCAAAGGAGCAATCTATGGCTTCGTTGGAAAAAATGGCGCTGGTAAAACAACACTTATCCGCTTAATCTGCGGACTGCAGGAGCCTACATCGGGGGAATATACGCTGTATGGCAGAAAAAATAACGATAAAGCGATTGGAAAATCACGTAGAAGAATAGGGGCCGTTGTTGAGACCCCGTCTATCTATCTTGAAATGACCGCAGAGGATAATCTTAAACAGCAGTATAATATTCTGGGGCTTCCGTCTTTTGATGGACTTTATGACATTCTTAAATTGGTAGGGCTGGATAATACGGGTAAAAAGAAGGCAAAGAACTTCTCACTGGGTATGCGTCAGAGATTGGGCATTGCAATCGCACTTGTCGGAGACCCGGATTTTCTGGTATTAGACGAGCCGGTAAACGGGCTTGATCCACAGGGTATTATCGAAATAAGAGAGTTGATCTTAAAGCTCAACCGCGAGCGGCAGATAACGGTTTTGATTTCAAGTCATATTCTTGAAGAACTTTCTAAATTTGCAACATATTACGGTTTCATTGACGCCGGAAGAATAGTTAAGGAAATCAGTGCACAGGATTTGGAAAAAGCCTGCCGTAAATCAGTTCGGATTGAGGTTACGAATATAGGAGCGCTTGTCAGAGTGCTTGATAATTTTAATATGGAATACAGTGTTATCGACGAGACTCATGCAGATATTTTTGATAAAGTAAATATTACACAGCTTACATTGGCGCTTGTGGAGGAAAAATGCGAGGTGCTCTCACTTACTGAGAAGGAAGAGAGTCTGGAAAGCTATTATGTAAGTCTTGTAGGAGGTGAGCGTAATGAGTAAACTGTTGAGGGCAAATTTTGCAAGACTTTGGAAGAGCAGGATATTTTGGCTTGGTATTCTGTTTATGTTTGGTATAGGGCTGCTTGTTTTGTATTCCGAATATAGGCATAATATGCATATGATAAACATTGTACAGGCTGAGGATTATCATCCCAGCATTGACGGTTCATTGTTTGGCAGTTGTATGTATATACCGATGGTGGCATCGGTATTTATGGGGTTGTTCATAGGCACCGAATATAGTGATGGTACGATCCGTAATAAGCTGATTGTAGGGAATAGCAGAGTAGCGGTATATTTTGCTAACTTTATTGTTGCGTTATCGGCATCGATCATAATGCATTTGGTTTATATAATAACAATTATAATGATTGGTGTTCCCGTTATCGGAAATATTGAGCAGAAAGTTGAAACTCTGCTTATTCTTTTTTTAATGAGTATTATAACATTGACTGCAATTGTAGCAATTTTCATGTTTATCAGTATGCTTATACACAGTAAAGCAAACGCTTCGGTTGTAGCAATTCTTGTTGCTATGGCTTTGACTATGAGCGGAGGCTATATTAATGCCCGTTTGTCCGAACCGGAATATTATGAGGCGTATAGTGTGACTTTTACTGATGAATCAGGCGAAGTATTTGAAGAAAACAGCGAAAAGGAATTAAATCCTTATTATCTTAGGGGAGCAAAGCGTAAGGCGTATGAATTTATGTATGATTTTCTTCCCGGCTGTCAGATGTTGCAGATTGCATATCAGGAGGTGTCTGATTATGTGAGGCTGCCGCTTTATTCGCTTGGAATAATAGTTGTGGTATGCGCTGGTGGAGTAATTTGTTTTCGTAGGCAGGATTTGAAGTAAGGGGCTGTGATAAGGGTGTCGAAAGGCACGAGCTTTTAAATGATAGGAAAGTAGTAGCAGGGAGCATGGGGAATTAATTATGGAGTTCTGGTTGTGGGTTTTGATTGGTGTATTGGCTTTAATTATTTTTGCTTTATCTATTAAAGTATATCTTTTACGAAAAGCAGCGAAGGAGATTGAAGAAGCCTTTGCAGACAGACTCGCGACGGAGACTAATACTCTGATTGACATTTCAACAGGTGATAAGCATATGCGCAGGCTTGCGGAGGCTATAAATGTACAGCTTCGCAAGCTGCGTACTGAGCGTCACCGTTTTCAGCAGGGCGATATGGAGCTTAAAAATGCCGTTACCAATATATCCCATGATTTGCGCACACCATTAACCGCTATTGGCGGGTACCTGGATTTATTAGAGCAGGAAGAAAATTCAGAGAGCGTTAAGCGTTATATTGATATAATAAGAAACCGGATTGAAATCATGAATCAGTTAACCGAAGAACTTTTCCGGTTTTCGGTTATTGTTACAACTAAGGATAATCTGGTTATTGAGGAGGCTGCCGTAAATGGTGTATTAGAGGAAAGCATTGCGGCATTTTATACGGCGCTTAATATGCGTAATATTATCCCTGATATTCATATGCCATCGGAGCCGGTTGTCAGAAAATTTGACAAAGCGGCTCTTTCCCGCGTGTTTTCCAATGTCCTTAGCAATGTGATCAAGTATAGTGACGGTGACTTGGATATTACGCTATCGGAGATCGGAGAAATTATTTTTACAAATACGGCGCCAGCGTTGGATGATTTGCAGGTTAGCAGGCTTTTTGACAGGTTTTATACGGTTGAGGCCGCAAGGAAATCGACAGGCTTAGGGTTGGCGATTGCCAGAACTTTGATTGAGCAGATGGACGGGGTTATATCAGCTAAGTATCAGGAGGGCAGGTTAAGTATTTGTATACAATTGCCGGAGTTAGAATAGAAATGAACGAGAGCCTACAGCATAACAGGCAACAGAGCAAGGCGAAGCGGAGGGAGGAAGAAATATAATGGATATGTGATAGAACTATGAGTGTGATTGTGGTATTATTTTGATTGGACAAACTTATAAGATTAAGGAGTATGCAATGAAATCAGAAATATTTTATAAAACCATGTCAAAGTTCTATGATTTGGTAGATGTTATCTACTTTAGAAATTATAGTAATAGTCCGAGAAAAATCGTATTTGAAACAATAGAAAATGGCGACAGTGTTTTAGATTTGTGTACTGGTACAGCGACAAATGCCTTAAAAATCGCAAAGGCAAATTCTCAGTCAAAAGTGATAGGGATTGACTTATCAAAGGATATGCTTGGAATTGCAAGGAAAAAAGCACATAAGGCAGACATCTTAAATATAAAATTGTACCGTATGGACGCAACAAAATTGAAATTCAAAGACAAATGTTTTGATAAGATATTGTTGTCATTGGTCTTGCATGAAATAGATGATGATTTAGCCGATGGCATTATCAGTGAAGCAAAAAGGGTATTGAAAGATGATGGTGAAATTGTCATTACTGAATGGGAACGAAGCAAAAAATGGTTTAATAAAATATTATTTTTACCAATAGAGGTATTAGAGCCAAAACCTTATAAAGCATTTATAAGTAAAGACTTAAAAGCTTATTTTGAAAAATATGGTCTAAAAGTAAAATCAGAAAAACACTGCGATTATTCAAAAGTCTTGATACTCAAAAAATGAAATTTTTCTGGCATTTTTTAATATCTTTCATTATGTCCTTGACAAATCGTTCTGAAAGGTTCTATGTCCACAATATGTGATCAAATAATTTAAAAAAATTAATTTATAATGCACACTCCGTTTATAAGTAAATATATTATTATGTATAGAAATCTAAAAGAAATTTGCAATAAAAATCTAAATTATTGCCATCGCAATATGCTATATAGATATTGTCTCTTGTCCACGTCTGCCGCTGCCGACGAATCGCCGTGGGTAGATCTCGGTGGTCGCCTGATCCTT
>CAMWKB010000091.1 GCA_947174705.1 uncultured Lachnospiraceae bacterium
ATATTAAATTAAGAAATGGAGCAGAAAATGAGACATAATCCACAGCCACAGGAAATGTATAAACACTTCAAGGGTAATATGTATCAGGTGAGGTGTCTTGCAAAGCATAGTGAAACAGAGGAAATGTTAGTCGTTTATCAGGCGATGTATGGTGATTTCCAGATTTATGCAAGACCGCTTTCATCCTTTATGGAAGAAGTGGATAGAATTAAATATCCTGATGCAAAGCAGAGGTATCGTTTTGAATTACTTAATTCTCAGGCTGAATATGAGGCAGAAAACAAGGTTGACAATATTAAACAGGAAATTGTTTGTCAATCAACAGAAAATATAGAACCTGAGAAGGTGTCAACTGCTGATATGCCCGATGAAGAACATGAAACACAGGAAGAACTGAATATTGATCCTCTGGTATTACAATTTCTGGATGCGGATTCTTATGAGAAAAGACTTGAAATCTTAAGCAGACTCCATAGCCGTATCAATGATGATATGATTAATACAATGGCTGTTGCAGTAGATATTGAAGTCAAGGAAGGTGACATAGAAGACAGATATACGGAACTTAAAAATTGCCTTCTTACCTTTGAAAAATACGAGTGTAACAGGCTTAGGTAGAACATCCTGACAGAGAATCGATATAAGGTTTGGTTATAAAGAATGTAAATGCCATATAGCGGTTTTATGTCAGGAGGGATAATATGTCATATGATTTGGAGAACAGACTTGTCGTAGGTGTTTCTTCCAGAGCGCTGTTTGATTTATCGTGTGAGAATCAGATTTTTGAGACGGACGGAGTGGAGGCTTACTGCCGTTATCAAGTGGAGCATGAGGATGAAATACTGAAACCGGGACCGGGATTCCCGTTGATCAGGGCACTGCTTAATCTGAATGAGCTGCCGGGTAAAGAAGGCTGTGTGGAAGTAATAATTATGTCGAGAAACAGTCCTGATACCTCGCTTAGGGTATTCAATGCGATCAAACATTACGGATTGAATATAACGAGGGCGGTACTTGCGAGTGGGGCGTCATTAGCACCGTACTTAGAGGCTTTTAGGACGGATTTGTTTCTATCGGCATATGAGGATGATGTGCAGAGTGCAATCGATTCCAATATTGCTGCCGGTATTATATGTAGTGATGGTATACATACATATGATTACGAGCACCAGATTAAACAGATAAGAATTGCCTTTGACGGAGATGCAGTGCTTTTTTCAGATGAATCTGAGCAGATATTTAAGGAACATGGATTAGAAGCATTTGAAGAAAATGAAAGAAAGAACGCTGAAAATCCTCTTAAGGCCGGTCCGTTTGCCAAATTTTTAAAAACGTTATCCGAATTGCAGAAAGACTTTGAAGCAGAAGAGGCTCCGATAAGAACCGCGCTTGTAACTTCCAGATGTGCGCCTGCTCATGAGAGAGTAATCCGTACATTGCGGGCATGGAATGTCAGGATTGATGAAGCCTTTTTCCTTGGCGGTGTACAGAAAAAGGATATACTTAAAGCATTTGGAGCGCATATATTCTTTGATGACCAGCCCCTGCATACAAAAAATGCTTCCGAGGTAGTGCCTGCAGCAAGAGTTCCTTATAAGAATAAGAAACTTGACAGTAGTTAATAAATCGTCCGGGAGATTCTTTCTGAATGGATAAGGGTATAAGATACAGGAGGAAAGACTGAAAATGAAATTACTATCAATAGCCATTCCGAGCTATAACTCAGAAGCTTATCTTCATAAATGCGTTGATTCACTGCTTGTAGGCGGTGAAGATGTGGAGATTTTAATAATAGATGACGGCTCAAGTGATAAGACAGGAGAAATTGCGGATAAGTACGAGGAAATGTATCCAAATATTGTCAAAGCTATTCATCAGGAAAACGGAGGTCATGGCGCTGCGGTCAATGCAGGGCTTGAAAATGCCACAGGTTTATATTTTAAGGTAGTGGATAGCGATGACTGGGTTAAAGAAAGCGCATATAAGAAAATTCTGGAGACACTTAAGGAAATAGTGGGAGGGCATACGGTTCTTGATATGCTCATCAGTAATTTTGTATATGAAAAAGAGGGCGATAAGAAAAATAAGGTAATGAAATATCATCATGCCCTTCCAAAAGACAAGATTTTTACATGGGATGAAGTAAAGCATTTCCGCAAGGGACAGTATATTTTAATGCATTCGGTTATATATAGAACTAAACTTCTTAGGGAATGTGAACTTAAATTGCCTGAACATACGTTCTATGTGGACAACCTGTTCGTTTTTGAACCGTTACCATATGTGAAAACCATGTACTATCTGGATGTTAACTTTTACAGATATTATATTGGAAGAGAAGGTCAGTCCGTTAATGAGCAGGTTATGATATCCAGAATCGACCAGCAGATATTAGTTAATAAAATTATGTTGGATTATCTGCTAAAGAAGAAGGTGGAAATAGCCAAACATCGTAAGATGCGCATTTATATGGTAAATTATTTAGAGATAATTACAGTAATTTCTTCGGTACTGCTTATTTGTTCCGGTACGGATGAGGCTCTCGAGAAGAAGAAAGAATTGTGGAATTATATAAAACAAAAGGATATTCTTCTGTATTCAAGACTTAGATATGGTATCATGGGTAATTCCATGAACCTTCCGGGCAAAGGAGGAAGGAAGATATCTGTAGAGAGTTATAAGATTTGCCGACGTTTCTTTAAGTTCAATTAGAAAATTATTTAGAGAATTAATTAGAGAATTGGATATATTAACAAAAAAATAGGGGTCAGAGTGTCTCTGGCCCCGGTTTACTTTTCTTACGGTTCTGATAACTGTGCCTTATGTTCAATAATAAATCTGAACGATATACAATCAAGTACATTATAGATGCCATAATAAAGGCAGTTGTTACATCATAAACGGAATGTTGTTTTATAAACATGGTTGCCATAATGATTGACGAGCAAAGAATCAGGGAAGCAATTCTTATTCCTTTTTTCTTCTCGAAATGTGTGCTCTTTATTATTGCAAAGTGGCATCCCAAAGAATTATACACATGTATGCTCGGCCACAAATTGGTAGGCGTATCGGTTTTATACAGCGCAGCTACCATGTGGGTAAATATATTGTCTCTTGGCATGATTGCCGGTCTTAAATTCTGTCCGTTTGGCCATAGCGTGGAAATTAACAGGAAAATGGTCATTCCGGTAAAAAGGAAGGTGCAGCTTTTGTAATAATCGTCCTTATCCTTAATGAAGAAGTACGCAAGTACAACTGCCACATAGAAAAACCATAAAAAATAGGGAATGACAAATATTTCACAAAACGGAATATAATCATCAAGTGCAACATGAATGATTTTATAGTGGTCTATTGTTTTTTCAAGGTGTCCGAACCATGTAAGATATATGATTCCATAAATAATTAAGGGAATTGCATGTTTATATTTAGAAAAATATTTCATAATGCTTAAACCTGCTCCTGTTTCTATAAATATCGGTTGCCTGCCTACGAATCATATATTAGCAGAATAGATTTAATTGTCAAGCGAAAAAGAGAATGTATTTAATATTGTACATTATATATATTGCGTCACAATCGTTCCTTATGATATACTTACACTGGTTTTTTATTTTAAATTAAAGAAAGGCAGGAAAAGGAATGTATTCATTAGACGAAGTAAGGATGGTAGATGAGGAAATTGCACAGGCTATAGTTGACGAGCAAGAACGTCAGAATTCACATATTGAGCTGATTGCATCAGAGAACTGGGTAAGTAAGGCAGTAATGGCGGCTATGGGTAGTCCGCTTACAAATAAATATGCAGAGGGTTATCCGGCTAAGAGATACTATGGCGGCTGCGAATGTGTTGATGTAGTTGAAAATCTGGCAAGGGAGCGGGCTAAAGAGTTATTTGGCTGCGAATATGTTAATGTGCAGCCACATTCAGGCGCTCAGGCCAATATGGCAGTATTTTTCGCAGTAATGGAACCTGGAGATACCTTTATGGGAATGAATCTGGATCATGGCGGACATCTTTCTCATGGTTCACCGGTGAATATGTCAGGAAAGTATTTTAAATGTGTACCTTACGGCGTCAATGATGAAGGTTTCCTTGATTATGATAAAGTTCGTGAAATTGCATTGGAATGTAAACCTAAGATGATCGTTGCCGGCGCCTCAGCTTATGCAAGAACCCTTGATTTCAAGAAATTCAGGGAAATTGCAGATGAAGTCGGAGCAGTTTTAATGGTAGATATCGCACATATTGCGGGTCTTGTCGCAGCAGGTCTTCATCCAAGCCCGATTCCGTATGCACATGTGACAACAACGACAACCCATAAGACATTACGCGGACCACGCGGCGGCATGATTATGTCAAGTCAGGAGGTTGCTGATAAATATAACTTTAATAAGGCTATTTTCCCGGGAATTCAGGGCGGACCGCTGATGCATGTTATTGCTGCTAAGGCAGTTTGCTTTAAAGAGGCTCTTTCACCGGCATTTAAAGAATATCAGCAGGGAGTTATTGATAACGCACAGGCCCTTTGCAAGGGACTTCTTGCAAGGGATATAAAGATTGTATCCGGTGGTACGGACAACCATTTGATGTTAGTAGATTTAACAAACTATGATTTGACGGGAAAAGCAGTGGAGAAGCTCTTAGATGAGGCACATATTACAGCCAATAAGAATACTATTCCTAATGATCCGAAATCACCTTTTGTAACAAGCGGAATCCGTCTCGGAACTCCGGCCATAACTTCAAGAGGCTTAAACACCGCAGATATGGACCAGATTGCGGAAGCAATCTCTATCGTGATAAAAGAAGGCGAAGCAGGTATTTCCAAGGCTCGCGATATTGTTAAGACACTTACTGATAAGTATCCGCTTATCTAATAACAGGAGTTATGTAATATGGAATTAAGAATGAGATTTCCGGGTGGGAGAAAGAAGGCCCTTACATTCAGTTACGATGACGGAGTGGAGCAGGATATCCGTTTAATAGAAATAATGAAGAAAAACGGAATTAAGGGCACGTTCAATCTAAACAGCGGTAATTACAGGGATGATGAAACAAAGTATGAGCCGGGTGTAATTCAGCGTAGGCTTTCAAAGAAAGAAGCTTCATCGCTATATAAAGACAGCGGTATGGAAGTTGCAATACATGGTCTGACGCATCCGTTTATGGAGAGAATTCCTGAGAATCTTTGTCTTGCAGAAATTATAAAGGACAGGGAGAATCTGGAAAACCAGTTTGGCACTATAGTCAGGGGCGCAGCTTACCCTTACGGAACATATAGTGACAGTGTGGTCCAGATGATGAAAATGGCGGGGATTGCCTATGCAAGAACCACGCACAGTACGGAATCTTTTGATATCCCACAGGACTGGCTTAGACTTAATCCCACATGCCATCATATTAATCCTGCGCTTAATGAACTTGCGGCGGATTTTGTGGAAGAAAGAAGAAGAGACCGCGGATACCCACAGCTCTTTTATCTATGGGGGCATAGTTACGAATTTGAAAAGGACGATAACTGGGAGGTTATTGAACGTTTTTCCGAATATACCGGAGGAAGAGACGATATATGGTATGCCACTAATATAGAAATTTGCGAGTATGTTGAACATTACAGAAGTTTGGTCTTTAGCATGGATGGAAAACGTGTATACAATCCTACATGTCAGACTATATATCTGGAGATTGATGGTGAGTCATGCACCATTGCTTCAGGGGAAACCATATAAATAAAGAAAGAGAGGAAAACAGAAAAATGATTCATGCAGCTGTTTTAGGATACGGTACGGTAGGAAGTGGTGTCGTAGAGGTAATAGAAACCAATAAGGAAAGTATAAGCAGGAAAATCGGAGACGAAATAAATGTAAAATATATTTTGGATTTGAGAGAGTTTCCCGGCGATCCCTATGAAAAGAAGGTAGTTCACGATTTTGATATTATTCTGAATGATCCTGAGGTTTCAATCATCTGTGAGACAATGGGAGGAACCGAACCTGCGCTTACTTTTTCAAAGAACGCGCTGCTTAAGGGTAAAAGTGTCTGTACTTCCAATAAGGAGCTTGTAGCGAATCATGGACCGGAATTAATACGTACCGCCAAAGATAACAACTGTAATTATTTGTTTGAAGCGAGTGTAGGCGGCGGTATTCCGATTATCCGTCCTATAAATTCATCTCTTACCGCAGAAAATATCGATTCGATTACCGGTATTTTAAACGGTACGACAAACTATATACTTACCAAAATGGATGAGGATAATGCAAATTTTGACGATGTGTTAAAAGAAGCCCAGAATAAGGGCTATGCCGAGAGGAATCCGGAGGCGGACATAGAGGGTTATGACGCCTGCCGTAAGATTGCAATTCTTTCTTCTTTGGTAAAAGGTAAGAATGTTAAATTTGAAAACATATATACTGAGGGAATTACAAAGATAACGGCAGCAGACTTTGCATACGCAGGAAAACTTAAGAAAGCCATCAAACTTTTGGCAATGTGTAAGAATACTGAGGATGGTTTCTATGCAATGGTAGCGCCTTTTATGATTCCGAAAGGACATCCGCTATATAGTGTCAGCGGTGTATTTAACGCTGTTTATGTACATGGAAATATGCTTGGCGATTCCATGTATTATGGACGCGGTGCAGGAAAGCTGCCAACTGCAAGCGCTGTTGTATCCGATGTAATAGACTGCGCAAGACATATGGGTAAGACAATTATGTGCTTCTGGGATGCAGAGGATATGGAATTAATGGACATTGCGGATACTAAGCGCAGATTCTTTGTCCGTGTGCCTAAATCCGTGAAGAACAAGGTTATAGAGACTTTTAGCAATATTGAAGAAGTAGAACCGGTGGAAGAGAGCGAATATGCTTTCATAACACCTGTTATGAGTGAAAAAGCATTTGATGAAAAAATTGCGCTTATAGGCGGATGTATAAACAGAATCCGTATTGAGGATTAGAAAGGTTGTGCCTGACAGTCCCAATTGGGCTCAGAGAAAGGAGCATGGTTACAGTTATGAAATATATAATAGTTTTAGGTGATGGCATGGCAGACGAGCCGATTGAGAGTCTGGATGGAAAAACGCCGCTTGAACATGCAATAACACCTGCTATGGATAAACTTAGCAAGAAATCAGAAATCGGAATGGTACACACAATTCCGGATGGGATGAAGCCAGGTTCCGATACAGCTAATCTATCGGTTTTAGGATATGATCCGGCGAAATACTATTCCGGACGTTCTCCGTTAGAAGCGCTTAGTATCGGTGTTCCGATGCAGGATACTGACATAGCAATCCGCTGTAATATTGTTACGATTTCTGAAGATGATGTCGATTTTGATGAAAAAACGATCATAGATCACAGCTCCGGTGAGATAAGTACGGAAGACTGCGACGTTTTGCTTAAGGCAGTCAGAAGTGAACTGGAAAGTGAAACATATAAATTTTATACAGGAACAAGTTACAGGCACTGTCTTATATGGGACAAAGGTGAAGTGGTTGAGCTCACACCGCCGCACGATGTACTGGGGCAGAAGATTGGACAATATCTTCCGCAGGATAACATGCTTCGTGAAATGATGAAGAAGAGCTATGATATATTGGTGAATCATCCAATAAATGTCGAGCGTAAGAAAAAGGGGCTTAATCCTGCTAACTGTTGTTGGTTCTGGGGAGCGGGTACAAAACCCATGCTTTCTTCATTTGAAGAAAAAACAGGGAAGAAAGGTATTATGATATCTGCCGTAGACCTTTTAAAAGGAATTGCGGTAGGCGCCGGAATGGGAGTTGCACAGGTAGAAGGCGCAAACGGCGGTCTGAATACCAATTATGAGGGTAAAACACAGGCGGCTCTTAAGGCATTGCTTGAGGATGATTATGATTTTGCCTATATTCATCTGGAAGCGCCCGATGAAATGGGGCATCAGGGTAGTGTAGAGCGTAAAGTAAAGGCCATTGAGTATCTGGATGCCAGAGTTATTGAGCCTTTGTGCAAGGGGCTTGATGATAAAGGCACACAGTACCGTATGCTGGTGCTTCCTGACCATCCTACGCCGATAAGAGTCAGGACGCATACTTCAGACAGTGTACCGTATATGCTTTATGACAGTACCAATGAGCTGGATAAGACTTGGAATTATAATGAAAAAGAAGGCAGAGCGAGCGGCAATTTGGTAGAAGAAGGCCATAAATTGATAGACCACTTGTTTGAAGTATAAAGTATGTAAGAAATAGGCCTATACCTTATTTATTTGAAGTATAAAGTATTGAAGTCATAAGTTTATATATAGAATATTATATAAATGTGGAGATAAAGTTTTCTGAATAAAATTTCTGAAAGAGGATGAGTATTAATTATGAAAAAAGTAGTGAAATTCGGCGGCAGTTCGCTTGCCAGTGCAGAGCAGTTTAAAAAAGTCGGTGATATTATCCGTTCGGATAACGAGCGTAAGTTTGTAGTGCCTTCCGCACCCGGAAAAAGAAACGATGACGATACCAAAGTGACCGATATGCTTTATGAATGTTATGCTCTGGCGGAAGAGGGCAAAGATTTTAAGGGAAAATTAAATGAAATAAAGGCAAGATATCAGGAAATTATAGACGGTCTTTCGTTAACGCTTTCTCTTGAAGATGAATTTAAGACAATCGCTAAGAATTTCAAGGAAAAATCCGGAAAAGATTATGCGGCTTCAAGAGGTGAGTATTTAAACGGCATAATTATGGCAAATTATTTGGGTTACGAGTTTGTTGACGCCGCAGAAGTAATTATATTCGGAGAGAATGGCGAATATGATATGGAGAAGACCAATGAGCTTATGAGAGCGTGTCTTTCATCTTTAGAGTCAGCAGTGGTTCCGGGATTTTACGGTGCATATGAGAATGGATGCGTCAAAACTTTTTCGCGCGGCGGTTCAGATATTACCGGATCTATTGTGGCGAGGGCAATTAAGGCTAATGTGTATGAGAATTGGACTGATGTTTCCGGCTTTATGGTTGCCGATCCGCGAATCATATATAAGCCAAAAAGTATTGACACCATAACTTACAAGGAACTTAGGGAGCTTGCATATATGGGGGCTACCGTTCTTCATGAAGATGCTATCTTTCCGGTAAGAAGCGAGGGAATTCCCATTAATATCAAAAATACCAATTCCCCGGATGATGACGGTACATGGATAGTGGAAAGCACCTGCCAGAAATCCAAGTATGTAATTACGGGAATTGCCGGTAAAAAGGGATTTTGTGCGGTTAATATTGAAAAAGACTGCATGAATTCAGAAATAGGTTTTGGACGTAAGGTTTTACAGGCATTCGAGGATAACGGTATTTCGTTTGAACATGTACCTTCAGGCATTGATACGATGACAGTATTTGTTCATCAGGATGAATTCATGCATAAAGAACAGAAAGTTGTTTCGGGAATTCACAGACTTGCAGACCCCGATACAATAGATATAGAAGCGGATCTTGCGCTTATTGCGGTTGTTGGACGGGGAATGAAGTCTACAAGAGGAACCGCAGGCAGAATTTTTTCCGCACTGGCACATGCCAATATTAATGTCAAAATGATAGACCAGGGTTCAAGTGAGCTTAATATCATAATCGGTGTTGCAAATGCGGATTTTGAAACTGCGATTAAGGCGATATATGATATTTTCGTTTTGAGCCAGTTATAATAATTAACTATATAACAATAATTAGCTGTATAGCAGTAATTAAATATAGAATTGAGCAACAAAACCTAATAAATAAAAATGCCGGTGCCTTATGTGTGGGTACCGGCATTTTATTTCAGTCCAATTATTTAAAATCCGAGTTCCTCGCCTACCAGATATACTTTGATTCGTCCGTTGTGTCCGCTTCTCCTCGTTACCACAATCTGATTGCAGAAACAATTTGGCGAGAGACAGTCGTGGCAGTGTCCGGATACGGCGCAGGGAATGTCTTTGTTTAGACGGATAGCATTAGGCGGAGATGCCATATTTCTGACTCTTGCAATACCGCTTTCAACATCGGTGACAATCTTATTCATTCCGACAACTACGATAACATGCGACGGTCCATGTATCAGGCAGGCCACCCGGTTGCCGTTTCCGTCAATATTTATCAGTTCGCCGTCTATGGTAACGGCATTGCTGCTCATTAGATAATAGTCGGCAAGAACTGTTTTGGCATATGTCTGCCTTATTTCATCGGGCGTTTTTGCGAGACTTCTGTCAATCAATTCATAACGATTGTTATGTATGGCGTCCATAAGTCCGATTTCCTTTATCGTTTCACTTCCGCCCCAGCTTATTACGCTTCCGTCTGGGATGGACCCGGTAATAGCCTTTACACAGTCAGCGCCGGTTTCAAAATAGTATCCTTCCATATTTCTTTTTTCAAGATTTTTAATAATTGATTTTGCCATTGCAGCAAATGCTGCGGTTTTATGGGACATGATTAGAACCTCCTTTTAATGGTTTGTCGTTGTTTTGATTCGCAAACTCGTGAACTCGCAAACTCGCGCTTGCAGCGCTCTGTGTCCGATTTCATCGGACGTTTGCTCGTTAATAACCGCAGAAAAACAAATGCCGCTTCGCGTCGCTTGTTTTTATTTTCGGTTATTATATTATATCAGTTTTTACATGATTGATTTAACTGTAAATACAGGAATTAAATGTAAAAAGTGTGAAAACTGTCA
>CAMWKB010000092.1 GCA_947174705.1 uncultured Lachnospiraceae bacterium
TTGGGGAGCTGTTTTAATAAATTATAAAAATGAAATAGCAAAAGCAAAAATATATAAAAATGGGGGTATATTATGAGCAGATTGGAAATCATTTCGCCCAATAGAACCAGAATAGTCATGGAAGGACTATACAAGGACTTGGAGCGAAGAATTGAATCAAGTCCGCCGGGATTATGTCCGGTGGAAATGTCCAAAGCATTTTTGGAATTGTGTCATGCGCAGACTTGCGGAAAATGTGTTCCATGCCGTATAGGTTTAGGGCAGCTTGGACATCTTATCGAGGACGTACTCGAAGGAAATGCAACAATGGAGACGCTTGATATCATGGAACAGACTGCACTTTCAATCATGGAGTCGGCAGACTGTGCAATAGGGTATGAAGCAGCCAATATGGTGTACAAAGGACTTATCGGCTATCGTGACGATTATGAGCAGCACATAAGGAACGGACGCTGTACCTGTACATATCATCAGCCGGTGCCTTGTATGGCTACGTGCCCGGCACAGGTGGATATTCCGGGATATATTGCGCTTGTGCGTGAAGGAAGATATGCGGACGCAATCCGTCTTATCAGAAAAGATAATCCTTTCCCGACTACCTGCGGTTTTATCTGCGAGCATCCATGTGAGGCACGTTGTAGAAGAAATATGGTGGATGATGCCGTTAATATCCGTGGACTCAAAAGAGTGGCAGCTGATTTTGCGGGAGAAGTGGAGCCGCCTAAATGTGCGCCTTCAACGGGAAAAAAAGTTGCTGTACTCGGAGGAGGACCGGGAGGACTTAGCGCAGCATACTATTTACAGCTTATGGGACACCAGACGACAGTATTTGAAATGCTTCCTGAGCTGGGCGGTATGTTAAGATACGGCATTCCGAATTACCGCCTCCCCAAAAACAGGCTGGATGAGGATATTAAAAGTATATTAAAGACCGGTGTTGAGGTAAAACATGGTCTTAAAATCGGTAAAGACATCACGATTAAGGATTTAAGGGATCAGTATGATGCTGTACTTATCACAATCGGAGCAAGCACTGATAAGAAACTCGGACTTGAGGGAGAAAATGCGGATGGAATATTGTCGGCAGTTCAGTTCCTTAGAAATGTCGGTAAAAATGAAATAATGGATTTGACAGGCAAGGAAGTTGCGGTAATCGGCGGCGGTAATGTTTCGATGGACGCAGTACGTACTGCTAAACGTCTTGGCGCGAAGAAGGTAAGCATTGTATATCGTAGAAGAGTAGACGATATGACGGCGCTTCGCGGTGAGATTGACGGTGCGGTTGCCGAAGGAATAGAGCTTCAGACCTTAAAAGCCCCGGCATCCATAGATGTGGATGAAAATAACCATGTAAAAGGAATCTACGTAACGCCGCAGATGATAAGCGAGATACGCGACGGACGTGCAAGTGTTAAGCCTACCGGTGAAAAGGATATATACATACCATGCGATGTGCTTATCGTAGCAATCGGACAAAACATTGAAACCCGCCATTTTGAGGAATCGGGAGTGCAGGTATCAAGAGGAAAGATTGTTGCTACAAGTACAGGTGCACTTGCTAATATGCCCGGTGTATTTGCAGGAGGAGACTGTGCAAGCGGCCCTGCTTCCGTAATAAAAGCTATTGCTGCTGCTAAGGTTACGGCGGCAAATATAGATGAATATCTCGGATACCGTCATGAAATATCATGCGATGTTGAGATTCCCGAACCGCATCTTGAGGATCATAAGCCTTGCGGAAGAGTTAATCTTACTGAGCGTGAAGCATGCGAGAGAGTATGCGACTTTGAAGGTGTAGAAAACTGCATGACTGAAAATGAAGCAAAGCAGGAGGCCGGAAGGTGTCTGCGCTGCGACCATTTCGGATATGGCATATTTAAGGGGGGCAGAGAGACATTATGGTAAATATTACAATTGATAATAAAAAGATTTCCGTAGAGGAAAACACTACTATTATGGAGGCTGCCGCAAAAAACGGAATACCGATTCCTAAATTATGTTATTTAAAAGGTATTAATGAGATAGCAGCATGCCGCGTGTGCGTAGTTGAATTAGAGGGTAAGGAAAAACTGATAACATCCTGTAATACCGTTGCAGAAGAAGGCATGGTAATTTATACCAACAGCCCGAAGGTGCGTAAGCATAGAAGAACCACTGTGGAGCTTTTGCTTTCACAACACGATTGCAGCTGCGTAACCTGTTCAAGAAGCGGAAATTGCAGCCTGCAGAAGGTCGCAAATGATTTGAATATTATAGACATACCTTACAAACAGGAAATTGAACGCCAGCCCTGGAATAAAGAATTTCCGCTTATACGCGATTCGTCTAAATGTATTAAGTGCATGAGATGCGTTCAGGTCTGTGATAAGGTACAGGGTCTCAATGTATGGGATGTGGAGGGAACCGGTTCCCGTACCACAGTCAATGTAGCAGGCCATAAAAGTATTGAAGAAGCAGACTGTTCATTGTGCGGACAGTGTATTACACACTGCCCTGTCGGAGCGCTCAGAGTGCGTGACGATACGGAAAAAGTCTGGAATGCGATTGCCGACAAGGATAAAATCGTGGTAGTACAGGTAGCTCCTGCAGTGCGTGCCGCATGGGGTGAAGAACTTGGCCTTAAACCGGAAGAGGCAACCGTAGGGAAAATCCTGGATGCCTTGAAACGTATGGGGGCAGATTATGTATTCGATACAACATTTTCCGCAGACCTTACCATTATGGAAGAAGGCAATGAGTTCATTAAGCGTTTTACTAACGGTGAATTAAAAGAGCGTCCGATGTTTACCTCCTGTTGTCCGGGCTGGATAAGATTTATCAAATCCCAGTTCCCGCATATGGTTAAACAGCTTTCGACTGCGAAGTCACCGCAGCAGATGTTTGGCGCAGTTATGAAAACCTATTTTGCAAAGAAAATAGATGTATCTCCTGATAAGATTTATACGGTCTCCGTTATGCCATGCGTTTCTAAGAAGGGCGAGCGTGAGATGGAATTATTCTATGAGGAATATGCAGGACATGATATTGATGCGGTAATCACAACAAGAGAACTTATAAAAATGATCCGTTCCGCACATATTAGTCCCGAAACCCTTAAAGATATAGAAAGCGACCGTCCGATGCAGCAAGGCTCCGGCGCCGGAGTAATCTTCGGAGTAACCGGCGGCGTAATGGAAGCGGCGCTTCGCAGTGCATATTACCTTGTGAAAAAAGAAAATCCGCCGGCAGATGCTTTTAAATCTGTCAGGAATTCAACTACCGAAGGAATTGACGGCGTAGTTGAAGCCGATTTCCAAATTGATGACATTACTGTCAGAACGGCTGTAGTCAGCGGTCTTGGCAATACAAGGGCTTTACTTAAAAAGATTGAGCGCGGAGAAGTCCACTATGATTTCGTGGAAGTAATGGCATGTCCGGGCGGCTGCGTCGGCGGCGGCGGTCAGCCCATCCACGACGGAGAGGAACTCGCATTCGAGAGAGGAAAGAACCTCTATTATCTCGATGAAAATGCAAATATCCGGTTCTCGCATGAAAATCAGGATATTATAGAAATGTATGACGAATTCTTTGAGGCGCCATTGTCTCATAAGTCGCATATGTTGTTGCATACTGAACATGTAACTCATTAAGTAATTGCGGGGGTTATTGGAGGGCCACGAACGTAGACAATATAAATACAAACGGGGCTCGAACCGCGGGAGCGAAGGTCGCCCCGGTTTTGTTTATGCTATCTACGTTCTGGGTATCGAGAATGACTCCCGCAATTGAACGGATTAAATATAAGTGACAGGAATATTCGTGGATATTAAGAATGATTTTCGCTATTGTCCAGAGTAAATTAATATTGGTAATTGCAAAACTCTCAATTTCCACAACCTAGTTGTGCAATATAGACAAATCATAAGCAGGGTGCTAGGGAGCCGTCGGTGCTTAGTGAGGTATTTTCGAACTTAGCACCGCTACGAGCGACATGCAGCGCAAGCGTGCCCTGTGTTGATTTGTCTATATTGCGCAACGGTCGGATGAAAACAGAGTTTCGCAAGAGCCAAGAAATGAACATGAGAGAGGAGACTGTATGCAAGAGGAGATGTTACGCCTGGTTTTGGCGGGATTGTTCCTGATGATTATTGCATTGACTGTCTTGATGCTTTATATTAGAATTTATGGTATGGCGCGAATTTATAACTGGAATGGGAAGAGATTTTGTTATTTGGGAACGGCGCCACTTCGTAAAGAGGGGAAAGATTTTGCGATTCGGATTGGTGAGCGTATGGTGGATTTGTCGTATACGACACTGTATCGTGTTTGCCCGAGCCGCTCTTTTTGCATGAGAAATCGTTACCGGGATGTGTTTGTTTATGCAGATGGAGGCAGACAGCATCTGGTTGTGGATATAGAGCCTATGAAAGTGGAGATTCTATGATTACTATAAGTCTTTGTATGATTGTAAAAAATGAAGAGAGACTGCTTGCAAGATGTCTTGACAGTGTTGTAGACCTTATGGATGAAATCATCATAGTAGATACGGGTTCAACAGATAAGACAAAAGACATTGCTGCGCGTTATACCGATAAAATCTATGATTTTGAATGGATAAATGATTTTGCTGCAGCAAGGAATTTTGCTTTTAGTAAGGCGGGTATGGAGTACATTTATTCTGCGGATGCTGATGAGGTGCTGGATGAGGAAAATAGGGAAGCTTTTCTTGCGCTTAAGAAAACGCTGCTTCCTGAGATTGATATTGTACAGATGTATTACGCAAACCAGCTGGACTTTGGAACTATCTATAATTATGATAAAGAACTGCGCCCTAAACTTTATAAACGTCTTAGGACTTTTACGTGGGAAGCGCCTATTCATGAGCAGATTATTCTGGAACCGGTAATTTATGACAGCGATGTCATAATATCGCATATGCCGGAAAACAATCATAAGGACAGGGATTTGGCTTCTTTTGCAAGAATTACGTCTTCCGGTGAGCCGCTTTCAAAACGTTTGCACAATATTTATGCAAAGGAGCTTTTTGTATCCGGGGAAGACGATGATTTTCTTAGAGCCAGTGATTTTTTTGAAACTTCATGTCAGGATACCTCTCGTAGCGTTGATGAAATCAGGGAGGCGGCCTGTGTTGCAGCAAGAGTTGCAAGGCTTAGAAAAGATTCGGTTAAGTTTTTGAAGTACGCACTTAAGGCAGTTGCCTGTGGAGGCTGCGCCGAAATTTGTTGTGAACTTGGACAGTATTTCATGGAGCAGAAAGATTTTGACGAGGCGATTGTGTGGTTTTATAATGGTGCGTATGAGACGGAGAGTATACTTAATATACGCAGTAGTGGGAGTATTCCATTGAAATGTCTTGCGGAATGCTATAGATTGCTGGGCAATGACGAACAGGCTGATGAATATGAAAGACTTGCGGGTGAGTGGAAACCGGAGTAAATTTATTAAATATTGCCTAAGTTTGTGGCTGTGAATAACGGTTTTGCAATTATATATATTATAAATAAATGGAAAGTTAGACGGAAAAGAGGCATATAGATGAAATGGGAAGATAATGTTAGGAAGGTTGTACCGTATGTGGCGGGGGAACAGCCTCAGAAGAAGGGGATAATTAAATTAAATACTAATGAATGTCCTTATCCGCCATCACCAAGAGTTGAGGACAGGATGAAGCGGATGGAGTATCAGAATTTACGTCTTTATCCGGAGTTTTCAGAGAAAACAAAGCTTTCTGACATGCTTGTCAGTTATCATGGAATAGACAAAGAACAGATTTTCATCGGCGTAGGTTCGGATGATGTACTCTCAATGGCGTTCCTTACATTTTTTAATTCGGATAAACCGGTATTTTTTCCGGATATAACATATTCTTTTTATGATGTGTGGGCGGAAGTTTATGGTATTTCATATGAAGTGAAGCCGCTTGATGATGATTTTTGCATACGCAAGGAAGATTACCTGAAAGAAAACGGAGGAATAATTTTTCCAAATCCAAATGCGCCTACCGGAGTTTTTATGGATGTGGCGGAGATTGAAGAGATTATAGCGGCAAACAGGGATGTAGTAGTTATTGTTGATGAGGCTTATGTTGATTTTGGCGCCACAAGCGCACTTCCTCTGATTAATAAATATGATAACCTTCTGATTGTCCGTACTTTTTCCAAATCAAGGGCTATGGCTGGTGCAAGAATCGGGTATGCTATGGGAAATGAGCGCCTGATCAAATACTTAAATGACGTAAAATATTCCGTCAATTCATATACGATGAACAGTATGGCATTAGAGCTGGGTGCGGCATGTATGGAGGACGACGCTTATTTTAAGGAAATCTGCAGTAAAATAATAGCAACCAGGGAGCGTACTGCCAAAGAATTGACTGCTCTTGGCTTTACATTTCCGCCATCTTATGGTAATTTTATCTTTGCTACGCATAACAGGGTCAAAGCACAGGTGATTTTTGAGGAACTGAAGAAACATGACATATATGTCAGATATTGGAATAAGTCAAGGATTAACAATTATCTGCGTATAACGATAGGTACGGATGAGCAGATGGACGCTTTGTTTGCGGCGCTTAGGGAGATTTTGGAGTAGAAATTTATAGAAAGGCGGGATAATTTGTATGGAAAGTTTAGCAGTCTGGTTTGCTAATACATTGGGGAAGTATGTTTCCAGAGAGATAGTTATTTTTATTATTTCCATGATACCGATTTTGGAGCTTCGTGGGGGACTGATAGTGTCAAGCCTTCTGAATGTTTCAATTTTAAAGGCTATTCCGATTTGTATCGTAGGAAATATCATACCGATTCCGTTTATACTTTTGTTTATTAAACAGATATTTAAGTGGCTTAAGAAGGTCAGCTTTTTTAAAAATATTATTGAGAAGCTCGAAGCGCGCGCTATGGGCAAGAGTGATTCCATTAAGAGATATGAATTCTGGGGACTCGTGCTGTTTGTCGGAATTCCGCTTCCGGGAACAGGTGCATGGACCGGTTCTTTGATTGCAGCGCTGCTTGAGATTGACTTTAAAAAAGCGATTCTTGCCGAGCTGCTTGGAATTGCGATAGCAACTATTATTATGTCGATTGTTTCTTATGGGTTGTTGGGGGCGTTGATTTCGTAGCTTGAGAAAATATGAAAAAGAAATTGAATGATAAATCAGGGAAAAGAAAATTATATGCCTATAGTATAGGAATTGCGCTTCTGCTGATTGTTATAGCTGCTTTTTTCATTTTGCCGCAAAATTTTTCAGGAAATAAATCTAAAAATCTTGCGCTGAGAAAAGGCGTTAAAGCAACCAGCGACAGCGTGGAGACAGATAAGTTATCAGCGTATAAGGCAATTGACGGTGATGATGAAAATCTGTCATCCCGTTGGTCGAGCGAGAATAATTGGGAAAATGCGTCTCATTATATAGAACTGGAATTTCCGGAAGAAATTTCAGTTTCTTTTGTTGTGCTGAAATGGGAAAGAATGAATGTGATTTCCTATCAGTTGGAAGGTTCATTGGATGGGGAGAGCTGGGAGATTCTTCAATCTTTTAATAAGGCGCCGGAGGAAAGACGGCAGGAGATTGCTCTGTCTGAAACCGCCGCAGTTAAATTTTTGCGTTTATCAACGAATGATGTTTCACGAAATGAAGAGGATCATTCTGATTTGTATCAGAATGTATCACTGTATGAGTTTGAGGTTTATGAGGACAAGCCTGCAGCCTATTATGTGGAAGCGCCTGTTATTGAAGTGCGCGGGGATGGCACTCGTTTTCTTAAAATGCCCGATGCGCCTGAAGGATACCGGCTTGTTTATATTGGAGCGGATTACGAGCAGGTAATCAGTGCAGATTGTGAAGTGTATGAGACGATACAGGATAAGGAAGTTGTTGTAGGTTATAGGATTGAGAGTATAAAGGATAGTGAAGACGCTTCTGAGGTTTCATTTACTGTTGAGGTTCCGGCTTGGAATAATGAGACTGTACAGAAAGGAAATGAATCCGTATCGACGGATGGAACCCAATCGGCAAATGGAATTTTGCCTATAAATGATAATTCATCATTTAATGGCGCTCCGACAGATAGTATTGCAGCAATAAATTCGGCACCGCAGGTGATTCCACAAATAGCTGAATGGAAAGGGACGGATGGAACATTTGAACCGGATAAGTCTTCGCAGATTATTGTAGAAGATGCGGCACTTATGCAGACTGCAGAGCATTTCGCTACTGGATATCGTGAAATTATGGGATACGATATTTCGGTGAATATTGGAACTAAAGAAGATGCAAAGCCAGGAGATTTTTATCTGGCTTACGAAGATTCAGGCATGGCAGCCGGAGTCGGTGAAGAAGGATATATATGTAATATAAACGACACATGTGTCATAATCGGTCCATGCGAGCAGGGTATCTATTGGGGTACAGTAACGCTGCTTCAAATATTAAAGACTGAAGAAGGTACACTCCCTATGGGAATGATTCGCGACTACCCTAAGTATAAAGTACGCGGCTTCGGAATAGATGTAGCAAGAAAACCGGTTTCTATGGAGATGCTTTATCAGATTGTACAGAATATGTCATGGTATAAAATGAATGATCTGTCAATTCATTTGAATGATAACGTAATTTTAAGCACCAGTGGTCTGACAGGCTCGTTTGAAGAAGCGCTGACGGCATACAGTGCATTTAGAATTGACAGTAGTGTCATAAATAAGAACGGCGAAAAACTTACCTCGCAGGATTATGCATATACAGCGGAAGAATTTGCAGAATTTATAAGTATGGCAAAAACCTATGGAGTTTGTGTAGTACCTGAAATTGATACTCCCGCGCACTCGCTTTCTATTAACAGACTTTTTCCGGAATATGCGCTTAGGGTAAACAATGAATCTATAGACCAGATTGATTTAAGTAAAAAGAAGGCGGTAGAGCTTGTAAAAGATATCTGGAGGGAAGCGTTGACTGGAGTAGCAGCCTCAGATTCCGCAGCAGCTTTTGACGAAGCAGCGTCTTATGGTTCCATAGCAGCTTTTGATGGAGCGGGTATCGTTAATATTGGAATGGATGAGTATTACGGCGACGGGGAAACGTATCGTAAATATATGAATGAAATTATCAGTCTTGTCCGTGAAGAGGGAGGCGTGGAAACGGTTCGCTTATGGGGAAGTCTTGGATATATGGATGGGCGGACTGTGCCGCCTGTAGAAAATCTGCAGATGAATATTTGGAGCGATATATGGGCTGATCCTATAGAGATGTATGAGGATGGATATTCTTTAATAAATATGCAGAATAATCATTTATATATAATTCCGGGCGGAGGGTATGATTATCTGGATACTGAGGAACTTTACCTAAACTGGACACCAAACAAGTTTTACGATTATTATCAGGTAAAAACCGTTCCCGAATATTCCCCGCAGATGTTAGGAGCTGCATATATGATATGGAATGATATGAGCGGCAGTCTGGATGTGGGAATAAGCGAAGTTGATATGTTTAAACGCTTTTTTGAGCCGCTTGGGGTAATCAGCGGAAAGCTTTGGGGAATAGAGAATGCAGATGCTGAACCGCTTTTTAATAAGCTGGGATGCGCTCCGGGAAGCAACCCGTATGCGTTGAAAGTATGGGATAAGGATTCCTTTAACCTTATAGAAGGTATCAAGACAAAACAATTACAAACAGAAATAGAAAATGTTGAAATAGAAGTATCACAAGCGGAAGCAGAAGGTTCTAAAATAAAAACATCGCAAGGGAATGAAAATGATGGTATGATCACCCTCACATCCAACTCCGATTATATAGACACAGGTTACATGGGCGGTAACGGAAGCTGCCACGGCATAGGCTGCAAATACACCATCAGTTTTGACGTATACAAACAAAGTCAGGGTTCGGCAGACAACGGAACTCCTGAAGAGGAAATCCTTTTTGAATCAGACGCCCCCTATGCCCAGACCGCATTTAAAGCAGTCCAGACAGGAAGCGGGAAAGTCGGTTTTTCCAGAGAGGGCAGGGATTACTCTTTCGATTATACGCTGCCTGACGAAGAGTGGATTACATTGAAAATATGCGGCGAACAGAATCAGACCAGCCTGTATGTCAACGGAAAACTTGTAGATACCCTTGGCGATGCGGAACCTTTTAGCGAATATGCAACTTTTGTATTCCCGCTTGAGAGAATCGGTTCGCGAACGAACAGTTTTTGTGGTATGATTAAAAATATAGAGATTACCGCAGATTAAAAGGAAGGGTGGAACAGATGGAAGCATATTCGGATTTTGCAAAAGTATACGATATTTTTATGGATGAAACACCCTACGCAGAATGGTGTGATTTAATTATTGATTTGCTTAAAAAATATGGCACAGATGAAAATATAAGCGATGAGAACCTTAAGCAGGAGAAAAACACTATTCTGGATTTGGGCTGCGGAACCGGAACACTGACACAGCTTCTTGCCCAAAAAGGCTATGACATGATAGGGATTGACAATTCTCAGGAAATGCTGCAAGTAGCAATAGAGAAAAAAGAAAGATCAGGTCTAGATATCCTCTACCTGCAACAGGATATGCGTGAATTTGAATTGTATGGTACAGTCGGGGCAGTTATCAGCGTATGTGACTCTCTCAATTATCTGCTGAATGAAGAAGATATTTTACCGACATTCCGATTAGTAAACAATTACCTTTATCC
>CAMWKB010000093.1 GCA_947174705.1 uncultured Lachnospiraceae bacterium
ATCTTATACTTGGATATTTGTAAAGAAATTGCACCATGCATGCATCTTCCTTAGTCTTTTAACCATAAATCTGACTAATCAAAAAGATGTAAAGCCACAGCAAGTTAACAGGACTTTACATCTTATTTTGTTCAATACTTTTTACAGTTATTATAATACCTTTAATTTACTATCGTGCATATTTATATAAATATCCTGAATTTCCTGCTTATCTTTTATATCACTTGAAAGCTTTATGCACTCATTTAATTTTCTCGATAAATCAAGATGACCTTCAGCCACTCGTTGGATATTAACACGAATTTCATTTTCAACAATCAACTCAGTCTTAGTTGCTTTTTGCTTAACTTCTTTCAGGTCACAATCAATAATATTTACTTTTTCATCCAGTAAATTTACTTTTTCGTCAAGTGTATTTACTTTTTCATCTAGTGTATTTACTTTTTCAAGTATCAAATTAAGTTTTTCGCTATCGGTCATATCATCACCCCTTAAATTAACACTGCGGATTTATTGGATAAGCAAAGTATATCACAGCTATGATTCAAAGTCTATTTAATTATGGAAATAATTTTACCTATTGGAAAGCCGCATTAATGGATAAACATCGCATCCCCAAAGCTAAAAAACCTATATCTTTCCTGTATAGCTTCTTCATACGCCTGCAATACGTGTTCTCTTCCGGCAAGTGCGGACACCAGCATGACAAGAGTTGATTCAGGAAGATGAAAGTTTGTAATAAGGGCATCTATAACCTTAAATTCATATCCCGGATAAATAAAAATAGATGTATTGTCGCTGCATTCATGCAGCCTGCCCTGTTTGTCGGCCGCACTCTCTATTGTCCTGCAGCTTGTAGTACCCACGCAGATAACACGGTTGCCGCTTTCCTTTGCTTTGTTTATTTTATCGGCAGCCTGCGCACTCACCTGGTAATATTCGGAGTGCATATGATGTTCCAAAATATTATCTGCTTTAACAGGACGAAAAGTGCCAAGTCCCACATGTAATGTAACGTAGGCAATTTCCACACCTTTTTTTTCTATTCTATCAAGTAGCTCTTTTGTAAAATGCAGACCGGCGGTCGGGGCTGCCGCAGAGCCTTCATATCTGGCATAGACAGTCTGGTATCTGGTCTTATCCTCTAATTTGTGAGTGATATAAGGCGGCAGCGGCATCTCGCCAAGCGCGTCTAATACCTCTTCAAAAATACCGTCGTATTCAAATTTGATAAGCCTGTTTCCTTCTTCTACGACATCCAATACCTCAGCCCTAAGAAGTCCGTCTCCGAAAACAAGCCGCATCCCCGGTCTCGCCTTTTTACCGGGTTTAACCAAGGTTTCCCAGACATCGTTTTCTTTTCTTTTTAAAAGAAGGACTTCTATGTTAGCTCCGGTATCTTCCCTATTGCCGATAAGTCTTGCCGGAATTACCTTGGTGTCGTTTAGGACAAGGCAGTCTCCGGGATTAAGATAATCTACGATATCATGAAAAATTTTATGTTCTGTTTCACCTGTTGTTTTATTAAGCATAAGGAGCCTTGACGCAGAACGGTCTTTTAACGGGTCCTGCGCAATAAACTCCTGTGGTAAATCAAAGTAAAAATCTGATTTTTTTATATTAGCATCTTCCATAATTAAATGCTCCAATTATTCTTCTTCCGCATCTTCTTCCATTTATAAAGTAATCTTTTTAAGGCTTATCATGCTGTCTTATAAACTGACATTCTCAAGAAACGCCACATAACCTCTTTTTGCCTCATAAACGTCTGCTTTGCTGGTGGCTTCCCAAGGCGCATGCATATTCAAGACCGCGACGCCGCTGTCGATTACGTTCATACCGTACCTCGCAAGGATATAAGCTATCGTTCCGCCGCCGCCTAAATCTACCTTGCCAAGCTCCGCAGTCTGGAAGTTTATCTTTTCTTTTTCATAAATCGCTCTTATATGCGCAAGGTATTCGGCATTGGCATCATTAGAGCCTGACTTTCCTCTTGAACCGGTAAATTTATTGAATACCATACCGCAGCCAAGATATGCGACGTTTTTCTTATCAAAACTTGAGGCATAAGTTGCATCAAATGCGCTGCTCACATCCGAAGAAAGCATACAGGATTTGGAGAGACATCTTCTGAGATTAAGCTCGCTGTAATCTCCGGTCAGATTCATTACCTCCGCTACCGCATTTTCAAAAAAGTGTGACTTCATACCGGTTGCGCCTACGCTTCCGATTTCCTCTTTATCCACAAGAATACAGCATGCACATCTGTCAGTCTTGCCGATTTCCAGCATTGCTGCCAACGAAGAAAATGCACACACCCTGTCATCCTGACCGTATGCAAGAATCATACTTCTGTCAAAGCCTGCTTCTCTGGCTTTTCCTGCCGGAACCACTTCAAGCTCTGCGGAAATAAAATCTTCTTCCTCAATCTCGTAGGTTTCCTTTAAAATCTCAAGAATACCTTTTTTAACAGCTTCTTTCTCTACCTTGCCTTCATTATCGTTTTTATCGTTTTTTCTATTCTTTTTATCGATAATGAGCGGTTTGTTTCCGATTATAATATCCAATGCCTCTCCTTCAATTACCTTAGAAGCTTTCTTATCAAGCTGCTCGGCTGCCAGATGAATCAATAAATCAGAGACAAAGAATACAGGATCGTCCTCATCCTCACCGACGTTCACCTCTACCGTAGTACCGTCCTTTTTGATGATAACGCCATGAATGGCAAGCGGAATCGTTACCCATTGATACTTCTTAACTCCACCATAGTAATGCGTATCAAAATAGGCAAAACCGCCGTCTTCATATAACGGATTCTGCTTCACATCAAGGCGTGGGGAATCAATGTGCGCGCCCAAAATATTTAAACCTTCAGTCATTGGCTTTTTACCAATCTGAAACATTACAATAGATTTATTCATCCACACCGAATAAACCTTATCTCCGTATTTGAGCGGCTTCTTCTGCCCGATAAGTGTGTTTAATTCATGATATCCTGCTTTTTCAACCTTATTTACAATGGTTTCTATACATTCTCTCTCAGTTTTACCGTTATTCAGAAAATCCATGTACTCTTTTGCGAATACGTCAACTTCCTTAAGCTGCTTCTCATCATATAATTCCCATGAGTTTTTATTTTCCATATTTATAACCTATACCTTTCTACTAGCTTCTAAGCTCAATTCCCATACTCTCCAAGCCATTCAAAATCTTCTTCATTACGCCGGAAACGTCAGCCTCTTCCAGGGTTCTGTCTTTTGCCCTGAAGGTAATTGAATAAGCTACCGATTTAAAGCCTTCATTAATCTGGCTGCCCTCGTAAATATCAAACAGCTTGTATTCTTCCAGTATCTTTCCACCGCGCTGTGCAATCATTGCCTCAATCTGTCCCACCATAATATCTTTTGGAACCACCATACTTAAATCACGCGATACGGAAGGATATTTTGCAATGCCTTCATACTTTCTGTCAAAGGTTGCAAAAGGCTCTACCTCAGGCATATCCAAAACCGCAATATACGCTTTGGTCTTCATATCGTAATTATCACATACCTCCGGATGTACCTCGCCTAAGAAGCCAAGAACTTTTCCTTCATATATAATGTTTGCCTGACGTCCCGGATGAAGGAAATTCTTACCTGCCTTAGGATCGTAAGTAATATTTTTCTTCATGCCGATGCCGTCAAAAAACTCTTCTACCACGCCCTTCATTGTAAAGAAGTCGCCGTCTCCGTACATACCGAGTGTAAACTGCATCCTCTCTTCCGGCAGCTTTGTAAGCGGCAGGCTCTCGGGCAGATAGATGTTTCCAAGCTCATAAAGACGCACGTCCTTATTTCTTCTGTTATAGTTTGTAGCAAGGCTTGTAAGCATACCGTTTAAGGAAATAGTCCTCATAATTGAGAAGTCCTCGCCTAACGGATTTGCGATAGTTATTGCACGTCTAAGCGTATCGTCTTTATCCAATAAAAGCTTGTCAAATACTTTAGGGCTTTCAAAAGAATAGCACATTCCCTGTGAAAAACCGCAGTACTCCGCAACGTCCCTTGCCTTCTGCTCTATCCTTAATTTAAACGACAGTTTTCCGGTAGTTGCCTCACCGCTTGGCAATGTCATAGGTATCTTATCATAGCCGTAAAAACGTGCAACTTCCTCTGCAATATCGGCAATACCTTCTAAATCCTGTCTAAAGGACGGAATAACAAGCTCTTTGCCGCCATCAGCGTTTGTTTCAAGCGTAAGCTCAAGCCTTTCAAAAATCTCTTCCATTTCTTTTTCAGAAACATCGGTTCCAAGGAGATCATTGATACGCTTATAATCAAGCTTAATCCTTCTAAGTTCGCTAAGTGGTACACATACGTCTACCATGCCATTAACAACTTCGCCGCAGCCAAGTTCCTGTATGAGCTGGCAGGCCCTGTCAATAGCAGCTTCTGCATTACGCGGGTCTAAGCCTTTTTCAAAAATACCTGACGCATCGGTACGAAGTCCCAGTCTCTTAGCGGATTTTCGTATATTGGCGCCGTTAAAAGTAGCGGCTTCAAATAATACGGTCTTTACATCATCTGTTATCTTGGAATTTTCACCACCCATGATTCCCGCAACACCGATTTCCTTCTCTGCATCGCAGATCATCAGCATCTCACTGTCTAAATTACGCATCTGACCGTCTAAGGTCTGGAATACATCTCCATCTTTCGCGCGTCTTACTATTATCTTATGTCCTGCTACCGTATCTAAGTCATAAGCATGCATCGGCTGTCCGTATTCTTCCATGACATAGTTAGTTATGTCAACCAGATTGTTAATTGGACGGATTCCGCTTGCCGCAAGTCTGCGCTGCATCCACTTAGGTGATGGTGCAATTTTTATATTAGTACATACTCTTGCACAGTATCTTGGGCAGAGTTTGGTATCTTCCACCTCTACGCTTATATAGTCTTCCACTTTTTCGTTATTCGCTTTAACTTCTACTTTAGGCGCGATAAAAGGCTTTTTGAAAGTAGCGGCTGCTTCTCTGGCTATACCAAGTACACTATAGCAGTCTACCCTGTTAGAAGTAATTTCATACTCAAACACCGTATCCTTAAGTCCAAGCGCTTCTACAGCATCCGCGCCAACCTGCGCATCCTCCGGAAAAATATAGATTCCAAGTTCCGGCGCTTCAGGATACATATCCCTTGATGAACCAAGTTCCTCTATTGAACACATCATTCCGTTAGACTCAATTCCGCGCAGCTTTCCGGCTTTGATGACAATGCCATCCTCCGGAAGCGGTCCGCCGTCGTGGCCTCCTGCTACCTTACCGCCGTCCAATACTACGGGAACTTTATCGCCCTCTTTAACATTGGGCGCTCCTGTAACAATCTGAATTACTTCTGAACCGATATTGACCTGACATATGATCAACTTGTCGGCGTCTGGGTGTCTTTCTATTTTCTCTATCCGTCCTATTACTATTTTTTCCAGATTCTTATCTAATCTTTCATAAGTTTCTACTTTAGTTCCGGTTAAAGTCATAGCATCAGTGTATTCCTGATCCGTACAGGAAAGCTCCGGTACATATGCCTTAATCCACGATAACGCTGTATTCATGATTCTATTTCCTTTCTTTTCTCATATTATCAAAACGATATTGCGTTGAAATTCATGCTTTTTTGCATTTATCAATTATATAATTCTTAGAATTGCTTCAAAAATCTTATATCATTTTCATAAAGCAATCTCATATCATCAATCTCATATTTAAGCAGGGCAACTCTCTCAAGACCCACTCCAAATGCAAAGCCCGAATATTTTTCAGGGTCTATCTTACTCATGCGCAGTACGTTTGGATGCACCATTCCGCAGCCGAGAATCTCAATCCAGCCTGAACCCTTACAGAAACGGCAGCCGTTTCCGCCGCACTTAAAGCAGCTTACATCCATTTCCGCACTCGGCTCTGTGAAATTAAAATGATGCGGTCTGAATTTTACCTTAGTATCCTCACCGAAAAGCTCCTTGGCAAACTCTGCTAAAGTTCCTTTCAAATCAGCAAAAGTAATATGTTTGTCAATTACAAGGCCCTCAATCTGGTGGAATGACGGTGAATGTGTAGCGTCAACTTCATCCGAACGGAATACCCTTCCCGGTGCGATCATACGAATGGGTAGCTTGCCTTTTTCCATCTCATGCACCTGTGTTCCGGAAGTCTGTGTACGAAGCAGGATATCCCCGTTTATATAAAAGGTATCCTGTTCGTCTTTTGCGGGATGATCCGCAGGAATATTCAGCGCTTCGAAATTATAATAGTCGGTTTCAATTTCAGGTCCTTCGACAACCTCGTATCCCATTCCTACAAAAATACGCTCTATCTCTTCCATCGCAATCGTATTGGGATGACGGTGGCCTATTTTACTCTTCTTGGCAGGCAGGGTTACGTCAATTACCTCAGCCTTCATCTGGGCTTCTCTTTTGGCGCGTTCCATTTTGGCTATAGCCTCTTCTAATACGCTCTCAATCTGTTCTCTCGCCTCGTTTACCAGCTGGCCGACCTTAGGACGGTCTTCGGGCGCCACATCTTTCATTCCTTTTAAAACGCTTGTCAGCTCTCCTTTTTTACCAAGGAAGTTGACACGCACCTCATTAAGTTTCTCCAAAGCATCGCTGGCTTCAATCTGGCGTAAGGCTTCGGATTTGATCTGCTCTAATTTTTCTTTCATGAGTTTTGTCCTTTCTGAAATAAATATTATTTAAATATAAAAATCCCATGCGTATAAAAACACATGGGACGAAATAATATCCGCGGTACCACCCTGTTTTCTGCTATTTTTATTATAAAAAATTTTTATTATAAAAATTCTATAACTAAAATTAACAGACACTCAATCGCGTAACGTGCGCATCACGTCTTGGACTACTTAATAAACACATTGAAATTACTTTGCAATTACTTTTCACCCAAGCAGCTCCGGTGGGAAATTCGTAACCTTATTTGAACTTAAGGAAGTTTACAGCCGATGACTTCCTCTCTCTGTAAGAAAATACGGTTCTACTTAACACCTTCACAGCCTTTATATATAGTTATGTTAACTAAATTTTAAAAACCGCTAAATGATTCTTGTTATAGTTTAATGAGTTTTTACCGACTTGTCAAGCCATCCGAACAGGAATTTGTAAACAGGACCGAAATACCGGTTCATATGGGCGCCGATTAGCAGTATATACATCATCATATAAAACCAGAACATCAATATTACAACCGTTGTCAGGCTTCCGTAGGTTTCAAAGCCGTTAAAACTTTCAATGTATACGGAAAAAACAAAGGACGCCGCACTCCATACCACAGCGGAAAATGCCGCTCCGGGAAGCTGGCTTTTAAATTTCAGCTTAATACCCGGTACATATGAATAAATAAGCGCAAATATAAGCGTCAGCACAAGCCATGAAAATATAAACCTAAAGCGCATAATAAGCTGCACGATAAGCTTAAGATTCGGAAAATCCTTTAGTGCAACATTGACTATTACATTACCGAATACCATGATAAAAATGGAAATGAGAATGGCAAACAGCATTATAATTGTGTATAAACACGCCACGAAGCGAAGCGATATATAGCCGCGTTTCTCCTCGATGTCGTTAACTTCATTGAGCCCCTGTATCAGTGCCAGCATCGCCTTAGCCGCAGACCAAATTGTCACGATTGCAAATACCGTAATCGTGCCTGCCGACCTTTCGTATACATCATACACTACTCTTTCTACAAAGCCTTCTATCGCACCCGGTATAACTTTTAAAATCGCCATTATAAGATTCTCCGCCGTCAAAGGCGTGTATGGCAAAATCGCGCACAGAGCCATAAGCAACGGCACCAGTGACAAAAATAAAAAGAAGGCGGCGCTGGCTGCAAATGCACTTGTATTTTTCTGGGTCATCTCCCTGGAAAAATCTTTTATTATAAAATACAATCTGATAACAGTTCTCATTTACGTACCTCGCAGTCTGCAAAAAATACTCCAAGGATTTCCTGATATCCATATCCCAGACTGCCTATTTCCTTGGCTGCGTTCTGCGACATGCCTACGCCATGCCCATAGCCTCCGCCAATTACACTATATCCTATCACATCTTCCCCCGATTTTCCAGTCTCTATTATTAAAAAGGCGCTTGGTAAAAGCGTAGCGGCCGCCACGCTGCTCCCGTCCTGCCTGATGACTTTTCCCTCTCCATCACACAGGATTCTACGGATATTGTACTCAGAAATTATCTTTATTACAGCCTTACTTCCTGTGATAATCAGCTCGTCGGCTATTCCGCCCGCACCTCTTTTACTTATACTTATGTCCTTTATCTTTCCAAGGCTTTTCACAGGCTCGGATACATAATAGTCACCGTCTGCGCCCTCTTTTTTAGTAAGCACCAAAGAGGCGTTTGCCTTATAACGCTCCTTTATCCTCTCAAGCATTTTATCCGCGTCTAACTCTTCTACATCATACCGCCATCTGTACCACGCCTCACCGCTTTCAAAATCCGTCTCATCCACGCTCTTTATATAGGCGGCAAATTTTTCCTCTTCCTTAAGCTCATCCGCATCAGGCGCATTATTTCTATCCTCTTCCCCCGCAATTTTTACTCCTTTTATATAAGGGATGTGCTGCGCTGCCTCAGTCTTCCATATTGTTGTATCCGTGCCGTATCCGCAGGATGTTGAATAATAGTAATTTTCCGCCAGTTCATCCTGATAATATAACATCATCCCGTCAGTCTCTTTTACCGCCGTAGTCGTTGCAGCATTTTCATCAATATTATGATAAACCTGATAGGATGTAGTGTCGTCTAAATGCGCGCCAAAACCGGCAAGACCAGCATGCAGAATATGGCGGTATGCATAAGTTCTGGCACAGACCGCCTGCGCTTTAAGGGCTTCCATAGGATAATAGGCGGGCATTTCACTGGGCACTACCGCATACAGGTATTCTTCCAAAGGCAATTCATTGATAATTGCCATCCCTTCCTTTGTCTTATAAAATTCCAGTGTTCCCCTGTATAAATTATCAGCTTTATTTACGCCGTCTATTTCTATCTTGACTTTATCGGTCAATGCATTACTCTTAAAGCTGCGCCTCTCACCGGTGTCCATCTCGTCAGCCTTCACCAAAGTTTCTTCACCATCCACCGTAACTTTCGCTTCATCATAATAATAACTGCCGTTTCCGGTATTTTTTAAAAGCACACGAATCTGGTCTATTTCTCCCTCCCTGGACACCAGACAGGCGCAGATTTTATTATTTTTAACTACAAAGTCAGTGTAATCGTAGCCTATCATCAAATCGCTTTTTTTCTGCGTCTGCAGCGTGCCGTAAAGCTTATAGACCTCTAACCCTTCTTCCGTCTCATAACTTCCACAGCCCTCTATTTCCATGGAATCATCCGATACGCTGAGCAGCCTGCCGCGTATCTTTTCATCCTTACCTTCTACCTTTGTAAGTTTTCCTCCTTCAAAAGTCAAATCCGCGACCTGTTCTCTCTGCGCGGACTCAGACGTTATTACATTAAAATTAAGCTGGCGGTAGAAACACTCAAGTGCATACTCATTATCATCATCCGATACTTCCATTACCCATACGTTTTCTAAGATAGTTCTTTCATCCAATACCCGTATGCTTGTTAAAAGTTTGTCATTCTTAACGTAGACCTCTTCTTTATTAAATTCTGAATCCGCAAAAGATGACGAAAGATAACTATATTCATTCTCCGGAGTGTATATCTTATTTTCTTCAGCATCCGTCTTTAATATAAATAGAGTCGTCTTCCATATGGAGGATTCAGTATCATAATACGCAAGCATGAGCCGAAACGCCTGATACCAATCCTCTTTTAAAACGGTATGAAAATCTTCATATTTGCCCGCAAAATCCGGTATATCTTTATCCGCGCCCTCTATGTATTCATAAATTTTCTTGTATTGTTCATATGTGAGAAGTACGGAATCAGCATTTATATTTGAATCATTATCTTTCCTTAGTGATAAGCTGTCGCCGGATACGCTATCTGTTTTGTATGCTGCTATACCTTCTCCAACTTGTATGTCCAAATTCAAAGCACTTAATAAAATATTCACATCCTCTACGGTTATCTTTTCTCCTTCCGGCTCCACTAATTCCTTTTTATTATCCATCTGGTTATACCACAGCTTAAATAAGAAAACCATCCCTGCTAAGATACATACCAACTTCACTATATTTTTTAAATTATCATTACTATTATTCTTATTACTTCCCTGACCAAAATTCATTAAATTAAGTACCATGCCCTTCCCTAAACCTACGGCATTTGCTGCCAAAACATTTTAATTTACGCTTAAATTTACGCTGTCACAATTTCATATAT
>CAMWKB010000094.1 GCA_947174705.1 uncultured Lachnospiraceae bacterium
ATGTCTATTTGTCCTAAGAACAAATCTTCCAAAGGAAGAAGAGATAAGAGAAGAGCAAACTGGAAAATGACTGCTCCTACATTAGTAAAATGTAGCAAGTGCGGCGCATTAATGGTACCTCACAGAGTATGCAAGAAATGCGGCACATATAACAAAAAAGAAATTATTGCAGTTGATTAATCCATATTCCCCGCCAGATATTCTGATGGGGAATTTTTTTGTCCAATAGCTTGATTTTTACCCTATGGTCTAGTATATTAATATAAGATGCTTTGAGGTATGGATTTCTCAAAAGATAGGAGCAGATTAAGAGCATGGGAGAATATGTTAACGTAGCTTTAGACGCTATGGGCGGCGATAATGCGCCTAAGGAGATTGTAAAAGGCGCAATAGAAGCTATTAATGAAAATAATAAAGTAAAAGTATATCTGACAGGTAAGGAAGCCGTGCTTAAGAAAGAGCTTGAGAGCTACACCTATCCGTCAGAGCAGCTTGTGATCGTAAATGCAGAAGAAATAATCGAAACTGCAGAACCGCCTGTTATGGCAATACGTAAGAAAAAGGATTCTTCTTTGGTAAAAGCGCTTAATCTGGTTAAAGACGGCACTTGCGACGCCTATGTTTCAGCCGGAAGCACCGGAGCAACCTTAGTTGGCGGACAAGTTATAGTCGGACGTATTAAAGGGGTTGAGAGACCGCCGCTTGCACCGGTGATTCCTACGGAGAACGGCTGCGCACTTTTAGTTGACTGCGGTGCCAATGTGGATGCAAGACCTTCCCATCTTGTGCAGTTTGCCAAAATGGGCTCTATTTATATGGAAAATGTCATGAACGTAAAAGCTCCCAAGGTGGCAATCGTTAATATCGGCGCCGAGGAGGAGAAAGGCAACGCACTTGTAAAAGAGACATTTCCGCTTCTTAAAAACTGCCCGGATATTAATTTCATAGGCAGTATTGAGGCAAGGGATATTCCAAGTGGAATGGCGGATGTAATCGTTTGTGAAGCGTTTGTAGGAAATGTTATACTTAAAATGTATGAAGGCGTTGGAGCTACACTTATTAAAAAGGTGAAGGCAGGAATGATGACTTCCCTCAGAAGTAAGATTGGCGCCCTTTTGGTGAAGCCTGCTTTGAAACAAACCCTGAAGGCCTTTGACCTTGAGCAGTATGGCGGTGCGCCTATGCTTGGACTTAACGGTCTGGTGGTTAAGACACATGGCAGTTCAACTTCAGTTGAGATAAAGAACTCTATCTTGCAGTGTGTTACTTTTAAAGAACAGAGAATCAATGAAAAGATAAGAGAGAAAATTACCGTACAGGATTAAGGAAGGCTGGCTGTTTAAATGGAATTTGATAAATTAAAAAAGATTATTGCCGATGTTTTAAATGTGGACCCGGAAGAAATCACACCGGAAACTACTTTTATGGAAGATTTGGGTGCGGATTCACTGGATGTTTTTCAAATTGTAATGGGACTTGAAGATGAGTTTGATATAGAAATTCCGGCGGAAAAAGTAGAGAAGATTACAACGGTGGGTGAAGCCGTTAATTTAATCAAGGATGTGGAAGATTCGGCGGTATAAAAATTGTTCAGGCAGTAGTGGAAAGCGCAAGATGCTGAGCTTGCGCTTTTTAAAATTCATGACAATAGAAGCTCGTAGGGCGTGCTTTCTATTGTTTGGGAGCAGAACCGGATGGAGAGAAGAGATTTAGGTGAACTGGAAAATAAAATAGGATATCATTTTAAGGATAAGCTCCTGTTTAGGCGGGCATTAACTCATAGTTCTTTTGCTAATGAGCAGAAGATCAATAAATTTGAGGACTATGAACGTTTAGAGTTTTTGGGAGACGCAGTTTTAGAGCTGGTATCGAGTGAGTTTCTTTTTCACCGGAATGATTCGATGAAAGAAGGGGAGCTTACAAAACTCAGGGCCTCTATGGTGTGTGAGTCGGCGCTTGCCTACTGCGCGAGACAGTTTGGATTAGAGGAATATATTCTGCTTGGAAAAGGAGAGGAAATGACGGGCGGAAGGGATAAGGATTCTATTATCTGCGACGTCATGGAAGCAATTATAGGCGCGATATATCTTGACAGCGGCATGGAGGAAGCCGCCGGATATATTCATAGATTCATCTTATCCGACCTTGACAGTAAGAAACTTTTTTATGATGCCAAAACCATTCTGCAAGAGGTGGTGCAGCAGAATAACAGAGGCGTGCTTCACTACGAGCTTATATCGGAAAAAGGACCTGACCATAATAAGGTCTTTGTAGTTGAGGCAATGATTGATAAGGAGAGAATAGGCAGCGGCGCCGGAAAGACCAAAAAAGCAGCCGAACAGCAGGCCGCATATGAAGCACTGCAGCATATAAACCGAACAGGAGTTAAATAACACATGTATTTAAAAAGCATAGAAGTACAAGGTTTTAAATCGTTTGCAAATAAAATTACATTTAAGTTTCACAACGGTATTACGGGAATAGTAGGCCCTAACGGCAGCGGCAAGAGTAACGTTGCGGATGCGGTAAGATGGGTGCTTGGAGAGCAGCGTATTAAGCAGCTTCGCGGCGCTTCCATGCAGGATGTCATTTTTTCCGGAACCGAGCTTCGTAAGGCTCTGGGCTATGCTTATGTTGCCATTACCCTTGATAATGCGGACCATCAGCTTGCGATTGATTATGACGAGGTTACCGTATCAAGACGGTTGTATCGTTCAGGTGAAAGTGAATATATGATAAACGGCACAATATGCCGTCTTAAGGATGTAAACGAGCTTTTCTATGATACCGGTATCGGCAAGGAAGGTTATTCAATTATCGGTCAGGGTCAGATTGATAAGATTCTCAGCGGTAAGCCGGAAGAACGTCGTGAGCTATTTGATGAAGCGGCGGGAATTGTTAAGTTTAAACGCAGAAAATATGCGGCGCAGAAGAAGTTAGAGGATGAGAAGCAGAATCTTGTGCGTATCAATGATATTTTGACCGAGTTAGAGAAACAGATTGGGCCGCTTGAAAAACAATCCGAAAAAGCGAGAATTTATTTACGTAAAAAAGAAGAACTTAAGACCTTGGATATAAATGCCTTTTTGGTGGAAAATATTAAAGTTAAGGAACAGCTTGATGAGGCAGAAGGAAAATTAAATATTGCAAACGGCGATTTAGAGGACACAACACAGAAATTCGAGCATATTAAAGACGAATATGAGAAAATAGAGAGCCGTATTGAGATTTTAGAGCAGGAGATTGAGCAGGCAAGGAGTACGCTTGCGGATACGGGCGTAATGCGCTCTAAATTAGAGGGGGAAGTCAATGTCTTAAAAGAGCAGATTAATGCGGCGCAGGGCAATGAGGAGCATCTGCGTACGAGGATTGAAACCCTTCAGGCAACGATTGGGGAGAAGAATCAGGAAAAGGAAGGTATTTTACAGGATAAGTCAGAGATTGACGAGAAGCTGAGTGCCCTTGAAGGTGAGAGAGAGGAAGCCAGGCAGCTCTTAGAAAGTGTGCAAAATAAAATTGAAGAGCTGAATAATCATATTGAAAGCGGCAAGAACACTATTATTGACGCACTTAATAACAGGGCTACCATCAAATCCAAGATGGGTCGTTTTGATACTATGCTTGAGCAAATCCAGATTCGGAAGGCAGAGTTAAATTCAAGGATTTTGCGTGCAAAATCGGATGAAGCAGCTCAGGTTGAGACCATCAAGAATTTAGAGGAAGAGTTTGAAAGAGTAAACGCAGCGATTCAGAAACTCAAGGATGACCAGGAATCAAAGGAAGAAAACCTTGCCGGAATGAGAGAGGAGCTTGCCGGTAAGGACCAGAAGCTGCGTGATACGCAGGTGCTTTATCATCAGGAGAAATCCAAATTGGAAGCACTTTCCAATCTTACGGAGCGTTACGAGGGCTACGGCGGTGCAGTCAAAGCCGTTATGGAGCAGAAATCCGATAAAAAAGGTATTATCGGTGTTGTAGCCGATATTATTCAGGTAGATGAAAAATACGAAACCGCAATCGAGATAGCGCTTGGCGGAAATATCCAGAACATTGTTACAGAAGATGAAGAAACCGCAAAGAGCATGATTGCTTTTCTCAAAAAGACAAGGGCAGGTCGTGCAACCTTCCTTCCGCTTACAAGCATTACAGACCCGCAGGAGTTTAAAAACCCTGAAGCGCTTAAGGAAAAGGGCGTAATCGGCATGGCTGATGAGCTTGTGAAGGTGGATAAAAAATATAAAAATGTCGCAAAGTCAATGCTTGGAAGAATAGTAGTCGTTGACAATGTCGATAATGCGGTAAAGATTGCCGCTAAGTTTCACTATGGCATCAGGATGGTTACGCTTGAAGGTGAACTTTTGGTTCCCGGCGGAGCAATCAGCGGAGGTAATTTCAAGAATAACAGCAATCTGCTTGGACGCCGCCGTGAGATGGACGAGCTTGAGAAAAAGGTAAAGCAATATGTTGTAGAAATCGACAAGATTTTGGTGGATATAGAAGAGACTAAGGCAAAGAGAAATAAGCTGCGTCTTGAGATAGAAGATATAAAGGGACAGCTTCAGCGTAAGTTTATCGAGCAGAATACCGCAAGACTGAATGTCAGTCAGGCAAGAGAGCGTAAGGATGAAGCAGCAGAAGGTTTTGGCGAGTTAAAGACAGAAGAGCAGGAAATGGATACCCAGATGACGGAAATACAGGCTGATAAGGAAGCTATTGTCAAAGAACTTGAGGCTTCCGAGCAGTTAGAAAAGAATGTGGAAGCGCAGATTTCAGAATTCCAGAAAGAGCTGGAAACCGAGCGCTCCAAGGAATCAGAGCAGTCTGCCAAAGTTGCCGAATGGGATGTTGAAGTTGAGAAAATGCGTCAGAAAGAAGGCTTCCATAAGCAGAATATAGACCGTATAGATGCGGAAATCGAGCGTTATGATTTAGAGCTTAAAGAAGTTAAGGAAGGCCTGCAGCTTGGAAAAGAAGAGGTGGAGCGCAAGAAAGAAAGTATTTTGGAGATAGAGAAAACAATTCTTGCTTCGCACACAACCCAGTCGGATACAGAGATTAAACTCAGTGAAGATATAGCATCCAAAGAGGAATTAACGGCTAAGCAGAAGAACTTCTTTAACGAAAGAGAAGAACTTTCCCAGAAGATGACCTCGCTTGATAAAGAGGTTTACCGTCTGAATTCGCAGAAGGAAAAATTGGAAGAATCCATTGAATCACAGATTAACTATATGTGGGATGAGTACGAGATTACTTTATCTGATGCTTCGGCGCTTCGTAATGAAGAAATGACAGACCTGTCAGTAATGAAAAAGCAAATTTCAGTCTTAAAGGATGAAATCCGTAAGTTAGGCGATGTCAATGTCAATGCGATTGAGGATTATAGAAACATCATGGAGCGTTATACTTTCCTAAAGACGCAGCATGACGACCTGGTTGAAGCGGAGAAGACCCTGCTTGGGATTATAGAAGAACTGGATACTTCCATGCGCAAGCAGTTTAATGAGAAATTTTCTGAAATAAACAGGGAGTTTAACTCTGTATTTAAAGAGCTGTTTGGCGGCGGAAGGGGAACTCTTGAATTAGTTGAAGATGAGGATGTGCTTGAGGCAGGAATCCGTATAATTGCACAGCCGCCGGGTAAGAAACTGGTAAACATGATGCAGATGTCTGGTGGAGAGAAATCGCTTACTGCAATCTGCCTGCTGTTTGCAATCCAGAATCTTAAGCCCTCGCCGTTTTGTCTTTTGGACGAGATTGAAGCCGCACTGGATGAAAATAATGTAGGACGTTTTGCAAAATATTTACATAAGCTGACTAAGAATACTCAGTTTATTGTTATTACACACAGGCGCGGAACAATGGAAAAGGCGGACCGTCTGTATGGTATTACAATGCAGGAAAAAGGTATTTCCACTTTGGTAAGCGTAAACTTAATTGATAAGGAATTAGATGATTAACGCAGACGTCGCAGGCTGATGAATAATTAAAGAATGAGGATTGAATAATTTATGAGTGAAGAAAAGAAGAGTTTTTTCAGTAGATTGAAGGAAGGTTTATCTAAAACCAGAAATAATATCGTATCGGGAATTGATTCAGTTTTTAGCGGTTTTTCGAATATAGATGAAGACTTCTACGAAGAACTGGAAGAGATTCTTATTATTGGCGATATAGGCGTCAGGGCTACGCAGGAGATTTTGGAGAAACTGCGGGAGCAGGTAAAGGAGAATCATATCAAGCAGCCTGATGAGTGCAAGGAATTTCTGATACAGAATATTAAAGAACAGATGCAGGTGGAAGAAGCTGCTTATGAATTCGAGCATAAACAGTCCATCGTTCTTGTAATAGGCGTAAACGGCGTGGGTAAGACCACATCCATAGGAAAGCTTGCAGGACAGCTTAAAGGTCAGGGCAGGAAGGTGCTTATGGCGGCGGCCGATACCTTCCGTGCAGCAGCGGGCGAGCAGCTTACGGAATGGGCGCATCGTGCAGGCGTTGATATAATCGGTGGAAATGAGGGAGCCGACCCTGCAAGCGTGATTTATGATGCGGTTACGGCAGCAAGGTCAAGAAATGTGGATGTACTTTTATGCGACACCGCCGGACGGCTTCATAATAAGAAAAACTTAATGGAAGAGCTTAAGAAGATTAACCGTATTATTGATAAGGAATTTCCGGATGCCCACAGGGAGAATCTGGTAGTTTTGGATGCGACCACAGGGCAGAATGCGCTGCAGCAGGCCAAAGAGTTTGGAGAAGTTGCGGATTTGACAGGAATTATTCTTACTAAAATGGACGGAACGGCTAAGGGGGGGATTGCGGTAGCGATTCAGTCAGAGCTTAAAATTCCGGTTAAATATATCGGAGTAGGTGAAAAAATTGAGGATTTGCAGAAATTTGACGCGGAGCAGTTTGTGAATGCGTTGTTTGATGTCGCAGACACCATGGACTGAGTTTTTTCAATTTGTTGATAGAAGGAGTGAGGATACAATGGAGAAAAAGTTATCTTTGGAGAAATTTGAAGAGGCATGCGAGGTAGTTAAGAAGGTCACGATGGAGACCAAACTGGTTTACAGCGACTATTTCAGTGCACAGACCGGGAATAAGGTTTATTTGAAGCCTGAGAATATGCAGTTTACGGGTGCGTACAAGTTAAGAGGAGCATATTATAAGCTGAGTACGCTTTCGGAAGAGGACAGGCAGAAGGGGCTGATTACGGCATCTGCCGGAAACCATGCGCAGGGAGTTGCTTATGCGGCTAAGTGCTATGGGGTTAAGGCTACAATCGTAATGCCGACGACTACTCCGCTCATAAAGGTTAACAGAACCAAGGGTTACGGCGCTGAAGTGGTTTTGTATGGAGATGTTTATGATGAGGCATGTGCTCATGCGTATAAACTTGCAGAGGAGAATGGGTATACGTTTGTACACCCGTTTGACGATTTGGACGTAGCGACTGGGCAGGGAACTATTGCGATGGAGATTATTAAAGAGCTTCCGCTTGTTGACTATATTCTTGTACCTATTGGCGGCGGCGGGCTTGCAACAGGCGTTTCAGCGCTTGCCAAGCTCTTAAATCCCAAGATAAAGGTAATCGGCGTAGAGCCTGCGGGCGCAAACTGTATGCAGGAATCAATCAAGGCAGGTAAGGTTACGACTTTGGGCGGTGTAAATACCATAGCCGACGGTACGGCAGTTAAAACGCCGGGTAACATAATTTTTCCGTATGTAAGCAAAAGTCTGGACGGTATTATTACGGTTGAGGATGAGGAGCTGGTTGTAGCCTTTCTTGATATGGTAGAGAATCACAAGATGATTGTAGAAAATTCAGGTCTTCTTACCGTAGCGGCGCTCAAACATCTGGATGTAAAAAATAAGAAAATCGTGTCCATACTAAGCGGCGGTAATATGGATGTTATTACGATGTCGTCAGTTGTACAGCAGGGACTTGTAATGCGTGACAGAATCTTTTCCGTATCGGTGCTTCTTCCGGATAAACCGGGCGAATTATCCAGAGTGTCGGATGTAATTGCCAAACAGAGCGGAAATGTCATAAAACTTGAACATAACCAGTTTGTATCCATTAACAGGAATGCAGCAGTGGAACTTAGAATTACTATGGAAGCATATGGTACGGAACATAAGAATCAGATTATTAATGCGCTTAAAGAAAATGGTTATAAGCCTGAGCTGATACGTGCCAACATATAGCAGGTGAGTAGGAATATAATGTAAGAAAATCGGAATAATGTAACCTATAGGAGATATCGATTATATTATGAAGACCAGTATTATAAAAAAGTATGCAATCATTACAATAGCAGCTGTTATTAATTCTGTGGCAATCAGTTCATTCATAGACCCTAACAATATGGCGCCCGGTGGAGTGTCAGGAATTGCCATTATTATAAGCAGGGTATTACCGGTAGAGACAGGAACGCTTATTTTTATATTGAATGTTCCGATTCTTTTGCTTGCTATATATAAGTTCGGGCTGAATTTTACGGTTTCTACGATTTATGCGCTTGCAATTATTTCCGTAGTTACCAATATTTTAGCTCCCCTTGGAGCCGCAACGGATGATATACTTTTAGCAGCATTATCAGGCGGCGTTTTATATGCCGTATCCATCGGAATGATAATGAGAGTCGGTGCAACTACCGGCGGAATGGACATTATTGTTAAATGTCTGAGATTAAAATTACCGCATTTAAAAACAGGGGCAATTTTTTTTATAACAGACGTTATTGTTATAACCCTGTCAGCGATTGTTTTCAGGAATATTGATTCCGCTTTATATGCCGGAATTTTGGTCGTGGTTAACTCAGTTATGCTGGATATTGTACTGTACGGAAAGGACGAGGCAAAATTACTTTATATAATCAGCGATAAACCGACGGCTATAGCGGACAGAATGCTCAGGGATTTAGATATCGGGGTGACTTATTTAGAAGGACACGGCGCATTCAGCGGTAATCCCAAGAGGGTGTTAATGTGTGCGGTCAAAAAGCATACTTCCCCAAGGGTTGAAGCAATTGTCAAAGAAGAGGATTCTGAGGCGTTTATGATAATTACCAGCGCAACCGAAATATTCGGTGAAGGATATAAAAGTTATTTTAGTGAACGTATTTAGATAAGGGAAAGGCATGGGTTTAATATGCAGGATAATAATTCACAGATGAGACTTAAGGGGAAAAAACGCAGGAAAAATGAAAATGCAATACTTTTTGGCTCCATTATTCTCTGCATTATTACATTATGTTCAGTTACCCTCTGTATGATAATGGTATTTAAATACAGCGCAGCGCAGCTTGAAAATGTAGAGGTAATGAATGAACTGGAAACTTTGCAGGGAAATTATACCGAAGAAGAGGTAGCGGCTTTAATTAACAGCAATACCGAAGAAGTATTTAAACAGGCGTCGGATGAAACCAGGAAAGAAATATTGGATAGTATGAAAGATATGATGCTTTCCGGAGACGGGGCGCTTAAGATGATACGGCATTTTTATCCTGATGAGATAGTGATGGTGGATGCCAGCCAGTATTATTTTTTCCCGATTTTAGATAAGCTTGAGCATCATACATATGTAAAAGATAATTTTGTAGTTAACGAAGACGAATTGTTAGAGTACTATGAGGGCGATAACCTTATATCCCACAAAGGCATTGACGTATCAAAATATCAGGAGAAAATAGACTGGAAAAAGGTCGCACAGGATGATGTGGAATATGCCTTTATAAGACTGGGAATTCGGGGATATACGGAGGGAGAAATCAAAAAGGACGATACCTTTAATAATAATATAGAAGGAGCTATTAATAATAATATAGATGTCGGCGTATACTTCTTTTCCCAGGCAACAAGCGTAGAGGAAGCCAAAGAAGAGGCGGAGTTCGTTCTTAATGAGATAGAGCCTTATAACGTTACATATCCTGTTGTTCTTGATGTAGAAGCGGTAAATGTGGATAATGCAAGAACAGAAGATGTAACCAAAGAGGAACGCACCGAGTATTGCATTGCTTTTTGCGATATGATAAAAAAAGCAGGCTATACTCCAATGATTTACGGCAATTTAAAGACCTTTATGATGCTTTTAGATATAGAGCAGCTTGAAGATTACGATAAGTGGTTTGCCCAATATGATACGGAACTTTATTATCCGTATGATTTTAAGGTGTGGCAGTATACGGATAAAGGTAAAGTGTCGGGGATTAATACCGATGTGGATATGAATATAAGCTTTGAGAGTCTTTCACATTGAAACGGTATATACATAATGAC
>CAMWKB010000095.1 GCA_947174705.1 uncultured Lachnospiraceae bacterium
AAATTATTTTCAAGTATTTTTATAACTTATATTATTGCAGCGATATCTGGGCACTGTCGTCATCGCTTTTAAGCTGGATTGAGATATTATTTACATTAGTTCCTTCAGGCACTTCAACAATAGCAACAAGTTCCGTTGATGCGTTTGCTTCAATAGTACCTTTATAGGTCTGTATATCATTTAACAGCATGGTAGACAATACGCTCTTAGAAGCATCACCATTAACTGAGACCTTTGATTTCATTCCACAGTTTATCATATTTAATTCCCGTTCCATGCCGCTGTTATTTACTGCCTGGAATTTTAACACCAATAACTGCGTGCCGGGAGTTGCCTGCATTGCAAAAAAGGCCTCTGCGCTATCCTGCGCCACATCCGGATATTCATTTTTCAATTCATAACCGGTATATTGAAATGAAAATCCTTCTATACCATAAAACTCTTCTATAGAAGATGCAGAATATTCCTCACTGACATCTACAACCTCAGCATTATCTACGGATGGCTCGTCCTGAATTTCTTCCGGTTCCACCTTATTTTCTTCTTCGATTTCTTCCGCTTTAGCGCTGTCCTGTTCCTCTTCATAAGCAGTCAGATCCACTAAATGACTGCTATGATACTTATCATATTTAAGTAAAAGCCCCACCGCGTACTCCGTAATAATGTCGTTTTCTTCCTGTGTTAACTCCGGCACAGTATCCCCACAGCCTGTAAGCGCGCAGGCAATACCAATACCGCACAATAAAATACTTATCTTTTTCACTGAAACCACATTCTCCCTAAATATATTTATTTTATACAATAGAAATAACCATGCCTTTCTATCAGCCTGCAAACTTTCTATTGTCATTAATTAAAGATATATCTTCACAGACAATTTATATTATACCCCATAATTTATTTTATGACAAATTATTTTTACACTATCCAAAACACTTCCAACATTATGCCATTTCCAGCTCATACCAGAACTCCACTCCGTTGTCGTAATTTATTACGCCATATTCCTGTCCCATAGACTCCATTATCGCTTTGACAATAGATAAGCCTATGCCGCTGCCGCCGTACTCCCTCGTCCTTGCCTTATCCACCTTATAAAATTTTTCCCAAAGATGCTCAAGGCTCTCCTCCGGTATAGGCTTTCCGGTATTAAATACCGATATCCTGACTTTATTTCCTAATTTATGAAGCTTTACGTCAATGATTTTTTCATATAAGACATAATTGATGGCATTGCTGAAATAGTTCATGAAAACTTCCTCAGTCTTAAACTCATCCGCCCAAACATAAATCGGCTCATAGTCCTGCATGCGTACCGAAATTTCCTTTTGTCTTGTCAAAATCCCGGCTGAGTGAATATAGTTTTGAATAAGGGACACAATGTCAAAACGCTCCATCGTTACAGCGTCATTACCAAACTCAAGCTGATTTAACGTCATAAGTTTCTTGACCATAAGATTCATCTTCGCAGACTCATCCATAATTACGTCGCAATAAAATTCCCTGCTTTCAGCATCATCATTAATTCCTTCTTTTAACCCTTCCGCGTATCCTTGTATAAGTGCAATCGGGGTTTTCAGCTCATGAGATACGTTAGAAAGGAATTCCTTACGCATTTCGTCGATTTCATTTTTTTGCTCTATATCCCTTTGCAGCTCGTTATTGGCGGTTTTTAACTCTGAAATTGTTTTCTCAAGGGTATAGGAAAGTTCGTTTATGTTATGTCCAAGAAGCGCAATTTCCGTCCTGCTGTTACCACTGTATTTAGCGTCAAAATCCAGATGTATCATGCGCTCGGATATCTGGGTGAGTTCCATTATCGGTTTGGCGATTTTACCGGATACCCACATTCCGGTCATAACACCAAGAACAGCTGCAATAATTCCTACATATGCAAGAAAACGGTTGGCTAACTTTACACTCTCCTTAATACTTTCAATCGGATTCTGGAACAAAAAAAGGTGACCGTTGTCAAGCACTCCCCACATTTCCATATACTCCGTCTTAGTCCTGTCGTCTAAGGTTATTCTGATTTCGTAATTACTTCCTTTTTCCAGTATATTGATATTGTCATAATTTACGTTATCAAACAAATTATCCAAAAGCCTTCTGCTTAATCTCTCACGGTCATCTTCGGAGGTTTTAAGCGTATGGGTTTCTGCATCCAGAAGAATAAAGCTTATATTATTCCTGCCGCAGATTTTCTGAAATTCAATGTCAAATTCTTCCGTACTTATCTTGCCCTCATTAGATGCAAGATTCATGTAATCATAGGTATTCATAAGAACCGTCTGCTTGTTTCTTATATAATAATCTTCAAGGAAGGTATTATTAATAAACCAGCACAAAAGTATCGTTCCCACCATTATAAGACATAAAACGCCTGCAAATTGTTTTTTTATGGAATATTTCATACTCTTCCTTTCAATATTACGCCATAACTTTATCCATGTTTAATCCTCAAGTACATCAAATGCACAGCCTCGTGCCCAGGGACTGCCGATATCACAGCGGCCATGATGGTACTGCCTTTTGACCTCGCCTTGTGCATATTCATCCGATACATCAATTTTAAGTCTGCTGGCATCAGATGATGCAAATCCGTCCAACATAGCTATTACCTGTTCTAAATTAGTTTCATCTATCTGTTCAATAGAAATATTCTCTCCCTTTTGCTTTCTTTCCATAACTAATAACCATACCTTTCTCTCAAATGGTGAAAAATTTATTTTTCACCCTATTCAAACTCAAGTGACTCCCAAATATCTATGTTTTGCCCTCTACTCTGCCACTTTTTTAATAAGTAAGCTTTAAGTTCGACATTATCCTCATCCAAATCATCCAAAACCTCATTTATATTTTCATCATTAATTCCGTTAATTTCAAACAGTTTATCACAATACTGCATTCCCATATTATGGTTTTCTTTTACAAACTCCCATGCGGACTCATCCTTACAGCCTTTGGTTCTTTGAAGCAAAAAGTCTGCAAGGCACTTTTTCGTAACATTTGTTATTTTATTTGAATATACAAGGCGCATAAACGCAATTCCTGCCTTTTTATATGCAAGCGCTTTCAGGCACGCCTCTTGTTTGGCACCCATATCCTCCTCTGCGCAGTATACCAGATTTTTCAGTGCGCTCTCCTCTGATTCATTAAGTACCGTAAGAATCTTGGAATCCAGATTCTGATACCAATTATCGTTCCCCGCCTGAAGTGGGTTGAGCAGATATTCCGCCTCGAGTTTAGTCACTGCCATAGCAAGCAGCTTAGGAAGCGCCTTATCTTTTTCCATATCAGAATCTGAAATAAAAATTTCATGCAGCTTCTCCGACTTATGAAAAATCTGCTTTCCTAAATTAATTTCCCTATAAGGCAGCGTAATATCCCGAAGCATATAGCAGGCTGAAAAAGCCCAGTCGCCAACAGAATCAATCGTATCCGGAAGCACGATATGCTGCAGACACCGATTGTCCCAAAAAGCCTTTTTGGCGATTGCGGTTACAGGCTTATTATCTATCCGTGACGGAATGGCAAGAAACTCTGCCGTTCCCTCATAGGCAGTTATACAAAGAGAGGTATCCGGTCTGACATCTCTACGGGCAATTTCAATATAATAAATTATTCCATCCTGTAATTCATATTGCTTTGGTATCTTCATATTATTTTATTCCGTTTCAAACTTATACCCCATGCCCCAAATCGTCTTAATCATATCGCCCTTCGGGCCCATTTTACTGCGCAGCTTTTTTACATGGGTATCTATTGTTCTTGCATCGCCGAAATAATCGTAATTCCATACACTGTTAAGGATTTTCTCCCTAGACAATGCAAGCCCCTTGTTTTCAACAAAATACGAAAGCAGCTCAAACTCTTTATAGCTGAGTTCTACCTGTTCTCCGTCCACTTTAACGATGTGCGCCGCTTTGTTAATTGTAATACCTCCGGCTTCTAAAACCTCATCGGAAGTAAGCTGATTTGTCCGGCGCAGAATTGCTTCTACCCGCGCTACCAGAATTTTAGGGCTGAATGGCTTGGAAATATATTCGTCTATACCAAGTTCAAAGCCTAACAGTTCATCTCTTTCATCGGATTTGGCGGTTAACATAATTATTGGCACTTTGGAATAAGCGCGTATTTCCCTGCATACATCCCAACCGTCCATATTAGGCATCATAACATCCAATATGATCAGCGCAATATCGTTATTTTCAAAGAAAATATCCAATGCCTGTACGCCGTCCTGAGCTTCTATAACTTCATAATTGCTTTTTAATAAAAAGTCTTTAACAAGCTTACGCATACGGCTTTCATCATCAACCACTAAAATTTTCAGTTTATCCATTCACAGACTATCCTTTCCATGTTTTAACAGTAATTATTCACATTTAAGGAGTAATTCCAGCTTCCCTTTCCGCAGCGCGGACTGCCTGCTCTCTTTCCGTAAGTTCCTGCTCCCACTCAGAATATTCGTTGACTATTTCCCTTCTGTAATTAATTATGTTAGGATGATCACTTTCTAACGCAATTACAAACATAGCTATGATCATCACAACCATAAGTATATTTATACATACTGAGGCTATAAATCTCCCCTTATATTCAGGCTGCCTTGCCGCAATACTGCGTCTTATGGAACGATTAGCTTCTGTCTTATTTGTAAAAGTAGTATTAAGCTGAACCGGTCTTATATTCTCCGGCGCAATACCGCAGCGTTTCAGACGGTCTTGTAACTTTATCAGATATGAGAACCCAATAGGGGTTTGAAAGATTTTGGTATCCAGCGCCTTATGATAAAGCGCCAGAACATTCTGCGGCTTCTTATAATCAAGATTATCCTCCAGATTTTTCACCCTTTTTGCATCCAGCCTTGCGGTTTCGGCATCCGCCAATGTTGCAAAGCGATATCCTTCTACTATAAAATCGTCTTTCGTCTCCATATTTATAGCCAATCCTCCATGCTGCTATCGCAATCTATACATCATTATAAAACGAAACACCGTATAAAGCAATATTAGCAGGATGGCTCCTGCTAATATTGGTGTGCATAATTTTATTATGCTTTTATTAGATTTTTAATAAAATGTTTCATTTTTATTTACTTATTATTCATCCTACTTGGCAGTATTTTCTTTATTGCCAATCTTAGTACGCATCAGATACCAGAAGGAACCTGCTAAAAAGATGGATGAATAGGTACCGCAGATAATACCTGCTATCAAAGGCAGGGCGAACTCTCTGATTGATGAAACACCAAATACCTCAAGCGCCGCTACCATGAAGAACGTTGTCAGTGAAGTAAATATACTTCTTGATAAAGTCTGTGAGATACTTTTGTTCACAACATCTTCCAAACTGTCTTTTCTTCCCATACCAGCCATATTCTCACGGATACGGTCAAAAATAACGATTGTTGCGTTAATTGAATAACCAACTATTGTCAACATGCAGGCAATAAAGGTATTGCCGACAGATACTCTTACAATAGCATAGAACGCAAGTACTACAAGAACGTCGTGTAACAGCGCCATAACTGCGCTTGCACCGAAACGGATATCCTTAAATCTGAACCAGATATATACAAGCATACAAATAGCTGCTACCAAAATTGCAATAATTGCATCCGATTTCATCTCGGAACTTACCGTTGCGCTTATTGTCTCAGCCGTAATGGATTCTTCATCAACATCAAAGTTATTTACCATTACGTCGTTAAATTCTTCTCTTTCATCTACACTAAGTGTTCTGGTCTTAATTATAATCTGATTAGAACCTGCAACCTTAGTTACCTGTACGTTTCCGTCACCGGTTATATCCTCAATATACGGAACTACGTCTGCATCTATCTGTTCTATCGTCATATCCTCATTCATGGTTACCGTAGTAGAAGTACCTCCTACAAATTCAAGACTGTAATTAAGCGGTGCGCCGTTTTTGCCCTGCTGTACTCCCATAACTACAAAACCTGCAATAATGACCAAGCCCGAAATTGCAAAGAAAATATTTTTCTTTGAAAGAATCTGCATCGGCTTAGGCTCTTTAATAATACCGTATGCCTTAGGATTCTGAACACCAAGCGCATAGAACGCATTTAATAAAAATCTTGTTATAACAAGTGCTGTGAACATTGAAAGGATAATACCAAGTGCAAGCGTCTGTGCAAAACCTCTTATGCTTCCCGTTCCTTTTAATGCCAATACTGCAGCTGCAATAAGCGTAGTAATGTTACCGTCCAAAATAGCTGAAAGCGCTTTGGAGAAACCAATCTTAACAGCTGACTGGACTGCCTTGCCCTCAGCAAGCTCTTCTTTAATACGTGCAAAGATAATAACATTTGCATCTACCGCCATACCAATTGAAAGGATAATACCTGCAATACCTGGTAAGGTAAGAGTAACCTCAAAAGCGTCCATCAAAATAATCTCAAGCGCAATATATAAGCACAGCGCAATACTTGCTGCTACACCGGGTACATAATATACCGCAATCATGAAAATAACAACAAGTGCAAAACCAACTGCCGCTGCAATAAGACTGGTTCTGATTGCATCCGAGCCAAGCTGTGCGCCGACTACATTGGAACGTAATTCTTCAAGTTCAAGTTTAAGACCACCGATACGAATTGTGGAAGCAAGCCTCTCTGCCTCTTCAAAACTATCCTGACCGGTAATAATTGCCCTTCCGTCATTAATAACTGCATTTACGTTAGGAGTGCTTACCATTTCTCCGTCATAATAAATTCCTATGGATTCCTTTGCCGCATAAGCCTTTGCGGTTGCCTCGGCAAACGCCTGTGTTCCTGTATCATTTAAGGTAAGCGAAACAACATATTCGGAATTCTGCATTTTATCCTGCTGTGATCCTGCCTGTGCGCTTACTACCTCTGAACCTGTAATAACAATTGAACCATCTTCAATAAGCTCATCTATTGACTTATTAAGAGTGGTGGCAGGTACAAGATTTCCACTATCGTCAATGGTGTAGCCTGTCTGATAGTTATCATTTCCCGCGCTGTCCTTCTGTGCAATAAAATACAAAGTACCCGGCTGTCCAAGCTCTTCCAAAATAGCGTTGGCATCCGAAACACCAGGTATCTCAATGTTGATTCTGTCATCGCCTTCCTGATATACCTGAGCTTCCGTACTGTAATTCTCAACACGCTGTTGCAATTTATAAATCGTATCACTCATATCTTCCTTATCAGGCTTCTCATCACCAACTACCTGATATGTGATACTTACGCCTCCCGCAAGGTCAAGTCCCAGCTTAATGCTTGAGGCGGAGCCTGACTTATCAGCACCTACACCGAATACCGACATAAGACCGCAGCCGGCAAGTACCAGTGCAAAGACAATCAGATAAATTATTGCTTTACTCTTTTTCATTTTTAACTCTCCTTTTCTTCGTCATCGGCAAGCGCCGCTTTTATCATAATCGCACATTCAATGCGCTTTCTCTGCAATTTACAGCCAAGTTCGTATACATCGTTAATGTTCCCGTTAAACTGATAGGAATTAGCGCTGCAGCCGCCGCTGCAATAGAATTTGGCAAAACAATTTCTGCATTTTTCTTTCGTGTAAACATTGCAATTTTTAAACTCGGTTCTGATATCCTCCCGGATAATGCCATCATCAACATTTCCCATAAGAAACTCTTCGTTCCCGACAAACTGATGACACGGATAAAAATCGCCCCAGGGCGTGACTGCCAGATATTCATTTCCCGAACCACAGCCCGAGAGTCTCTTGGCAACACAAGGCCCACCTTTTAAATCTATCATAAAATGAAAGAAATTAAAAGCCTTTCCTTCTTTTCTTCTCTTTAAATATTCTAACGCAAGCTTGTCATACTCTTCTAATAAAGCGGGAACATCTTCCTCTCGGAGTGCGTAATCCTCCGTTTTCGCCGCAACAACAGGTTCTACGGAAATCTGCTCAAAGCCAAGATCTGCAAGATGCTTAACGTCCTGCGCGAAATCTTTATTATTATGTGTAAAAGTACCGCGTACATAATAATTCATCTGATTTCTGCTCTCTGCAGCCTTCTTAAACTTAGGAACAATCTCATCGTAGCTTCCCTGACCGCCGCGGTGGGGCCGCATTCTGTCATTGACCTCTTTTCTTCCGTCAATGCTTAAGACTATGTTTCCCATCTCCCGGTTGACAAATTCCATTATTTCATCATTTAAAAGAATTCCATTCGTCGTAAGTGTGAATCGGAATTTCTTATTATTTTCTTTTTCAATGCTTCTGCCATACTCTACAAGCTGTTTGACAACTTCCCAGTTAAGTAACGGTTCGCCTCCGAAGAAGTCTACTTCCAGATTGACGCGTTTTCCCGAATTTGCAACCAAAAAGTCCAATGCCTTCTTACCAACTTCAAAGCTCATCAGCGCACGTCTGCCATGATACTCGCCTTCCTCTGCAAAGCAATACTTACACGCAAGGTTGCAGTCATGGGCAATATGCAGACAAAGCGCCTTGACAACGGTTTCCCTGTTATCAAAATCCGCAATATACTTCTCATAGATATCTTCCGTAAAAAGCAGTCCTGCGTCTTTAAGCTCTAAAATCTCATCCAGCGCTTCTTCAATAAGTTCTGCAGAGAAATCACTTAATCCATAACTTTTGTCGGACTTAAGCTTCTTAAGACGGTCTAATATCCCGTCTTTATCTGTCACATGCTCCTTTATAAGCTGTTCAACCACCGGTATGACATCATAAACAATTTCATCGACTACATGTACGCTTCCACTGTTTACGTCCAGTACAATATTGTAGCCATTATTTTTATATTGATGTATCACGAAGAACGCTCTCCTTTTTAATGTACGTCCTACGGACGCACTATAATAAGCAGCGACTTAAACCGCTGCTTACAAACACATAATTTGACAGTCCATCAGCCTATTTTGCGTGCTCGCAACTCTGATTTCCAACTGTACAGGATGTCTTGCAAGCTGACTGGCAGGATGTCTGGCACTCTCCGCAGCCGCCTTTTTTCATGGATTCTTTCAAATCTCTGGTTGTAAGTGTTTTAATATGTTTCATAGTATGTATTCCTCCTTATGTCATCGCAGTCCGCAAAGAATATTTGCAGCCCGCCAAAATACTTTCATAATTAATTATTTTCACAATTTGCACTAGTATAACATAGTTTTGCTTTGTTGGAAAGAGTTTTTTTAATGATTATTGCCCGCTAATATTATGTAAACCAAAAGACCGGACAGGCGCCAAGCCATATCCGGTCTATAGATTCATTATTATATTGGCAAATCCTCTATCTTAGCATTTGATTTCCAGATAACCAAGCAGTTTGCTGGTATCATATTCGGCAATCTCGCCTAAGTTAGAATCATAATATCTTCCGTCATAATGTACAAGATAGTGGCAGAAACGTCCCATCTTCTCCATCAGGATTGCACATTTAGGAAGTACTGTTTCTCTTCCTTCTGTGTATACAATAATATCCGTATGGTCGATACCATAATAATTGAGCGCTGAAATAACACGTCCCATAGTAGCCTGCCATTCACGGCAATCCATAACGCTGATTACATCGGCAATTGTAACGCCTGCTAACATAGCCACGCAGGCCTGACCGCAAAGTCCGTCCTCAGGCAGCTTAATAACTTCAACGCTGTCAATCTTACGGATAGGATTTTCAAAGCTGTAAGGACTGTTCTGGTCCATACGAATGAGGGAACCGTTTACATGCAGAAGAATCTTGTGTACAGAACCCGGCTCTACGCCTACTGCCGATTCATCTTCGATAACGACCTCATAAATACCTTTCTCCTTAGGATGCAGCTCACAGTCGATAATCTTATTATCAAGTACTAAATCACCCTTGATCACATCTCTCTGCTTGCACACCTCCCATACGTTAAAAGGGATTTGAATCGTATATCCCTTATCCGCTTTTTCAACCTTGGATTCAAAAAAATATCTCATGTTTCCTCCATTCCGGTGTCGCACACCTACATTTATTAAATTTAAAACTTTATTTATTATGTATGGTACTATTGTAACAAATTTCTACGGAAAAGAAAACTATTTTTTGTAATGTTCACTAACAATATTTAAGATTTTCATAAACCGACACGTCATTATGTATACTGTCTTACTGTGCAAGGCTCTCAAAGCTTATATTCATGTCCACATCCGTAGAAATCCCGTTCACTTTACCTTTATCCGTATACTGCCATACCTTGAAATCATACGGATAATACAATTCCGTATCATAC
>CAMWKB010000096.1 GCA_947174705.1 uncultured Lachnospiraceae bacterium
GAGGATAAAGGCGTCGGTCTGATGGCAGTTAATATTTTTCTGGATAACGACTCTAATCTGGAAGAAAAAATAACTAATATTATTAAAAATGCCGGTTATGAACCTGGCACCGAATTAGACTATGGCGTAAACTGGGCATATATGGGCAGCCGTATGTCATCGCTCGATCCAATAACATATGCTTTTCTTATATTGGCAGTCTCAGTTATCTTCGCCTCAGGTTATCTGATCATTTATAATATTTTTCAGATTTCCGTAATAAACGATATCAGGTTTTACGGTCTCCTCAAAACAATCGGCACGACCAAAAAACAGATACGCAGGCTTATAAGTCATCAAGCTGTTTTTTTATCCATTATAGGTATTCCCATCGGTCTGGTCATAGGATTTATAATCGGTAAAGCTGCCCTGCCTATTGCAATGAGCATTGGCGATGCCACAAACATAGACACTTCTTTGGAATTTAACCCGTTTATTATGGTATTCGGCGCAGTCTTTTCTGCATTTACTGTTTTTCTAAGCTGCCGTAAACCGGGTAAAATCGCAGGAAATGTCTCACCCATAGAAGCCGTAAAATACACAGACGCCGATTTTACAAAACGGCATAAAAAAAGAAAAAAGAGCAGCCGTTTCAGTGCCGTTTCCATGGCCTTATCCAATCTTGGCAGAAACAAGCGCACTACTGTAGTAGTATCAGCTGCAATTTCTTTAAGCATCATATTGCTTGCAATAATTATGACTGCCGTAAGAAGTTTTCGTCTGGATCAATATATAGAACAACGTATTGTTGGAGATTTTCTTATTGGAAATGTAAATGTAACCAATATGTCACCCATGACAGGTGATGCATCAATAGATGAAGAATATCTCTCGCTGGCGGATTCGCAGGAGGGCATTGAAAGTATAAATAAAATGTGGGTTCAATACGCAACTTTCATTAAAATTGATGAAAATGCTGCCAAAGCCTTTCGAAAACTTGATGAAGAAGGCAAATTAAGGCATGGTGAAAATGACAATGTTGACGGCCGACTTACAGGTGAAGATTCAATAGACGGATATGCTTACAAATATGATACCGCGCTCTTTGATAACCTAAAAGTAATAGAAGGTTCCCTGGATGCGGAAAAATTTCAAAACGGCAAATATATACTGCTGGGAACAATGCGGGGAGACGACTCGATTACGGAACACGATCATGTCTACCATCCGGGAGACAAAGTAATAGTTGAAAGTTTTTCGGAAGATTCGACATTCCATGAAATTAAAAATGAAGCCGGCGAAACCATAGGCATCAAATATGAAAATCTTGCTAACGATGAATATGAAGTCATGGCAATCGTAGATATTCCGGCAAGCATGAATCTTCACCGGTATCCTCATAATGCCTGTGATTTCATTCTTCCGCAACAAACGCCTGCTGTAAACAGCGAATGCTTTGCGGTATCCTATCAGATAGCAGATGAACACCAGGACGATTTTGAAAACGCTGTAAAATATTATAGTGAAAATGTCAATACATTTATGGGCTATATGTCCAAGGATTCAATCGCAAACGAATTCAACAGTATGTTATTTGCCATTACCTCCATAGGCATAGCGCTTGCCGCGACCATCGCCTTAATCGGAATCCTGAACTTCATTAATGCAATGATCACGGAAATAATTGCCAGAAAACGCGAATTTGCCATGCTCCAGAGTATCGGCATGACCAATGCCCAGCTCCAAAAGACTCTTATATGTGAAGGAATTGCATATATAGCGATTTCAGCAGGCATTAGTTTCGTGTTGGGAAGCCTTCTCTCGAGGAAAGTTCTGGAAGCGCTTAATAATGTATTTCTGTTCTTTGAATACCGTTTTCAGCTGCTGCCGTTTATTATAACGATACCGATTCTTCTGCTTGTTGCCGTACTTGCCCCGCTTTTATCCTTTAAGCAGCTAAAAAAGAAAAGCATAGTGGAAAGACTGCGGGAATCAGAATAAATTAAACGGAATCCGAATCCAAATATGTATATGCCCTCTATTGACTTTAGTCTGGTAAACTGCTAATATGATAGCGTGTCACATTACAGAACATATATTATTATAACATTTGTTATGTAATCAGGCATATACTTACATATTTGAGGAGGAATTTATTATGAAAAAATTTATCGCAATGACACTGGCATTGACCTTATCAATGTCTCTGATGGCTTGTGGAGGCTCTGACAATTCCAGCACTCCTGCAAGCACCGACAACGCAGCCACTGCTGCAGCTGACACAAATACCACAGACGCTCCGGCTGCTGCGGACGCAAACACCGACGCAGCAACAGACACCAATGCTAACGCTGATACAGCTTCCGCTGAGGACAGTGATTTAGCCTATGTTCAGGGTAAGGGTACTCTTGTAGTAGGTATTACTGACTTTGAGCCTATGGACTATAAGGATGCTGACGGTAACTGGATTGGTTTTGACGCTGACATGGCTAAGGCTTTCGGCGAAAGTCTCGGCGTCGATGTTGAGTTTATTGAAATCGACTGGGATAACAAGATTATGGAATTGGACGGCAAAACCATTGACTGTGTTTGGAACGGAATGACACTTACATCAGAGGTAACAAGCTCTATGGAATGTTCCAATGCATATTGTAATAATGCCCAGGTTGTTATTGTTCCTGCAGATGTAGCTGACCAGTATCAGGATACTGATAGTTTGGCAGACTTAACTTTCGCAGTAGAAGCAGGCAGTGCAGGTGAAGAAATGGCAGAAGAATACAGCCTTAACTTCACACCTGTAAAAGCTCAGTCCGATGCCCTTATGGAAGTGGCTGCCGGAACTTCCGATGCCGCAATCATCGACTCTCTTATGGCTGCTGCAATGGTAGGCGAAGGCACAGGCTATGCTGATTTAACTTATACGGTTGGCTTAAATAGTGAAGAATACGGCGTTGGCTTTAGAAAAGGCTCAGACCTTGCCGCAGCTTTAAACGACTTCTTTGCTGCAAGCCTTGCTGACGGAAGCATGATGGCATGTGCCGAAGAATACGGTGTTCAGGCAGCTATCGTTGAATAAAGTCAGTTCATCACATTAGAAGAGAAAGCAGGATATATAGATGGAATTAATTCTGGAACAAATGCCGATTGTAATTCGTGCATTGAATGTCGGCTTTTTACAAACATTGAAGCTTTTTTTCGTAACACTTATAGGCGCCTTTCCCTTAGGTTTGGTCATCGCCTTTGGCTCAATGTCTAAATTTAAGCCGCTCAGTTACTTTACAAAATTTATTGTCTGGATTGTACGTGGGACCCCGCTTATGATTCAGCTCTTAATCATCTATTATTTTCCGGGTCTGGTATTACATAATCCAATCTGGGGAGGCGGCGAGACAGGACGGTTTCTTGCCGCCGCTGTTTCTTTTATAATAAATTACGCTTGTTATTTTTCAGAAATTTACCGTGGCGGAATTCAAGGTATTCCTGTCGGTCAAACCGAAGCCGGCTTGGTCCTTGGCATGACCAAATCCCAAATATTTTTTAAAGTCACCCTGCTTCAGATGATCAAACGAATTGTTCCGCCCATGTCAAATGAAATCATAACCCTTGTAAAAGATACATCACTGGCACGCATTATCGCCCTCCAGGAAATCATCTGGGCCGGCCAAGCCTTCATGAAAGGCTCCCAAGGAATCTCCGGCGCCATATGGCCGCTATTCTTTACAGCAATATATTATCTGATATGCAACGGAATACTGACTATTCTTTTAGGTGCTTTAGAGAAGAAACTGGACTATTTTAGATAGTAAGTAAGAAAGGAATACACAATGTCAATCCTAGAAGTCGAACACATTCGTAAAACCTTTGAAAATACCAAAGTCCTTGAAGACATCAGCCTTTCCCTCGATAAGGGACAGGTTGTTTCCATCATTGGTTCTTCCGGAAGCGGAAAGACTACACTGCTTAGATGCCTGAATTTCTTAGAGAGGCCCGACCACGGCATTATCCGTGTAAACGGGGAAACTTTATTTGATTCCGACAATCCTGCTACGCAACGCGAGTCGGAAATCCGCAAGAAACGACTGCACTTTGGTTTGGTTTTCCAATCTTTTAACCTATTTCCACAGTATACGGCAATGCAGAATGTAATGCTTGCAAGAGAACTTCTCGCCAAAGAGATGCCGGACTACAAGGCTAAAAAGAAGGAATTGCAATCAGAAATAGAGGAAGAAGCGGTTTCGCTTCTTAAACAGATGGGCTTAGCTGACAGAGCAAATCACTATCCCCACCAGCTTTCCGGCGGACAGTGCCAGCGTGTTGCAATCGCACGTGCACTTGCTCTAAAACCCGATATTCTATGCTTCGATGAACCGACTTCGGCATTGGATCCGGAGCTTACCGGTGAGGTTCTTAAGGTAATAAAGGAGCTTGCCGATAAGAATACGACTATGATCATCGTTACCCATGAAATGGCATTTGCAAGGGATGTCGCCAATCACGTAATTTTTATGGACGGCGGTCACATTCTTGAACAAGGCGATCCTATGCAGGTATTTGAAAATCCGCGCGAGGAACGTACACGTCAGTTTTTATCACGATTTACACAAGAATAAACAACGGGCAGCCCGCCTCGCGAACTGCCCTTATGTTATGCGTTTTCTATTTAATTAGAAAACGCACCTTCTTCTTTAGCTTTCAACCAATTCAAATTTCTTGCTTCGGTAACTTTATCCGGAAAGTCCACTTCTTTCCAAGGCGATCTGGTACATATGCTCTTATACTCGCACAGTTTGCAGGCAGACTTGTTTGCATATCTTACTTCACCGCTTTTTTTAACTGACTTCCTTCTAAGAACTTCTCCTGCCGGACAGTACACGCGATCTTTATCCAAATCTCTTACAAAATACCCCTCCGCAGCCCTTTTTTTCATTTGTTCTTCCACTAAAGCGCCGTTATTAATTTCCACAATAAACGTCCTCTTATTTCTTATTGTAACTTAAATTTATTCACTTCCGTATTCAACTGCTGTACAACGCTCATATTATTATCAGCCTCTTTGGCAATATCTCCCATGCTTCCGGTCAAATCAACTGACACTTCTGTCACATTTGTGACGCCCTTCGCAGTCTCCGATACAGCTATGTTAATTGAAGATATAGCTTCTTTTATCTGATCCACATTATTCTTAATCTCTTTGCTATCGTTTGCAAATGACCGCATCATTTCATTGATGTCTCCGACATCGTTACGATAGCTCTCACTTGTTTCAAGAAGTTTGCTATATCCGCTCATTGCGGTTTCGTCCATGAATTTAATCATCTGCTCAGCATTCTTTGCCAACTCGTCCACTGCTTCTATAACCGTCTCACTGACCTGTTGAATCTTAACTGCGGCCTCTGCGGAACTGGTTGCCAGTTTTCCTATTTCGTCTGCTACAACTGCAAAGCCTCTTCCGGCCTCACCTGCACGGGCAGCTTCAATACTTGCATTAAGCGCAAGTAAATTCGTCTCCTCAGTAATATTTAAAATATTTTCGGTAAGAAGGTTAATTTCTTCTACGGCTTTAGATTTTTCAATTTTTTCATTGACAGAAACAGACATACTCTGTACTTGTGCCTTGGCATCTTCCTGCGCCGCTACTGCATCTTCATATATTTCAGTAGCTTTTTTCATAACTTCATCAGAAGAATTTTTGCCTGAATCCGCGCTACGGTAAATATTATCCATGGTCTCATAAATACTTCCCACATTGCCATCAACCTCATTCAGCGCGGCACTGGTTTCTTCCATAGATGCACTCATTTCTTCCATAGTAGCCGAAATATCGGTAATATTCATTTCTACTTTTGAAAGGTTCTGTACAATAGTCTGGGTAGAACCATTAAGCTCGGAAGAATTATTCGCGATACCAAGCATGATTCCCTTAATATACTCCAAAAGCGCATTCACGTTATTGGCAATAAGCTCCATTTCATCACCGGTTGTAATATCAAGAGTCTGGGTTAAATCTCCCTCATTATGTACCAAATCATATATTTTTCCGTCAACGGTTCTAAGGCTTTTCATAATACCGTTTATCACTACGCTGAGAAGAGCAAACGCAACAACTATACATACTATTGTTAACAGTGTGATCTGCAACAACGCTTCTTTCAGCTTTGCAATAATACTCGATGCATCATAGTCACATCCTACAATTCCAACGACCGCTCCGGTGCTGTCCTTAATCGGCATATATGCCGAAATAAGGTCTCCATCTTCAGTGCTGTCTATATAATCCTCTACATGCTCGCCGCCTGTAAAGGTATCTGCCAAATCTTCATAAGAACTCTCATATATCTTGCCAACCTCTGCCTGCCGCTCAGAATTATCGGTATCTATTCCATAATACACTTTACTGCCGTCTGTATACAGAGTATAAAAATAGGCAATTCCAAATTCCTGTTGTACGTTACGCATCGTTGCGAGTAACGACTGATATTCTTCTGTGCCTTCGCATCCCGGTACAAGCCCTTTAATAATATCTGCGTCAACTATATTCGTCGCAACCTTCGCCGCCATCCGGGCTTCTTCAACACCCACGGAAACCATCCCGGTATTGATTTTGTTATATGCCGATACCCCCATAACAACACAGATGACCAATATAAGTATACTGACCGGAATTAGAATCTTTAGTTTAATGCTTAATTTTCTTGTTTTCTGCTTCATAAAACATACGCCCCCTTTGTTTTATTTTATCAGATAATGCAAATATTTTAAAGTACTTCTATTATTTTCTATTTATTTTCTGACGATATTTCTTCAATAATATCAACGATAGTGCTGATAGCGTCTCTTTGGGAACTTTTACTCATGGTTTCGATATAAGTAAGCCTTGTAAAATACAGCTCCTGCACTTTTTCTACCAAAAGTTTGGTTGTCAGGTCATCCTCATCTACCACGATACTAAATCCCTGCGACTCAAACGACTTCGCGTTAAGAAGCTGGTCTCCCCGGCTGCTTGAAGACGGCAGCGGAATGAGCAGGTTCGGCTTCTTAAGTGCAAGCAGCTCATTAATCGCATTGGCTCCGGCTCTTGAAATGACAATATCCGCCATTGCAAAAATATCCTTTAACTCAGATTTAATATATTCAAACTGCTTATATCCTTTGGTTGTAAGAAGCAGGTTATCCATCTTTTCTTTTCCGCATAAATGGACAATCTGGAAATCGGTAAGCAGTTCGGGTAAGGCATCCCTAACTGCCTGGTTAATTGCTGCAGAACCCTGGCTTCCGCCTATTACCATAATAACCGGCTTGGAAGAATCAAAACCGCACAACTCATAAGCGGCTTCTTTATTGCCTTTAAGAAGCTCTTCACGAATCGGTGAACCTGTTAATACGGCTTTGTCACTTGGCACTAACTTCAAGGTTTCCGGAAAATTACAACAAACTTTTTTAGCAGCCGGAATACAAAGCTTGTTAGCCAGCCCCGGCGTCATATCGGATTCGTGCACTATGCATGGAATCTTAAGTGAAGCAGCTGCCCTCACAACCGGCACACTGACAAAACCGCCTTTGGAAAAAAGCACATCCGGTTTAATTTCCTTTAAATATTTTCTTGCCTCAGATACTCCTTTTAACACCCTGAAGGGGTCGGAAAAATTTTTGGGGTCAAAATATCTGCGGAATTTCCCTGTTGCTATCCCATAATAGGGAATATCGAAATCCTCAATTAATTTTTTCTCTATGCCGTCATAAGAACCTATATAATACATTTCGTATCCCAATTTTTTCAGCCTCGGAATCAATGCAATATTGGGAGTTACATGTCCGGCAGTGCCGCCGCCGGTGAATACGATTCTTTTACTCATATAAGAGAAGCCTCCTAAAATTAAAAATCTATACTTTCTATTTTTAAAACAATTTATATTTTATCACTATACCACAAATTTCTACTTCTTTCCAGTACCTACAGCCAGAATCACTAAAACTTACTCTTTTTCGCGGTCTCACAATTTGCAATGGGCGAAACTTGTCGATGCTTTAAGCGGTGGGAATTATTGAGATTGTTTTATAATAGTGTGAGAAGTAAATTATGAATATGAATGGGGGATTAATATGTTTAAAATTTTGTTTGCGCATCCTGAATTTATGGTTCCGATTTTAATTCTTTTATCTTTTAGTATAATATGCCAGATAAGTATGGGTGTGCTCTGTCACAGGCTTATTTGGGAAACAGAAAATATGTCCGCCTCCAAAAATAAATCCCTACAGCAGTTAAAACTAAAGTTTTCAAGCTGCTGCAAATTGCATGAAGGAGTTTCAAATATTCCGGTTTTTGTGGACAAGTATATGAATCAAATTAAAGTGCATGGTATATCCCTGTCTACGTTAAAGCACATATCCGGACAATTGGTTCTCTTATCAATCCTGATTTCCGGAATTGGAGCCTGCCGGGGAATCATAACCGGAGAATCCGTTATTCTCATCGTTCCTTATTATATTATCAGTTTTCTGGGCTTGTACTGCTATTTTGCAATTTCTTCACTTATTGATATTGCCGATAAAACTAAAATTCTGCGCACGAATTTAATTGACTATCTCGAAAATCACCTTGCTAACAGACTTGAACAGACCGAACAGGATTTAAAAATAGTTCAGGCCAAAGAACCCGAAGCTCCAAAAGAGAAAGAAGTGGAAAATTCGTCTGAAAACAAAGAAGATATACCTATACTTTCCCACGCAGAAGCGCAGGAATTAGAATCCCTGCTCAAAGAATTTCTTACATAAAGCCAATACCAAACACTGTGTTATTGTAATATCGTTTTCTCCAAAATATCTATTGCCCGCTCATTATCCTCCTGGCAATAGGCGATAATTTCATCCTCTCCTTTATCGGCAACAACGCTTGTATCTGCGCCAAGCTGCACGAAGCATATATAATTTTTCACCGTTTCCATCCGGGATGCCTTGGCCTTTCCCAGATTTTGCGGATATTTTTGATTTTCCTCAATCATACGGTTTCTATAGTCCTCTAATTTCTGCTCTATAGTTCCTACATAATCCTCTTTAGCGCGAATTATTATCATCATGTCAATATTGGCGTTTATAATCTGTGTCTGCGCTAAAAACTCCTCATACATATCTTTAGTTATACCTGTCTTTTCTTCTAATTCCTCATCCGTCATAAAAATTTCGGGCCAGTACTTTTCACCCAGTTCATCCTCTACATTTTTCTTCAACTGCATAAGCGTTACTTTTTTGTCGTTTATCCGTATACCTTTCCCATTTTCCACATAAGAGCTTCCAGCCTGTAAATCCTGATTCTGTGCTCCGCCGCCTTGCCCATTATTAACCAAATCTCCTTCCGGCATATTATTTCCACATCCGGTTAATATACTTAATAATACTCCTGCAAGCCAAACCCTTATTGTACTTTTTTTCATCATATAATAGATACACCCCCTTACGATACATACAATTGCGAAAGTCCTTCCTAAAATCCAAAAGTTGAACCACTCTTTCGCAAATTTCTTTATCCATTATTCATTGTATCCCTTTTCCTTATTTGGTATACTATTACATAAACAATTGCAAAACTCTTTTCGGAAACTAGAACTTAGATAATAGGGAGCCACTATGTTATTTAATTCCTTTTTATTCATATTCATATTTCTGCCTATTACGTTAATCGGATGGTATGCATTAAACCAATGTAGACGCTCTGAACTGGCTAAGACTTTTTTAGCCGGTATGTCTTTATGGTTTTACGGCTACTTTAATTTTTATTATCTTGCAATTATTATAGTCAGCATAATAATTAATTACTTGCTGAGCTTCGCCCTTACTTTTGCAGAAAATAAAAAACGGGAAAAAACAACATGCCGCGTCGGTTTGTTAACGGGAATAGTATTTAATCTCGGATTGTTATTTTACTTTAAGTACTATGA
>CAMWKB010000097.1 GCA_947174705.1 uncultured Lachnospiraceae bacterium
ATATATATTAATACTTTTTACTTCTTGCAACATCCGTTACTGCCTCTTTTCCCGAACCATCTGTCCTGATTTTATACTTTTCCCCTCCTTTTATATAATAAATCCAATCATCCTCTATACTTTCTATTTCATAATTATAATCATCCACTCCATCTAATTCCATTCTTTCCGAACCGTCTTTTCTTGCTTTAATTAAGCGGTTTGTCACATAATAAACCCAATCATTATCCCCGATGTCCTTAAAAACTATTTCTTCAAATCCATCTGCCGGCTCTCCGATCTTCATTTTAAAGGTTCCACAATCAACCCAGCCATCTTCGACTTTATAATTAAAATGACTTGTACCCATATCTATTCCTGATACTTCGTAAGCGGCTATCATTTTTTCAGAACCATCTAAATTCATTCTGTGTAAAGCATGTCCTTCTAAGCCAACTCCAATCGTATCATAGCTATATGTGTAGTAAATATACTGTTCATCTACAATTTGAAAATCATACAATTCCTCTCCTAATAACCTTTCATCTGTTACGTCCAATTTTGATACATATAATGCACCATGAGCCTGGGAATCCATTGTAGAGTCTAAATAATATAAATATTCTCCTACTATTTCATAGGAATAGCAGGCAGATTTACTGACGCGCTCAGCAATATTATCTCCTTCTTTATATCGGAATAGCACCGGGTAATCTACTGTATAATTACCATAGGTCTCCTCCAGTATATATCTGAAATATATCCAATCTCCAGCCTTCTGTTCATCCATCATATCAGCAGCGATTGGATATATTTTATCCCCGTCAATTTCAATTACAAATTCTTTATCTGTCAAAGAATCTTGGTCGGCATCATCACTAACCTCTATGCTATTCGTTGCTTTTGAGTCCGTATCCATATCAATCACACTGTCTTTCCTACCAATGTGCATAGTTAAAAACAGTACTAATAATATTATTCCAACACCACAGAATACCCATACTTTATTATTTTTCATCCAAGCCAAAAAGTTCTTTCTATATTCCATATAAGCACCCCACATATTAAAAAGAAACCGCCTGCCCTGTCACAAAGCGATTCCTCTTTACTATCTCACTATATATCCTACTCCCCCGTATACTCCCTGACAATCGGCGGAATCTGCGAAAGCATATTGTCCATATCCTCATACATAGCGCTTTTGGTGGTTCCCATCTTGCTTGCAGAATTAATGTGATTCATTACTTCCTGATAATGTTCCTTCATCCTGTCAAAAAAGCTGCATACTGTATGAAGCTCTGTCTTTGTATTATCAATAACCTGGGATATCTCAGACTGCACCGCAGTCGCTCCCTCTGCTGCTTGCGTAATATTGTCGAACATTTCATAAGTTTCGTCTACTCTGGAAATACTCTGTTCCACTGCCTGATGGGAGATATTTATACTGGAATTAAGGTTATCAGCCGCCTGCTCCACTTCCCCGATGCTTGTGTCCACCATTTCAACGAGTTTTCTGATTTCATCAGACAGGTTTTTCACCTCACCTGCTACGATGGAAAATCCTTTTCCCTGCTCACCTACTCTTGCGGCCTCTACCGAAGCATTGAGTGAGAGGATATTGGTCTGGTCTGCTATGGATACGATTTTACCCATGCAGCTTTTAATATCTTTTAAAGCTGACTGGAAAGCTTCAAAAGAACTGTGCATCTCATCAAAATATGAGCCCACCAGAACAGAATTGTTTTTTAACTCCTCCACTTCGCCCTGTGCCTGAATCACTGAATTGGAAATATTATCTTTTACTTCCGCAAACTGACCTGATACGTCATTTATGCTGGAAAAGCCCTGTTCAAAATTCTGTAGTGTTTCCCTAAAATTCTCCGACTCTTTCAGCACGTTTCTAAATGATTTGTTTACCATGCTAAGTTCATTCAGCGCCGCCACTTCATGTTGAACCAATTCCTGCTGATAGTCGTTAAGGCTATCTGTCACATATAATACCGGGTAGAGACTCTTTTCTTTATTTTGAGATTTTTTCCAAAATTTCATTTTATCCCCTCCCTTACTCAAATACAACGCAAGTCATCGACTGGTTGACAAAACGGTTATTATAGTGTTCGCCGTATCCTACCAAACCGGCATGGTTGTTCAAAGCGCTCATTTCATGCAGATATTCTTCCATATAATTATTATCAGTGAACAGAAGATACCTGAATAGGCAATTAACCGAAAACACTGCCGAGATTTTAGAAAAATCATTTTTGATTGTCCGTATGGTATCTTTTACAATTTCTTTATAGTCTCCCAGTTCCAACATAATAAGTACATCCGAATCATTTACCTGTCTGTAGCAGGACAACGCATCCCCGCTCACTTCTTTAATGGATATAATGCAGGTGTCGTCTCCGTTGATTTTTCCAAAAGGATTCTTAAATGTCTGTGTCTGTATTTCTTTTTCTGATATATGCAGGATATCCTGATAGACCTTTTTAGCTGAAATTCCGTTCAGCTTTCCCATAACATAGTTGGCTCTATCCGTCTTGGATGCTATGAAACTGTAATTGCCCATCTGATGATATATGTTTTCCTTGTAAGCTTTTACCCTGCCGTTCATATTTTTTATAAGTGCATATGCCACCGCATCATTATAAACCTTTCCGTTTGCAGATACTTTGCCGCCGTCTCCGGTTCCACCGACCAGGGAAATGTTTCTCTGCTTTAATACACTGTAAATTGTAGTAAGCACACAAGCATCATTACCGGCACAAAAATCAATACACACAGTATCAGCATATGAACTTTTTATATCACGCACATCTTTTTCCAGGCGGGCAATATATTTTACCGGCATAACAGATACTTCTTCCAATACATTAGCCACTGCACTGACGCCGTCATAATATGCGATAACGGCTACTCCCTTTTCCACGACTTTTGTACTATAGCCCATTCCGATACATCCGATACTAGGAACCTTGGGATAAAGCTGCTCTAACCTTTTTACATGGGCTTCAAACTGCTCAGTATTGGATAACAGCATGATCATCTGGGGATTGCTAAGCCCATTCACTGCCTCCTCTAAATTTCCGCTTTGACTCATACCAAAAAATTGTTTCAAAACGCAGTCCTCCCTCATCAATCTTTAGCCTTACCAAGATAAGCCGCTTTGACTTCCTCGTTCTCTGCAAGCTCTTTTCCTGTTCCGCTGAGCGTAATTCTTCCGGTCTCCATAACATAAGCCCTATGCGCTGCCTTAAGCGCCATATTCGCATTCTGTTCAACCAGTAATATAGTCACGCCCTGTTTATTGATTTCTTTAATTATTTCAAATACGCCTTGTACAATGATAGGTGCAAGACCCAGCGAAGGCTCATCCATCATGATAAGTTTAGGGCGGCTCATAAGCGCCCTGCCAATCGCCAACATCTGCTGTTCGCCGCCTGACAATGTACCTGCAAGCTGCCATGAACGCTCTTTAAGACGTGGAAAAAGATCATAAACCCATTTTATATCTTCATCCAATGAATCTTTTCTCATGTATGCGCCGATTTTCAAATTCTCAAGCACCGTAAGATCTGCAAACACGCGGCGTCCTTCCGGAACCAGCGTAATTCCCTGTGCAACAATCTGGTCTGTGGGAATTGATGAGATTTCTTTTTCATTAAATACAATCTTGCCGCTTTCCGGTTTCACCAGCCCGACAATGGAACGCAGAGTTGAACTTTTTCCCGCGCCGTTTGCTCCAATCAGGGTTACGATCTCTCCTGCTTCTACATAAAAAGATATATCCTTAACTGCCTTGATTCCTCCATAGGAGACATTCAGTTCATTAATTTCCAATATATTACTCATCCTGTGCACCTCCCAGATAAGCCTCTATAACCCTCGGATTGTTACGCACTTCATCCGGCGTTCCCTCGGCAATGGATTTTCCAAAATCCAGTACATAAATTCTGTCAGATATCTCCATAACCAAATCCATATGGTGTTCAATCATGAATATTGTCAGACCGAATTCATCCCGGATACGTCCAATGAACTGGGTAAGCTCAAGTGTTTCCTGAGGATTCATACCCGCTGCCGGTTCATCCAGAAGCAAAAGCTCCGGCTTAGTCGCAAGCGCACGTGCAATCTCCAAATGCCGCTGTTTACCGTAAGGCAGTGAAGTTGCAAGTTCATCACGCACATCCTCAAGCTCCATAATTTTAAGAAGCTCCTCAGATTCTTTACGCATCTGAGCTTCTTCTTTAGCATTTAATTTGAATGTTGCTGTAAAAATATTACTCGTGCGAAGCATATGCTTTGCAATAAGAATATTTTCAAATACCGTCTGGCTTTTAAAAAGACGGATATTCTGAAATGTTCTGGCAATTCCCAATCTTGTAACCTTATCCGGAGTAGGGGCAATAACATGCTTTCCCACATACATATCTGCATTTTCTCCCTGATAAAGTTTCTTCATCTTACCCTGTGGGGTATTCTGGATAATCTTATTTCCTTTATAGTAAATCACACCGTTTGTAGGCGCATAAACACCGGTAATCATATTGAAGGCCGTAGTCTTTCCGGCTCCGTTTGGGCCGATAAGTGAAATGATTTCGCCCTTCTTTACCTCTAAACTTACGTTATCTACCGCGATAACGCCGCCAAACTGCATGGTTATGTTTTCCAATTTCAACATAGTGTTATCGTTTTTTCGATTATTATCTGTTTTTTTATCATTGCTCATTAGTACCACCTGCCTCTTTTACGCCTTTTTTTCCAAACTTCTTCTTAAAGAAGTTATAGACAGCCTCAACAGAGAATTCTTTTGTTCCCATAATTCCCTGTCTGTAGAACAATACCATAGCCATTATGACAATGGAAAAGACAACTTTTCTGAAACCTGCACGCAGCAGGGGCACATGGAAGCTACCGATATAGAAATTTTCATTATCAAGAAAACGAAGCCACCATTCCGAGCAGGCAATAAATAAAAACGAACTGATACAGCTTCCGGTCACCGAACCGATACCGCCGATTACCACGATAAGCAGGATTTCATAAGTCATTGCCGACTTAAACATCGACGCCTGAATCGTAGTCTGATACATAGCAAGAAGTCCGCCGGAAACGCCTGCAAAGAAAGAACTTATAACAAACGCAAGACGTTTGTGGTGAGCTAAATTAATTCCCATTGCTTCCGCTGCTATCTCATCATCGCGGATAGCCTTAAATGCACGGCCGTAAGTAGAATTAATCAGCATAACTATCAGTGCAATACAGATGCCTGATACAATAAAAGGATATAATACTGACCTGAAAGTCGGAAAACTTTTAAGCAGGTTAGAACCGTTAGTTACAGGGCCTAATTTATCCCATTGGAAAACTGCCCTTATTATTTCCGCAAAACCAAGTGTTGCAATTGCAAGATAATCGCTTTTAAGCCTGAGAACCGGAAGTCCGATTAAAAAGGCAAATAATGCTGCCACAAGTCCGCCCGCAATCAAGGCTAACGGAACCGGAATTGCGAAATTAATAATTCCGCCGTCATAATACTGATATACGCTTGCCCTGGACGCTGCCGGAATTGTCAGAATCGCATATGTATATGCTCCTAAAAGCATGAATCCTGCCTGTCCTAATGAAAACAATCCGGTAAATCCGTTTAACAGATTCATAGATACTGCTACTAACGCATAAATTGCACCTTTTTTTAATACTGTAAAAAGCATGGAGCCTGAAGGCATAACCTGTTCTAATATAAAGAGCACGATAAGCAGCGCAGCAATAAGACCAACGTTCCATGCTATTTTTTTAGTTTTACTCATTTTGAACGCCTCCTTATACTTTATCCGTTGCTTTTTCGCCAAATAAACCTGTAGGCTTTGCAATTAAAATTATAATTAAGAGGGCAAAAGTAAACGCATCTGAAAAAGTTGTCCATCCCAGCCCTTTGATAATATTTTCACAAATTCCGATAATAAATGCTCCTATGACAGCTCCCGGTATTGAACCGATTCCTCCAAATACCGCTGCCACGAAGGCTTTAAGTCCCGGCATCGCACCAACCGTAGGAGTCACACCGGTATAATTGGTAAAGAACAAAAGACTTCCGATTGCCGCAAGGAACGTACCGATGATAAAAGTCATGCTGACAACGGAATTAATCTTGATTCCCATAAGCTGTGACGTCTCAAAATCCCTTGAAGCCGCACGCATTGCCATACCTATCTTAGTATACTTGATAAGCAATACCAGAATCACCACAAGTATTATTGTAAGGAACGGCGTAATCACCGTAACGCGCTTAGTCGTTGTTCCAAATATTGTTATTGTATCGCTAATCCAAGGAATTGCAGGATATTGCTGCGAAAGTCCGCCTGTTACATACAGGGCAAGATTCTGTAAAAGATAGGAAACACCGATGGCAGAAATCATAATTGACATACGCGGAGCGCTGCGAAGAGGTTTATATGCCACACGCTCTACCATAAAACCTATAAATACCGTTGCTATTATCATAAGCGGAATAGCTATGTACATTGGCAAAACTGTTGCCGAATATACAAGTATAAGCCCTGCTACCATAAAAATATCACCATGCGCAAAGTTAATCAGACGCAAGATTCCATAGACCATTGTGTAGCCAATGGCAATCAGTGCATACTGACCTCCCACTGAAATCCCTGCCATAAGATATGGCAGATTTCTTGAAATCCAATCCATAATGTTCCCCCATTCTTTAATCTAGCCCAAATAAAAGGCATGGCGGGAGACTACTCCCGCCATTAGGTATCTCATTCTTAATTTACACCCTGAACGGCTACGAAATCCCATGCGCCGGTTTCAGTATTTGCGCATTTTACATAAGCCACATCACGAAGTGCATCTCCTGTCTCATTAAATGCAATTTCTCCGGATACACCGGTATAAGTAACATCCCAAAGTGCCTCGTTTACTGCTTTTGCATCTGTTGAACCTGCTGCTTTTAACGCCTCTAATGCCACATAGTATGCATCATAACCCATTGCTGTAACGGCTGCGATAGTATCATCACCACCGTTGTTTGATTTTGCAGTAGAATCTGAATTAATCCATTCCTTAATACCGTTATCAAACTCTTCGTTACCGCCTTCCTGATAGAAAGTTGTAACATAGATTTCAACATCTTTTCCTTTTGCTGCATTAAGTATAACGTTAGAATCCCATGTATCACCAGCCATCAGCGGTATACCAAGACCCTGTGCTGCAGACTGTTCAATAATAAGAGCTGCTGCCTCTGTAGATACCGGTGCAAAGAATACATCAGCGCCTGCATTTTTTGCAGATGTGATATAGGAAATAAAGTCGCTGTTTCCTTCCTGGAAGGTTTCTTCAACAACTTCACCGCCAAGTCCTGTAAAAGCTTCTTTGAAGTAATGTCCAAGTCCTGTAGAATAATCGTCACCCAGTTTAGTTAAAATATAAGCTTTCTTTGCTGAAAAGTTATCATTTGCAAAGTTAGCAAGTACCGTACCCTGGAAAGGATCAAGGAAACAGATACGGAAATAATGTGTATTTCCTTCTGTAACCTGTGGATTTGTACAAGTTACGCCAATTGCGGGAATTCCTGCTTCTTTAAATACATCAGAAGCTGCAATTGATACACCTGAGCCATAAGAACCAAGTACTACGGATACATTGGAACTTACAAGTGAAGATGCTGCGGAAGGTCCTTTATCATTAGAAGACTCGTTATCCACGATTTCCAACTCTACGGTATACTCTTCCCCGCCGATTTCTACGGTAGGAGTTTTGCTGTTCGCATACTGCATACCTAAGGTTTCTTGCTTGCCGCCTGCACCGTTATCTCCTGATGCCGGCTCATATACGCCGATTTTTACTACTTTTCCGCCATCGCTTGATGACGTATTGCTGTTTGCTGCATTATTACCGCCTTCGCCACAGCCTGTCAGCATAGTGCCGGCCATTGCTACGGTAAGGGCAAGTGCCAATACTCGTTTTTTCATAATTGTTATCCTCCTGTCTGTACACCTGTATACATATGTACAAGTTTAAATACAGCCCACAGTATAACACATTTCCAAAGTAATTTCAAGGAAAAATCTTTAACTCAACATTCCTCCCAGCATACCGCTGCCGCCGCACAGTAAAAATACCGTAACCAGACTGCTCGCTGCATCCTCAATTCCCTTATTTACGATAACCGAAACTGCCGTAAGAATCAGGAAATAAATACAGCCCATAGCAAGCCCCCACAGAAACTTCTTCTCTCCCGCCCTTTTTCCTGCGATAAAACCGGCCAAGAAGGTAACAGCTATGTAAATGACTATTATTCCTATAGATACTACCTTCTCCGACAACCCAAAACGGTACAGCATAAGCGCCAGAAATAATAAAAGTCCTGCTGTCAGAAGATATGAAACCAGCATACATTTCACAACAAATACTATCTTTGTACTATCTGCGACCTTTTTCTCCATTAACCCATTCTCCTCTCTGCCCTATATTTAATTAATTCTTAAAAAAGATATTAAATATATATTCTCATCTCAGGAAAAACTTGACACAATATTCTATATAATGTAATATTTTCTACTAAGAAATAATATAGCAATATTTAAAAGGAGTGTGAATTTTTAAATTGGATACCACAGGTGTCATACAACTCATATCATTATTTATTCTTATTTTACTATCATATTTCTTTTCTTCGGCTGAAACAGCATTTACTACAGTAAATCAGGTACGGCTCCGCACGCTGGCGCAGGATGGCTCTAAGCGCGCCGACAGGGTAATTTCCATTCTTGAACAATATAGCAAGATGCTAAGTACCATTCTGATTGGCAACAATATTGTCAATATCAGTGCATCCTCTGTTGCAACCACATTTGCAATAAGCATCTGGGGCAATTATGCCGTAGGTTTCATGACAGGCGCTCTGACCCTTATAATCCTTATCTTTGGCGAGATTATTCCCAAGACCTGGGCTATGAACAATTCAGAATCGATTTCACTGGCATACAGCGGTGTAATACGGACGTTAATGACAGTACTTACCCCTGTTATTTTTATCATTGACAAGCTGGCGCTCGGCTTTTTACGGCTTTTACATATAAACGCCAATGATAATAACAAGGTTATATCTGAAAATGAGCTGAAAACTTATGTAGATGTAAGCCATGAGGGCGGCGCTATAGAATCGGAAGAAAGGGAACTCATATACAATGTGTTTGATTTTGGAGACGCTGTTGCCAAGGACATAATGGTTCCGCGAATCCGAATGACGACCCTGCCTATTTCATCAACTTATGATGAAGTACTCTCAACTTTCCGGGCGTCAATGTTTACACGTATTCCAATCTATGACGATGACCCGGATGATATTATCGGAATTATCAATATAAAGGATTTCATACTGGCAAAAGATAAAGATAAATTCCAGATAAAAAAATTACTCAGAAAAGCCTATTATACATATGAGTATAAAAAG
>CAMWKB010000098.1 GCA_947174705.1 uncultured Lachnospiraceae bacterium
GTAGTAGCGGAAATCCGGTGAAGCATACGATCTCCCCAATCATACATAATTCGCTGGCAGACAGGCTTGGACATAACATGATTTATGTGCCTTTTCCGGTAAAAGAGGGAGATTTAGGAGAGGCAGTAAAAGGAGCATATGCGTTGGATATACTTGGCATGAATGTGACGGTGCCATATAAGAGCGATGTAATCAAGTATCTGGCAGAAGTGGATGACTTGGCGGACAGAATCGGTGCGGTTAATACGCTTGTGCGTACAACAGGCGGCTATAAGGGTTATAACACTGATATGAGCGGGCTGTGGCGTGCAATGTCCGGTGAGGGAATTTGCATAGAGGGTGAAGAAATTATTTTAATAGGCGCCGGCGGGGCGGCAAGAGCGGTTGCATATCTGTGTGCTAAGCAGGGAGCCGGAAATGTTTATCTGCTTAACCGTACACTGGAAAAAGCGCAGTTGATAGCGGATGAGGTAAACGGCTCGTTTGGCAGAGCTGTTATAGTACCGATGCTTTTATCGGATTATACGGCGCTTCCGGACAAGAAATTTCTGGCTATACAGGCAACTTCGGTGGGGCTTGAGCCGCATGATGACGAAGTGGTTATAGAGGATGAGGCTTTTTATAAGAAGGTACATACCGGATATGATCTGATATATAAACCTTTTAATACACGTTTCATGAAGCTGGTAAGAGAGGCGGGCGGACAGGCCTATAATGGGCTTAAAATGCTGATTTATCAAGGGATTGATGCATATGAGTTATGGAATAATGTGAAACTTAACGCAGAGGATGTAGAGTTTGTGTATGACAGGATAAAAGCGGAAATGGGTATACAGGCGTAAGGGAAAGGCATGATATTGATATGGGAAACATTATTTTGATTGGTTTCATGGGCTGTGGTAAAACTTCGGTAGGTATTAAACTATCCTATCGTATGCGCCAGCCGATGTTAGATACGGATAAGCTGATTGAAAAGGATGAGGGAAGGACGATTTCCGAAATTTTTGAAAAAGACGGAGAGCCGTATTTTAGAAATTTAGAGACAGAATGTATTAAAAAACTGACTACTACAGTCAATAATCAGATTATTTCAGTAGGCGGAGGCCTGCCTGTCAGGGAGGAAAATCATGCACTGCTTAAAAAACTTGGCTGTGTAGTCTATCTTCGCGCCAAAGCTGAAACCATTTATGAAAGAGTGAAGCATGATACGACAAGGCCTCTTTTACAGGGTGCTGATCCGCAACAGAAAATAAGGGATTTGATGGAAAAAAGAGCCGGTATTTACGAACGGGCGGCGGATGTTATAATAGATGTGGATGGGAAAGATTTTGACACTGTTTTGGATGAAATTGTGATGAAATGCGGAGAAGAAAGGAGTGGAGATTAATATGAAAATACTGGTTATTAACGGACCGAATCTGAATTTTCTCGGGATTAGGGAAAAGAGTGTGTATGGCACGCAGGATTACGACTATCTTTTAAAAATGATAGAAGAGAAGGGAACGAAAGAGGGCTGTACCATCGAGGTTTTCCAGAGTAATCATGAGGGAGCCATAATCGACAGGATTCAGGATTCATATTTTGACGGAACCCAGGGAATTGTAATTAATCCAGGTGCATACACTCATTATAGTTATGCGATAAGGGATGCGCTTGCAAGCATTACAGTGCCTAAGGTGGAAATACATATTTCCAATATTATGGAACGCGAAGATTTCAGAAAAGTGTCGGTGACTGCACCGGCATGTGACAAGCAGATTTATGGGCAGGGGCTTGAAGGATATATGATGGCAATCGACTTTGTCCTTGAAAATAATAAGGAGGTGCAATAGCAATGCATTATGATTATAAGACAGAAAATACTTGTTCACAGATGATTAGCCTTGATATTGAGGGAGATGTTGTCAGTAACATTACCTTTATGGGAGGGTGTAACGGCAACCTCAAGGCTATTTCAAGGCTGGTGGATGGTTGGACCGTAGAACAGATTGAAAATAAGCTGACAGGCAATACCTGCGGACACAGACCGACGTCTTGCGCCGACCAATTGGCTAAGGCTGTACGCGCTGCATATAACGCACAGAACCAAGCCTGAAAAAAGTTTTCGTCTTTTTTTGGGAAAGAGGTTGAAAAATGCAAGTTTATAGTATAAACTATATAGGAATTATAATGTGAAAATTTCAGGAGGATTATTTTATGATATCAGCAGGCGATTTCAGGAATGGCATCACTATTGAGTATGAAGGTAATGTATATCAGATTATGGAATTTCAGCATGTAAAACCCGGTAAGGGAGCTGCTTTTGTAAGAACTAAGCTGAAAAACATTATCAATGGAGGCGTAGTTGAGAAGACCTTCAGACCAACCGAGAAATGCCCACAGGCACGTATTGATAGAAAAGATATGCAGTACTTATATGCGGATGGTGATTTATATAACTTCATGGATACGGAAAACTATGATCAGATTGCATTGAATAGTGAAACCATAGGCGATGCGCTTAAGTTTGTAAAAGAGAACGAAATGGTTAAGATATGTTCTTACAATGGCAATGTATTCGCAATTGAACCGCCGCTGTTTGTAGAACTTGAGATAACAGATACGGAACCGGGATTCAAGGGTGATACCGCTACCGGAGCTACCAAGCCGGCTATCGTAGAGACCGGAGCTAAGGTTATGGTACCATTATTTGTTAATCAGGGTGAAGTGATCAAGATTGATACAAGAACAGGTGAGTATCTGTCCAGAGTATAATCCATACTGTATATTTATTAAAGCCTATAAGACAATGGATTTTATTACATCCATTGTCTTTTTTTAACATAAGGGCAGTTCGCGAAGCGTACTGACCGTTGTTTATTTATTTGTGATAGTATTTTGTTGTCCGGAGAGAATGGAAAGAGAGGACAATATGAACTATACCACAATGATAGAGTTTGGTAATGAAATATGCATTTCAGTAGTGGAAACTATGGGTAATGACTATGAGGCTGTATATAAGGAGGTTTCTAAAAATAACGGAGTATATCTTCATAGTATTATGATAAGCAGGAAAGGAAGTAATGTGGCGCCGTCAATTTATATTGACGAGCTGTATGAAGACTATATTCATGGCAGGGCGTTTGGCGATATCATAAATGATATTCTGGATGTGTATAAAAACAATGCAAAGGAATTCAATGTGGACATGAGTTTCTTTACCAGATACGACGGGGTAAAGGACAGGATTTTGTATAAGCTTATAAATTGGGAAAGCAATATAAAGCTGCTTAAAGAGATTCCGCATGTAAAATGGAATGACCTTGCGATTGTATTTTATTATTCATTGGCGGATATGAGATTTGGCAACGCTACAATATTGATCAGAAACAGCCATTTGGCGATGTGGGAAATTGACAGCGACACCTTGTATAAAGATGCAAAAGAAAATATGCTTCGATTACAGCCTGAGGATATAATTTCAATCGGACAGGTTATACAGGATATTGTGCTGCACTGCAATAACAGCCATGTGGACGTAACAGCGCTGGGCTTTTTGCAGGGAGAAGAGGTTATACGGAAGGTGCGTGAACAAGGTCCGGGACCGGTTATGTATGTGCTAAGCAGTAGGGATAAGTATTTCGGGGCGGCAGTGCTTTTATACTCTCAATCCTTAAAAATGCTCTCCGAGAAACTGAACAGAAACCTTATTATACTTCCAAGCTCAGTGCATGAAGTGCTTTTAGTACCGGATGATCCTGCAACCGGGACAGCGCACTACAAGGATATGGTAAAAGATGTAAATGACACCCAGCTTGAGCCTGAGGAGATATTGTCATACAATGTATATTACTATAACAGATTCAGCGGACAGATAAACATTATCCAGTAACAATGCCCTATTGTAAACCCCGATTTTATTATTGGAGATATAAGTATGAATAAAGAGATTTTACTTGTTGAAGATGATGAGAGCTTAAACAGGGCGATTTCTTTTAAGCTCGTGGAAGAGGGATATACGGTATATTCAGCGGCTGATTTAAATGAGGCCGGTAGCTTGTGGCACATGCATAGTGTGCCACTTGTTATATGCGATATAGATCTTCCGGACGGAAACGGTATTGATTTTTGTGTAAAGTTAAGAAAAGAAAGTGATGTTATCTTTTTATTCCTGACGGCTATGGATACGGAGGAAGATATGCTCAAAGGCTATGAGGCGGGTGCAGATGATTATATAACCAAGCCCTTTTTCCTTCCTGTGCTGATATCTAAGGTAAATGCAATAATGCAAAGATATACTGATAAGACGCAGACGGAGACTATTACATCCGGGACCATTACATTTTTGTGTGAAGAAAGCCGCGTAAAGAAGAACGGGGAATATATAAACCTTACGGCTAAGGAGTTGAAACTGCTTTCCTTTTTTATGCAAAATCCGATGCGTATTCTGACAAGGGAACAGTTATTAGAAGCAATCTGGGATATCGACGGTAATTTTGTGGATGAGAATACATTGGCAGTCAATATAAGGCGGCTTAGGGAAAAAATTGAGGATGATCCGTCTGAACCCGAAATACTTAAGAATGTTCGGGGACTTGGGTATATTTGGGATAAAGAATGTGAGAAAAGATAGATGCGAGGTAAGGGAGTGTTGCTGTGAATATGAAACATAAGGCATTAGGTTTTACGTTAGTTTTCTTGATGATTACCGTTTTTTGTGGAGTTTGGGGAATTAGTGTAATACGTGCGGCGTATGTAAATGAGATACGTACGGTGCAGAATATTGCCGGAAGAGTGATTACGGCTTATCCGGAGACAGAACGGGTTTTTGCACAGGCGCTTGCGGATATGGATAGGAGCAGTGCGGATTCGGGTGCGGACATTTTATCTCATTATGGGTACGATGAAGAAGAGAGAATAGAAGAAAACATATCATATATCAGAGTTGTGAAAAATTTAACGCTTGTATTGGCATTTTTTTTGACGGCTACTCTCACCAGCATATTTATTATTTTATATAACGCAGATAAATATAGGAAAAAACAGGAGGAAGAGGTTATTTCCGTTTTGGATGAATGTTTGTGTGGAGATTATGCTTATATAAATGATTTGGACAGGATGAGGCGTTTTAAGAATCCGTTGTTTGCGGATACTCTTGTGAAAATTGGGAGGAGCCTAAAATTAAAAAGCGAACGGCTTAACGAGGAGAGGGATAATACCAAGACACTTGTTACAGATATTTCACATCAGCTTAAAACTCCGATTAGCGCACTAAAAGCTTGTTTTACATTATATACTGAAGCAGAAACACCGACGGACAAGGAAGAGTTCCATGTAAGGTGCAAATTGCAGATGAATAAGATTGAGACTCTTATAGCTGCCTTAATTCAGATTTCCCGTCTTGAAACCCGTATGATCACACTCTCTATAGAGAAGGTTTTCTTAACTGAAATCTTAGCCGGGGCAATAAATACGGTTTATCATAAGGCGCAGAAGAAACAAATCAGTATAGAAACCGCCGACTTTGAAAACTTAAGTCTTAATTTGGATAAGAAATGGACTATAGAAGCGATTGCCAATGTACTGGATAATGCCATAAAATACTCACCAGAAGGTTCACAAATTATGTTAAGTGTTCAAAAACTATACAACTATGTCAGAGTTTTTGTAGAGGATAATGGTATAGGTATTCCTAAATCAGAACAGGCTAAAATCTTTAAAAGATTCTACCGTGGAAACAATGAAACTGTCAGGTATGAAGATGGAAGCGGAGTCGGTCTGTATCTTACGAGAAAGATTCTGGAGGATGAAGGCGGCACAATATTTGTGCGTCCTGCAGGGGAGTGCGGGAGCGAATTTTGTATAAATTTGCCATGTCAGTAAGGATTGAAAAATCTTGAAAGAGCTGCTATGCCGGTAAAAATTGAAGAATATTGAAAAACAGTTTGACTATAAGAAAGGAGAGAGCCTATAATATGCCTAGAAAGGAATGAGGCCAAATGGAAGATATGAGCGTATTCAAAAGTTACTTAAGACGGCTTTTACAGGATTTGAAAGATTTAAGGGAAACATTGAAAAATGGAGATGTTGAGAAAGCTAAAATGATGACAGACCGGTTGATTGACGATACACAGAAAGGTATCGAGGATAACTGAAAATCAGACATGCAAAAAGGGTGGCAAATATGAGCCACCCTTTTTCAATTTTTGTAAGATTAATGTAAGATTAGTCAAGTATAATAAGTAAATTGAGAAAGGGCGTAAAATATCCGCTCTTTTGTTAACATAGGGACAGTACACAGGACGCGCTGTCTGTTATTTGGACATAATAGTAGGAGGGCTTTTAGAAATGAGCATTATATTGGAAACTAAAAATTTATGCAAGTATTATAATTCGGATGAGAACTTGGTTAAAGCTGTAGATCACATAGATTTGCAGATTGAGCAGGGAGAGTTTGTGACAATTATAGGTAAATCAGGGAGCGGTAAATCAACGCTTCTGCATCTTTTGGGAGGTCTGGATAATCCGACTTCCGGAGAAGTATGGGTGGATGGACAAAATATTGCGGGATTTTCGGGGGAAGAGCTCGCTGTGATACGCAGGCGCAAAATAGGTTTTATTTTTCAGGCTTTTAATCTGGTTCCCTCGCTGAACGTGTGGGAAAATATAGTGCTGCCGCTTGGGCTTGACGCAAGGAAGGTGGACGAGAGTTTTGTTAAAGATATAATTAATACGCTGGGTATGGAGAACAGGGTGAAAAATCTGCCCAACACACTTTCGGGAGGACAGCAGCAAAGATGCGCGATTGCAAGGGCGATTGCAGCGAAACCGTCTATCGTGCTGGCGGACGAGCCGACAGGAAATCTTGACTCTAAGACAGGAGACGAAGTAATATCTCTTTTAAAATCATCAGCCAAAAAGTATGGGCAGACGCTTGTGGTAATTACCCATAATGAAGAAATTGCGCAGATGGCGGACAGGACCATTACAATAGAAGACGGTAAAATAAGGTGAAAAATAGATTTTTCACACTTTGAGAGAAAGGGAGAACTACTAATATGAAAATGATAAACACACTTGCAGTAAGCAGGATTAAATATAATAAAAGCCGCACTATTCTTACCGTAATTTCAATTATGCTTACTACGGTTTTATTAATGGGGCTTGGAACATCTGCGGTTGCGCTTGTTGATATAAACAGGCAGCAGGCAGTTTTTTCAGGAAATACTCATGCACGCTTACTCAGCCTGAGCGAAGAACAGGTCATGATGTTAAGCAGCCATATGGATGTGGAAGCACTTAGAATAAGAAATACTTTTGCAACTGTCGAATATGAAAAAATGAATGGCATTTTAACTTTTAGCAAAGATTTAAAAGAAGGCATATATCAGGGTATTGGCAATATTATAGAAGGACGGGCAGCCGAGAGTGCGGATGAAATATATGGTTCCAGCGCTTTTTTTGAGAGAATGGGTGTGGAAGCTAAGATTGGAAATAAAATTACAATTTCCTTCAGACCAAACGGTGAGGGATTTATTCAGACGCGGGAATTTACAATATGCGGGCTCATGTCGCAGGTGGATATGTCCAATGTGGATATCAGTGATTCCAGAATCGTATACGGAGCCGTTATTTCCGAGGCTTTGGTAGATGAATATATTGACGAGAAAGAGCGTATATATGATGCAAGCATACGCGTATATGGCGAGGATGAACTAAGTTACGATGAAATAAAAGAAAAAATTGAGGCTGTTGCGCAAAACATAGGCTGTGATAAGGTCAATATTGATTTAAACGGACAGTATCTTTATACTATGACAGATCCCGGGACTGAAATTGCTTCAATTGTAGGTGCAATAGCGCTTATTATCATAATTTTTTCCGGACTGGTGATATATAGTATTTACTATGTCAGCGTAATTACGGATGTACAGGAAATCGGAAAGTTGAAAGCGATTGGAGCGTCGGATAAGCAGATAAGGAAACTGCTTTTATCTGAAGGGCTCCGTGTGGCGGTTCTGGCGATACCAATAGGACTTTTGATTGGTTATTTTATTCCGTATTTTGCATTTCCGGTTGTTATAAAGAGGGTTTTAGAGGTGAGCGTAACTGCAGTGCCTGTTGGTTCCCTGAATATGTTTTCGCTGCCGATAACATTGCTTGTGGCAGCCGTAGTAATAATTACGGTACTCATATCGCTGCTTAAGCCTATGAAAATGGCGGCTAAAGTCTCGCCTATAGAAGCAATCCGTTATCAGGAGAGCAGCAGCAGCGCTAAAGTAAGGAAAGGAAATAAAAGCGTCAGTGTATTCAAATTAAGCACAGCAAACCTTATAAGGAATAAAAAGCGCACCCTTGTGACAATTATTACTATGGGGCTTAGCTGTGTGCTTTTTATGACTCTGGCGGGAGTAATGAGCAGTATGAGTTCAGAGGATATAGCGAGACGTAATATCGATAGGGGAGATTTCAGACTGTCTTTGGATTATTCAGCAAACGATAAAGAATATCCGGAAAACAATTTGGATTCTTTACAGCAGGAAAACATTTTTAATAAAGAGTTTGTTGAAAATATAGAAAAAATAGACGGCGTAAAGAGTGTGGAAAGAGGTCATAATTTGTTAGTGGGTTCGGACTTCCCGAGTGAAGCATTTAAAGACGGAAGGCGTGAAAGAATCATTTATATGGACAGGGAAGAGGCGGCAGAATATAAAAGTGAAGTAAAAAAGGGAGAAATAGATTATGACAAGATGATTGCCGAAAACGGAGTTGTTTTCGGGGGAAATATCTTTATGGATGAATACGGTTTTAAAATCGGGGATATCGTTGAGTTAAAGGTTTATGACGGAAGCAGGCAGTTTTCTTTTACTGTTAAGATTATGGCAGCAATAGACATAGCGCATGGTTTTTTTATTCTGCCTAAAGAAGTCTGGGATGGCTTGGAATTAGAGTTTGATACAACAACGGACTTGTATATAAGCGTGGATAATGCAAAGTATGAGAGTATTAAGGAAAATTTAGAAAAAATAGCAGATACAAGAGCTGATTTTGTACTTTATTCCATGGATGAAGAATTAAATTTAGGAAAGATGACTACGGCCATGGTTAAGTATCCGATGTATTTAATTCTTATTATAATCGCAGTTATCGGTTTCATGAATCTTATTAATACAATGATTACAAGTATTGTTACAAGAAAGCGGGAACTTGGGATTTTACAGGCTATAGGTTTATCAGACAGGCAGCTTACTAAGATGCTTGCGGGCGAGGGAATGGTATTTACCGCAGGTACATTGATTTCTTCCGTAACCATTGGAAATTTATTCGGATACCAGGCGTTTTTGTGGGCAAAAGAAAATCATTTTATGAGTTTGTCGAGGTATCATTATCCGCTTGCAGAGACTATTTCATTGGCGCTTGTACTTATAC
>CAMWKB010000099.1 GCA_947174705.1 uncultured Lachnospiraceae bacterium
TAGTTCTATATAGAACTATATATATAATAGCATAACAACCTATAAATATCAACTGGAAATTGTTATCTATAAAAATCCCCCCCTACAACCCCTTCCTTAAATTCAGCAATATCCTCTTCTCCATCCTGCTGACCTGCACCTGGCTTATCCCAAGCCTCTTAGCGACCTCAACCTGCGTCTTATCCTGAAAATACCTAAGGTCTATAAGTTCCCTCTCATTTTCTTCTAAGCCGCTAAGCAGCTGCTCAAGCAACATATGATTAAGGAGCTTTTCTTTTTCCGTATCCTCGCAGATTCCGCTGTTTCCGTATGCGCCGCCCTCTAAGACGGAACGTCCGACGCCTCCTGCCTCGCCTACTACCTGATCCACCAGATAGATTTCATTGCCGTCTGACTGATAAACCGATTTATATATGGATTCTACCTCAACATTGGCGTCAAGCGCCAATACTATATCTTCAACACTAAGCTCTGTTTCCTGCGAAATCTCATTAAGCGTAGCGTCTCTTCCGTACAGATGCGAAAGTTTCTCCGCTGCCTGTTTAACCTTCCAGCCATTCTCCTTGAGCGTCCTGCTCACTTTTACCATGCCGTCATCACGTAAAAATCTCTTAATCTCTCCCTGTATCATAGGAACCGCATAGGTGGAAAACTTGACCTCAAAACTTAAATCAAACTTATCAATCGCCTTCATCAGTCCTATGCAGCCAATCTGAAATAAGTCTTCAGCGTCATATCCCCTATCCAAAAACCTTTTTACAATATGCCTTACCAGCCCCAGATTTTCCTCTATAAGTTTCTCCCTTGCTTCTTTATCCCCTGCCTGTGAACGTCCAATCAATACGGCAGTTTCTTCCATAGGATACTCCTTTCTTAGTCTTCATTCAAAATCCACGAAGTAACGCCCAGCTTCTTAACCATATGTACGCATGTACCCTGTCCCGGCTCCGAAATCACTTCCAAATCATCCATAAACGCCTCCATGAAGGCAAATCCCATTCCGGAACGGTCCAATTCCGGCTTCGTTGTAAAAAGGGGCTGCATCGCCCTTTCTATATCTTCAATTCCGACACCCGTGTCACGTATTTCCACATCCAGTACGTCATTTTTAATAAAGCACTTAAGCCACACTCTGTTTTCTTCACAATTTTTTCCGTCATAGCCATGAATAATGGAATTTGTCACTGCCTCGGACACCGCTGTCTTAATATCCGAAACCTCCTCAAGCGTCGGATTAAGCTGTGTCACAAACGCTGCCACCGCAGTTCTTGCAAATGCTTCATTCTCCGAAATCGCCCGAAACTCCATCCTCATCTCATTTCGTATCTGTGTATCATTATTTACATTTACTATTTCTATCATTTCCTCCATCCTTTCTATTCCATAATCTCAACAATATCATTCAATCCCGAAAGCAGTAATATCCTTCGTATCTGCTTGTCCACATTGATTGCAAACACTTTCCCGCCAAAACAGGATATTTTCTTATACCTCCCAACAATAATACCGATTCCTGAACTGTCCATAAAAATCGTCTTCTCAAAATCAAAAACCACATTCCCCACTTGTTCATTCACTATATACTTATCCGCCATCTTACTTATGTAAACCGACCGATGATGATCAATCTCATCCGGCATCCTTATCATCAGGTAATTGTCAATGATCTTAAACTCATTTTCCACTATGCTATACTCCTTCCTTAAATAAAAGTAGACAATTACAAAACTCCTGAAAAATCAAAAAGAGAACAAGGGATATCCCTTGCTCTCTCTTTCGTGTCTTAATTAATCTTAATCCTTCAATCTTTTTTACCTACTGACCGCCTTCAAGCTCCGCCAAAAACGATGTAGATTTGGTTGCTTTCACCGTTCCCGGGAACAGCTCGATAACTTTTCTGTATGCCTCTATTGCCTCCTCAGTGCGCCCTACGCTATTATAGCAGTTTGCCAGATAGTATAGCGCTTCTCCGTTACGTGCATCATATAATGACGCCCTTTCCAGATTCGGAATTGCGGCCTCATAATTTTCCTGCCTGTAATCCTCATAACCTATATTGTAGTACGAATCCGCCGCCGCCGGTCCTACCAGCGCCAAAAGCGTATTATACAGCTTCTCATATGCTTCGGATTTCTCGATTTCTTCTTCGTTAAACTGCTCATCAATCTCATCCAGATAGTCTGCAACTGTCGGAACGTCCTCAGGATTGGTTAAATAAGCATCTGCTGCTTTGGCAAGCGTATCATAATACTGTAAACTGCCATCCCTGCCCATAAAAGCTTCCAAATCCTGCGTCAGCGTGCTGTTATCTTCCCTAAGGCTTGCAAGCTGTTGTTCAAGCTCGTCAATCGTTGCGCTCTTGGCATCGGACTGTTCGCTTACTGCACGAAGCTGGTCATTTATTGTAGCTTTCTCAGCCTGAATTCTCGCCGGTAAAATAAGGCAGATAGCAATCGCAATACCAATAATGATTCCTATTCCAAGATTGAGTAAAGAGCCAACGCCTTTACCTTCTTTAATATCTACAGGCTGAATTATCGTTTCATTTCCACTCTGATACTTAACAACATCACCCGAACGTGACTTCTTCTTACTTTTAGGTTTTACGCCCTCCTCCGGTATCAGCATATCGTCTACTTCCTTCAGATAACGCAGCGTCACCGTATTGTTTGTATCGATCTGGACACACTTTGTCAGCTCTCTTTTTGCCTTTTCCCACTCTTCACTATTTATATAAAGAAGGGCGAGCAGCTGATGCGCCCGGATAAACTTAGGATTAAGCGACAATACCTTCTTCAACTGTATAACAGCTAAGTCCTGACTGTCCTGATTACAGTAGGTCAAAGCCTGATTGTATTTCTTAATTGTCTGATTGATTGTATCCAGCCTTGTAGGGTTGGTCTGTATCATATTAATATAATCATCTGCTATATTTTTCTTAGGCTGTAAATTCTTACTTATAACCCATTCGCTTAGAGCAGCTACCACCTCGCCGGTCTCAAAATAGACCAGACCAAGCAGATTCCTTGCTTCCACATTATTTTTATTAAATTTTAAACACTGACGTAAACTTGAAATAGCACCGGTCAAGTCTCTGACATTTGCCTTCTCCAGGCCATCATTATAAAACCTATTGGATATATATATGATTTTCTTGTAAAGGGATACATCAGCACCGCAACTGGTACAAAAATCATGTTCAGACAGGTTACACCCGCAATTAAAACATCTCATTTATGATTATCCCCTATTCTTCCGCCGTTGTCTTTGATTCCTTCACTACTTTGACCATCAGGTCCGCCATATCCGTCATATCCTGATTATAAATTGCTTCCTCAGCATCCTCAACCTCAAGGCTGGGATGAAATTTCTTAAGCTCTTCTTCAAAATTAATCATGAGAGGTCCTCCTTAAAAGGGCTTTAATTTCGCCCGCTAAATATAATGAACCGACAATATACACTCTATCTGCCTCCCCACGCTCATCCGTAATCTTTTGTAAAGCGTCATCCAATCTGTCGTATTTTTTTATCTTTAATCCTGTATATTGTCTGAAATAATCTTCCATAACATGTGCCGGCAATGCCCTTTTATCCTGCAATGCCGCTACACCAACCATATCAAACAGCCCAGACCCGGCAATCATTTCCATAACAGCCTGATACTGCTTGTCCTTTACCATGGAAAAAAGTAAAATCCTTCTTCCCATACAGCCATCCTGCTTCACTGTCTGCAAAAAAGCTGAGATTCCATCGGTATTGTGCGCCCCGTCCAGATATACCGAAGGCATAATCTCCTCCATCCTGCCTTCCCAACGCATCTTACTTATACCGTCTAATATATGCCTGATAGTTATACACTTCCTGTCATCAAGCTGTTCAATCGCTGCAACCGCAAGCGAAACATTCTCAATTTGGTAATATGCAATAGTAGGCACACTAAACCTAATATATCCATAATAATTTGATTGGAAAGAAAAATCAATAGTTTTATGACTACTATTTATTTCTTTTATCGCATTAAATGATACAAAAAACGCTAAAGCCCCCATATCATGCGCACATTTTAGTAAAGTATGTGTCACTTCTTTTTTTTTATCAAAAAAAACGGCAGGTACATTTTTACGGAAAATTCCCGCCTTTTCGGCTGCGATTTCAGGAAGCGTCTCTCCTAAGTACTCCGTATGGTCATAACCTATGGACGTAATTACGCACACTTCTTTACTGTCAATCGCATTCGTAGCATCCAGTCTGCCTCCAAGCCCTGTCTCCAATATCATATATTCTACTTTATAACGTGCAAAAAGCTCTATTCCCATAAAAAAAAGATATTCAAAAAAAGTAGGATGGTAGTCTAAGTCCTTCAATTTCTGCGGCATATTTGCAAGTTTTAGAGCCACGCAGTTAAACGCCCATACAAAATCCTCTTCCGAAACCATACTTCCGTTAATAATAAATCGTTCACGCATACATACAAGATGTGGAGAAACAAACATACCGGTAGAAAAGCCTGCCTCCTGCAAAATAGAACGCAAATAAGCACAAACGGAACCTTTCCCGTTTGTGCCCGCAACATGAATAGTTTTAACTTTTAAGTCCGGATTTCCCAGACAGGCTAAAAAACATCTAGTATTTTCCATGCTGTTTTTCTGCGTAAACCTGGGAATGTCCAAAATATACTTTTCTACTTCAGCATAAGTCTCCATCGGATTAATTGTGTATGATGACACTGCCTTCTATCACTCCTTTGTCGGCATTGTATTTCATAAAACAAGTATTGCGCTCAATAACCATCTGCTCTGCATTAATACAAATAACAACCCCACGGTAAATATTACCGTCTATCTTAATCTGCGCGCCCCTGCTCTTTTCCACCAATTCTTCCAGACTGGTTCTGTCTTTATCTATCTTATCAAGTTCAACAAAATACTGATCCTTTAATTTATTCCATTCGTTAAGTCTCCGCTCTGTCTCAACGGGTGTGCTCGAGCCCCTCAAACGCTTCTCGCGAAGTGCTCCTGTCATGGTATCAACCAAATCGGCTATCTTAGTTTTAAGATCCGTTTCCTGACGTTTAATCTGAAGAAGCTTCTCATGCGTCTGTGCCTCATATCCGCAGTGAATAATCGTTCTCAGCTCTACATCATTTCCGACATTGATGGCCTCAACACCTTTAATTGCATCAATGTAGCCACCGATAATCGTACCTCTTTTACCGGTTGCAACAACTTTATCTTTGGCGGTTATATTGGAATTCATAATAATATTGGCTTGCACGCTGCCGCCCGCTTCAACAGTCGTATGCTCTATAAAATCCGCATACACACTGCCTCTTGCAGATACCTTGGACTTATTTCCGCCCTGAATTCCCCTCGATAAAACAATATCGCCGCCCGCATATAAATTAGCAAGACTTGTGGAACCATGAATCTCTATATTTCTTCCGGCACGAATGGTAACTCCCTCTTCAACATTGCCGTAGATTACAATATCGCCAAAAAATTCCACTTTACCGATGATCATATCCACGTCGCCTGAAATCTCATGCACATTCTGAATATCTATTTTACCGTCTTTAACCTCAATCTTACCGTCATTCTGGGCATAATATGCTTCGTCCTCACGACGGATTCCTTTACCACGCATAGGCGGCAGATCACGATAAAGCTTTCCTTTCATTACATTGCCAAGGACAGTGTGCCCGTCTACAGCCTGAACAGCAGGATGATAAATAGCTACCTTTTCTCCCGCTTTTACATTATGAAGTGCACTCATATTCGTATAATCTACAGTGCCGTCCTCCCTGATTTTGGGTACACCATACTCTTCCGGGGTAAAAAGATATTCAAAATATCCGTCCGCTCCATCCTGGACTTCACTTCCACGTGCAACCAGAATTTCCCTGTTATATACTCTTTTCTTAACCATTCCGGAAAGGTTCGATTGATGCAGCCCTTCTATAACCCCGTGCTTGGCAAGATAATCTATTAAATCCTGCTTCACATAAGTTACATCCGGTTCGGGCGGCATCAGATAGAGCCACGCTTCCATCTCATCCTCAGTAACCCTGAGATATGTTCCCTTGGATAAGACACCCTCTTCTTCTTCTTCCTCCTCTTCCTTATCAAGGACCACTCCCTCTTCTTTCGCAACTTCATCCATTGTCTCCTGCAGCTTAGCCATAGCAGACTTCAGTCTATCCATTTGATCAGAAGAAAAATCCATATCTGTTACCACGTGACTCACCTCCTCCTTAATGACCCTTATCTTTATTTTATACCAAAACGCCGTGCTTTTCTAGTACAAACACAATATTTATACATTTTTTTATTGAAGCTGCTCAAGGCGCTGCTTCACCTGCTCCATCATCTGCGTATACTTAGCCAGTTTTTCACGCTCTTCCTTTACTTTAGCCTCTGGAGCCTTAGACATAAAGCGCTCATTATTCAGCATACCGTTAACGCGGGATAACTCTCCCTCTAAACGCTTCTGCTCTTTCATAAGACGCTCTATCTCCTGCTTAATATCAACTAACTCTGCAAAAGGAATGTAGAGCGTGGCGTCAGGAATCACAACCGACACTGCATCGTCCGCAATGCCTTCTCTGTCTGATTGTATTGTTACCTCGGAAGCGCCTGCAAGCGAAGCAAAGAACAATTTTCCATCCTCAAAAATATTTTGTACTTCTGCTTTTTCACTTACTACAAAGACTGCCGCCTTCCTGCTTGGAGCTACGTTCATCTGTGTACGCACGTTACGGATACCGCGTACCGCTTCTTTAATTATATTTATAGCAGTTTCTTCTTTAACAAAACTTCTCTCTTCTATATATATCGGCCAGTCGGAAACCATAATTGATTCTTCCTCTGACTGAACAGTACAGAAAATTTCCTCCGTAACAAAAGGCATGTAAGGATGCAGCAGTTTAAGCGCATCAATCAATACATTTTTCAAAGTCCATAACGCTGCGTTCCTGCTTGCTGCGTCGCTGCCTTCTTTATCATATAAACGCGGTTTAACCATCTCAATATACCAGTCGCAGAATTCATCCCATATAAAATCATAAACTTTCTGTACGGCTATCCCCAGCTCAAAATGCTCCATATTGTCTGTCACATCCTGAATGAGCGTATTTAATTTGGATATTATCCACTTGTCTACCGCTTCTAAACTACCCTTTATTTCATCATATGAAACTTCCCAGCCGCATGAGCCTGTCTGCTCCTTCGCCTGTTCCATATTCATCATTATGAAACGTGAAGCATTCCATACTTTATTGGCAAAGTTGCGGTTTGATTCAACTCTCTCATAGTAGAAACGCATATCGTTACCCGGTGCGTTACCGGTTATTAAGGTCAGCCTCAAAGCATCGGCGCCGTACTTATCAATAATTTCAAGCGGGTCAATACCATTTCCGAGGGATTTACTCATTTTCCTTCCCTGAGAATCCCTTACCAATCCATGAAACAGCACTGTTTTGAACGGTTTTTCGTTCATATTTTCATATCCTGAGAAAATCATACGGATAACCCAGAAGAAAATAATATCATATCCGGTTACCAATACATCAGTGGGATAAAAATACTTAAGGTCCTCGGTTTCCTCAGGCCAGCCCAGCGTTGAGAAAGGCCAGAGCGCCGATGAAAACCATGTATCGAGCGTATCCGGGTCCTGTGTAAAATGACTTTCACCGCACTTAGGGCATACCGAAGGAGCCTCTTTTGCTACGATGATTTCACCACATTTATCGCAATAATACGCCGGAATCCTGTGCCCCCACCATAATTGCCGGCTTATGCACCAGTCTCTTATATTGTCTGTCCAGTTAAAATAAATTTTATTCATTCTCTCCGGAATCAGTTTAATATCACCGTTTTTAACAGCTTCTACCGCAGGCTTAATCAGCTCGTCCATCTTAACAAACCACTGCTTCTTAATAAGCGGCTCTATAGTTGTTCCGCAGCGGTCATGAGTTCCTACATTATGTGAGTAATCCTCTATTTCTACCAATAAACCTTCTTTTTCCAGTTCCTCAACAATCTGCTTTCTTGCTTCGTAACGCTCCAAACCTTCATACTTTCCGCCGTTTGAATTGATGGTAGCGTCATCATTCATAATATTGACTTCGGGGAGACCATGCCTTTTTCCAACCTCGAAATCGTTAGGATCGTGCGCCGGAGTAATCTTAACTACACCGGTTCCGAATTCCATATCTACATAATCGTCTTCAACAATCGGAATCGCCTTGTTCACAATTGGCAGCCACACCTGCCTGCCTTTCAAGTGCGCATATCTTTCATCATTCGGATTAATTGCTACTGCGGTATCTCCAAGCATCGTTTCCGGACGGGTCGTTGCAAATTCCAAAAACTCCGTCTTACTCGGTTCGCCGTTTTCGTCCACCAAAGGATACTTGATATGCCACAAATGCCCTGCCTGCTCCTCATATTCAACTTCGGCATCCGAAATAGACGTATTACATACCGGACACCAGTTGATAATCCTGCTGCCCTTATAAATCCAGCCTTTTTCATGCATCTTACAAAAAACTTCGGTAACGGCCTTATTACAGCCCTCATCCATAGTAAAACGCTCCCTCTCCCAATCGCAGGAAGAACCCAGCCTCTTAAGCTGCTCTATTATACGTCCGCCGTACTCCTTTTTCCATTCCCAGGCTCTCTCAAGAAAACCGTCGCGTCCAAGGTCTTCTTTAGTTACTCCCTCTTCCTTCAGTTTCTCAATAATACGTACTTCCGTTGCAATAGAAGCATGGTCCGTTCCCGGCTGCCAAAGTGCATTATAGCCCTGCATCCTTTTAAAACGGATTAATATATCCTGCATAGTGTTATCCAGCGCGTGTCCCATATGAAGCTGCCCTGTGATATTCGGGGGCGGGATAACAATTGTAAATGGTGTCTTTGTCTTGTCCACCTCTGCGTGGAAGTAATTTTTATCTAACCATTTCTGGTATAACTTATCCTCTATTCCTTTGGGATCGTAGGTTTTGGCTAATTCTTTGCTCATAAAATGTGTAAGCTCCTTTCTAATCGAATATGGTGAATGTTATTATTTGATAATTCTCCTGCGCTGTGGCATAATTTCCTGTAAATCAAAAAAGCCCTTTGCCGATGTTCTCAGCAAAGGGCGCTTGTGCGCGGTACCACCTTGATTTGTCGCTCAGTGATTCTTAGGAATTTTATTCTTAAAAATCTTATCCTTTAACGGGGATAGGGCGTGGGTACTTACTACGGTATATAAGCAATTTCAGTTATAA
>CAMWKB010000100.1 GCA_947174705.1 uncultured Lachnospiraceae bacterium
AAAAAAAACTACAATATTTAGTCTTATGTTACCTACTTACCGGCTTATGCTTCATCTATTTGTCAGCATTTCCGCGGACGGTAGCGTCAGAAGAACTGTTTTTCGAGGAATTATAAGATGTAAAATCCTTTTCAATACTGCTGCTGCCCTCGCTCGAATTTTTTGTGCTCTTCGATGAAGAATTCTTGTTTCCGCTGCTGCCTGAGCTTTCTTTCTCTAAGTCGGTGAAGGAATAAGTAATATCCTGACCGTCGTCATACAAATAAATGGTATAACTCTTAGATTGGTATCCGGCTTTCCTAAGCGCTACGGTATGACTTCCTGTTACCTTCTTAAAGTTAACCGGACAAATGCCCATATAAGTTCCATCCAAATAAACCTCAACTCCTACAGGAGCATCTATATAGACTTGATTTTCCGTAACTGCACTTTGAACTTCGTTATCTTTGCCACTGTCGCCCTTATCACTGGAAGTACTGTCTGCATCCCCGGTTTCCTCATTGTCTCCTTGTTCCATAGTGAAACTTAGACTCGCATACTCAGAACCAACCTGAATATACTTCGCCATCGTCTTATAGCCCTCGGCTTCGAGCTTAACATGGTGAATTCCGTAAGGAAGCTCTACTTCTTTACTTATATCTACAATATTACCGTCGATACTTACTGTCGCATCAACCGGATCTACCGAAAATATTATCTTACCAAGCTTGTCCTGTACAATATCAAGCTCACCTGCATTTAATATTACTTCTTTATTCCTTTCGATTACAACATTTTTAACCGTACTGGCATTATCTTTGGAAAGAATTACTTCATAGCTTCCCTCAGGCACTGTCAGCATCATGTTCTCGGTAATCTGTGTTACAACCGCGTTACCGACTTCAATCCAGCCGTCTACTAATGCCTGTTCATTGGAAAGACGAAGATACCCATGCCCTTTATTCACATTAATACTGCAGATTTTATGGTCGATACCCTTTATTGTAAGCACGTCCTTATTTACTACGTTCATAACCTCTGTACGCTTGCCCTCTGAGATTACCACTACATCATCAGGCAGCGAATATGTATTTGAACCTATAGTTGCAGTCTTATTTAAACCGCCCAGGTTATAATTTTCTACATTACTGAATTCCCATGCCTGAGGTGACAGCTGCATACTCGCTAACTTCTTTTTACTTTTTAAAAAGGTAATGTCAACTATATCTCCCGCTTGAATCTGGGACATCGACATAGACCCTTCATATTTATCCTTTACGTAAGTTGTTCCGTCATATGATAATGTATATTGCTTACCTGTAGCAATATTCATAAAAGTTACATATCCGATATCCTGCGCTACGGAAAGGACTACGGCTGTATCTGCTGAATCATAACTTCCGACTTCGGTCACAACAAAATCAGAAGCCACTGTTTTCTTATTGCCTTCTCTGGCAAGACCTATATTGCTTGCCTGAGAAGTGCAGCCTGTAATAATCAACGCTAATATCGTAATGACGCTAACAACTGATACTAATCTCTTGTACATCCTAAATAACCATACCTTTCTCTTAACTTTCGTCCACAAAATTTTTCGTTTATGAAAGTTTATTTATGAAAAATTATTTCAAGAAATTCTAATCTTTCTTTTTCCTGTGCTAAAAGTTTCTCTAGTTTCTCCATGTTGCGATTCGGAATCCATGCTTTTCCGGAATTATAATAAAAATTAACAATTTTCCAAAATTTCTCCGGATAGGCAAAGCGATAATATAACTTCATATAATCTTCTTTGGATAAGGTTCTCTCATTGTCATATGCACTCAAAAGATTATCGCCTATCTTCTGCGACCAGTTATTCTTTTCTAATAATTTGCGCATAAAAAGATATAAATCCCTTACAGTATCGTCTCTTATACATTTTTCAAAATTAACAAGCGCCATTCCATCTGACGTCTGTATAATATTATGATACTGGTAATCGCCGTGACATACAATAGGAAATTCTTCCCGATTACTATTTTTTTCATTATCTATATAATAACGCATTTCCTCCGCAATCTGCAAAGCAATGTCAAAAAAATAATCATAGTGTTTTGCAAGATAAATCTCAAAGGGTGTTTTCTGGCTCTTTGTCCGCAGGAAACGGCGTACTTTCTTAAGCTCCCTGTTGTGCTTATCATATTCTTTCTCAATACGAAATACCGGCTGGGAGGACAGACCTTCCCATTTTGATAAATCGGCGCAGTTATGTAACTTAGCAAGCATCTGCACCGCCTGTATGCACTCCTCAGGCTCTCTGTTATTACATTCTTTTCCCTCGAAATAACTTTTTACAATATAAGGAATCCTATCCTGATCGTAAACGATGAGTTCATCCTCCTTCGTTTTCAGAATAGACTCTGACAATTTAAATCCTGCTTCCTTAATATGATTTAACAACGCATCCTGAAAATGAACCTTATTCATGGGTCCGTTGTATTCCTTCAAAATAAATAATCCCTTATCCGACTCGCAAAGAATTGCTCCCCTGCCTTTCCAGGTACGGATAACTTCTATATCATAATAGTCTAATAAACTGACAGCCCTGTCATTCACAAAAATACCTCCCATAACCCCGTCTATCCTATATTATGATAAGCTATGGAAAAGTATGATTTTTTTGTCAATCAATCTTTAAATGGTATACATGAAAGAAGATATTTTTTATTATTAAGCTCAGGATTTTCCAAAACAATTTCCAACAATTTCTGAAGAGTTCCACCGATTTCCTTACCCGGCTTCATTCCTATTTCAATTAAGTCATTGCCTGTTACTGCCAAATCCTTTAATGAAAAACATTCCCTTTTTTCTAATATCTGTTCATAAATTACTTTAAGCTCTTCTAAGGTTTTAAGTTTATTCTCCCTCATATAGTCGCTCTGTGCCATAATATCGGCATATTGAACAGGGAACAATAGAGGAAAAATATCCTCTCCTATAAGATTTATACTGCGTCTGACGCTTTTAGCATCAGGTTCTATTCTTTGGTCGTGATAGCGTACCAGTTTTCTGACCTTATAAATTGTATCATTATCAAATTTAAGTCTTCTCAATATCTTCACGCTCATATCTTCGCCCACAAGCGCATGTCCGTGATTATGCGTGATGCCGCTTTCATCAATTGAAAAAGTCTGTGGTTTTCCGATATCGTGAAGAAGCATTGTAAGGCGAAGCGTCTTATCAGCCTCTACATGTGCCAGACTATGTAAAATATGTTCTCCTACACTATAACAATGATGAGGATTAATCTGTTCTGTCTCCATACATGTATCAAATTCGGGAATTGTATATTTCGTAATCCCTGTTTCATATGCAGTGCGAAGAAAATCCGGATGGTCTGATATTAAGAGTTTTACCAGTTCAGCCTGAATACGCTCAGCGCTGATATTTTGCAGCGTGGATGCAAGTTCTTTAATTGCTGCCCTGGTTTTGTCTTCTATAGTATAGCCTAACTGCGCCGAAAACCGTACTGCCCGCATCATTCTAAGAGCGTCCTCGCCAAAGCGTTCCCTCGCATCACCGACACAGCGTATTATACCACATTCCATGTCATCTATGCCGCCAAAAAGGTCAATCAATCCGTCTTTATCATTATAAGCCATCGCATTGATAGTAAAATCGCGACGCCGCAAATCATCCGCCAAATCTGACGTGAATGTCACATTTTCGGGATGACGGCTATCCTCGTATTTTCCATCAATGCGATAGGTTGTAACTTCAAAGCCTTCTTTTTCAATCATAACAGTGACGGTTCCATGCTGAATTCCCGTATCTATCGTCCTGTTAAAAAGCGATTTTATCGTTTCCGGTTTCGCTGAGGTTGTAATATCCCAATCGTCGGGTTCTCTTCTCATAATAGAATCCCTGATACACCCTCCAACTGCATAAGCTTCATATCCGGCAGCTTGAATCGATTCGATAATATAGTGTACTTTACTTGGTAACCGTATCTGCATGAAAGGCTCCTTTAACGCTTATATCATATCATCCTCTGCGATTGACGATGTCAATCTATCTATCACGTCGTCAGATAATCTGCTTCTGTTTCTTTCTATATATTCCTTCTTCTCATCATCTGACAAATTGGAAAACCTATCATTCTCTATCTGATTTTCCATACCTAAAAACCCAAGACTTAAGGGTAATTGATTATAATCCATAGTAAAATCATTCCTTTCTGTACTTTAAAATCTTGCACTCTGCAATTATATGGTGTACAGAAAGATTTGAATTTATACTATTCTATAATATGGCATATTTTATTTACACTTTGCACAAAATATTATATCCGTAAATATTGATAAATACAATCTTATTTTTCAAGTTCGGCCAAATTGTCATTTCCTCTTCATTAATTTTATCTGTGCCTTTTCTTCCAAGGATACGCAGTGGGATTCAACAATTTTTTGTAAAGCCTTATTATATGTAAAATCATCAAGTACTGCAGTCTGGCTTTTTGCCGCTTTAAGATACTCTAAAGTCCTATCCGGATAATTCACGTAACAGATTGATATCGCCCATGCCAATGCCATTTCTACATAATAGGCTGCTTGCTCCGGATTTGATTGACTATTCCAGTCAGCTCCGATTTTATTAAAAATTCTGTAAAGCTCTTCGATATAATCATCCTGTATATAATAGTTAATTATCATCACTATTGCAAAACGTACGTCATAGTCCCGTGTGGAAATAAGATATGACTTAATAAACTTCCACATCTGAGCCGGATATTCCTTTGCTATTTTAAGCCCCGCACAAAAGCTGTCACAGGTAGACCAGTTATTGATTTTAGGAAGGTAGATTTTAATGTAGTTCTGTATCTTCGAAAGCGTCATATCCTCTTTTACTCTCAGATTACCTATTACTACTCCCTGTAAAAATATTTCTTCCATATATTCTTCATTATTATTACAAGAGCTCTCAAGCGTTTCTTCCAAATATTTCAAGCCATAGGTTTTCCAGACTACCTTACCATATTTACGAATCTTGGGCAGTCTGACTCCCAGGATATTATCTACTCCCGGCAGCAGGCCTGATGTAAATTTCTGATAATCGGGTTCGGACATTGATATTAATGTGTCGCGTATTGCCGTATGCATTTCCGATTCTGTTTTCATTTGTTCCTCCTTGCTAAACTAAGTATAAATGTACCTTTTGACACCCGAATCATAAATACTGCTAATCCACCAGATTCAATTCTTCAAACACTTCATAATAATCCATGCCGCTCTCTTCAATTTCCAGACCGTTGACTTTAAACCAGCCGCTGATTCCACTTTCGCCTTCCATATAAATCCATGAAAACGTACTATCGGTTTTTAAAAATTTCACGGTCTGAGGCTTTATGGAATAGCTTTCGCTGTCCATATCGGGATCAGCGTATACCGTGAGGTTTGTTAATAAAGTAATATCATTAAGCGCGGTGAAATCATAAGTATCATATTCACGCCGTTTTAATTCTCCCTTGAAATTAAACTCCCACTGTGCCTTTATCCAATCAGTCTGCAACACATCGTGTCTTTCCGTTCCGCTTATAATTCCATTTTCGATAGTGCACTTCCTTATATCGTCTCCAAATGCTCCTATATTTTTAACTGAGCCGTTTTCATAAGAAAATAAGGTTGTCACAGGGTCCGCACTTGGGCCGTCCTCATATAACGCAAGAACAAGGCTGCTGCCATCCGGACTGAATACCCATAAATTATTATGCAAATTTTCAGAATAACCTTTAATCTCGGAATCTCCTATTTTCAGCACATAATTATCATATGACTGATAAGACGTATTATTTACCATATCGGCAGATAACGAAATTTTTTCCGTTTTACCGTCTCCGTCCATATCCAGGTATGCATAATTCTCTGTATATGTGCGGTTAGAAACATCCATAAGAAAATCCGGATTTTCCAGTATTTGCGCTCTTAACAATATACCATATGCATTCTGTTCATCTGCATTTAACTGAGATAGCTGTTTACCATTCCAGACATTTCCGCTGCTTAAAGGAGCATTTCCCGTATTGATAAGAGGAATACTGCATTGTTCCCCATCGTTTCCAAACAAATTTATAAATCCACCATATACACTGATCCATCTAAGCGGGAGAATTCTGCTTACACTTTCATCAAGTTTATACGTTTCTTTGTCATATTCTCCTGTATTTATATCCAGTACACATATTACATCCTGATCGTAATCTAAATCTCCATCCTGATATGATGAGCTGTCAGGAAAATATAATTTAGAATCTGCTGCTGTCCAAACCGCATCAGACGGAATATAATGCGGATATATACAGGTAAGCCCCGTCCTATCCAGTTCATATATACCATATTGGCTGGTCTGGATATAAACTTCTCTTCTTTCGCCACTCTCGACGGTAATATCACGAGTCTGATACACATTTCTCAACATCGGACTTCCATCTTCTAAAGGCGCCCATATACCCTGACTTCCTTCAATTAATTCCATAACGATCTCTATGGTAGAATTATCTTCGGCAAAAGTGTAAGTAACAATTGCCCTGCTGCCTTCACCGCTGACTGAAAGAGCATCAAGCCAAGGGATATCAATTTCATCAACATGCATAGGGATATTATCGTACTCCGCCGTTCCCTCTCCTTTTCCCAGATGCAATAAACTGACGGCCGCTGTTACAGGATCCGTATACTGCTCATAATATTCAGGATTGCTCCCATTTATCAAGTGCTGTAATATATATTGATAAAAACTTAACGAATAACCTGTATTTTCATATCCGAAATTATATTCATCCTCTCCGTACAGTTCCTGGAACTGCTCTTTATTATCTATGGAATAATATTCTTTTAATTCACTATGTTTTATATAATATAAACCATCCTTCTCCTCTACATATACTTTCTCATCGGCGATATAAATTTCAGGCGCAGAGGTATTCATATAATATCGTATTACCGCACTATTGTCATCGTTTTGACGTATATTGTATCCGTATTCCCAAGGCCAGGGGCTTGAAAGACCAAAGGTTATTACACCGGGCTGTGCATTTACCATATCCCATTTCAGAAATTCATCCTTATCTGCGGCAAGGTCATACAGCCGCTGACCGTCCCTGTCGGTAAAAGCGCATGCCCAGACTTCTAATGCCTTATCTATGGTATCATGATCCTCATCAGCAATTCCCGCCTTATTATTTTTTTCTGTATTTTCATAATTATCATCTAAATCAACAACATCATTTGGATTTGAGTTATTTTCCCCGTTTTCAGATGTAATTTGCATCTCTAAGTTTGAAATATCTTTATTTACTCCAAGACGGGTAGTAAACAATAGAGTACATGCTGCCGCCAGAATTATAATTCCAAGCACGAGACCCCAAAGTTTTACATTTTTATGGGAAAGGACGTTTTTTACTCTCTGCTTCACATTATTTTCACCAAAAGTTAAAGGAGTAAACGCAGCCGCGACTCTCCCCTGTGCAAAATTCAGAAGAGATTGCGAATACTGCTTTCTGATATCATCGCCCATTATCTTAATTACCTTCTCATCACACGACATTTCCATGTCACGCTCTAAGAAGTAAAATGCAAGCCATACAAAAGGATTATACCAATAAAATGCACTTAAAATAAATGCGATATTTTTAATAATATAATCTTTCCTGCGGATGTGTACCCTTTCATGACAAACGATGTATTGCTGTTCTAAAGCGTCCATACCTTCCGGAATATAAATTGCCGGATGAAAAAAACCTAAAGTAAAAGGCGAAGATATTCCACTGCATATGTATATATTTTCTTCTAATAAATATGCTCCCCGCAGAGCCCGACGTACTTTAAGCAGTGCGTAGCCGTTATAGACTATAATGGAAAGCGTACCTATAATAGATATTATAAATAGTAATTTGAAAATGCTTTCCAGTTTTTGTCTAAATTCACTCAACTGTAAGGCATTAGATAAATTTATATTACTGTTGCCATTTTTCAAACTATTACTTAACTTAGAATCTAAATAGGCTCCATTGGAATTGGCAATATCACTTAAACCATCTCCAAAAGTTCCGTCCGGACCCGCAGTGCCATTCAAATCACTTCCGTATATATTATCCGGATTTCCGGCAGGATACAAATTGTTTTTATAATTATCCGATTTTAGCGCAGAACCATCTCCGTATATGTCATCGAACCCGCTATCCGTATACCCTGCCGCATAATACGCTTCGGAACCATTCGCCGATAGTCCGCTTTCATCTGCACTGCTGCCTCTATACACTCTCTGCTCTATCCACTGTATACACTCCTCCTGCGACGGGATAATTCCAAAATCCGTCTCCACCGCAAGCGGACACATAATCCTGACAAACACCAATATCCATAATATGTACGAATATATCTTCGGAAGCTTTATTATGGCAAATCTGAGCAGTAACGCCATAATCACCGCTGCAATAATCTGAAACTGTAATAAAATTATACGAATCTCCATATTTATAACCATACTCCTTTCTCAGCCTGCGAGTTTGTGACCATCGGGCACAAACTTGCGGTTGAAAGAATGCAATTCTTTCAACCTTTTCACCCCTCGTAGTTATCTATTAAACTCTGAATTTCTTCAATCTGTTTCTTATTAAGTTTCTTCCTGCTCATAAACGCGGCTACAAACTGGGGAAGCGACCCGTCAAAAGTCTCTTCCAGCATTTCTTCACTGCATCTTGCCATGTATTCCATTTTATTAATCAGAGAAGTTACCACAGAATCCTCGTTCTGCAAAATTCCTTTTTGACAAAGCCTTCTTAATACAGTGTATGTAGTTGACTTTTTCCAATTTAATTCCTTCTCACACAAAGCCACCAGCTCGCCCGAAAGAAGCGGTTCACTCTGCCATACCAGCTCTACGAATTTCTTCTCTGCATCAGCAAGTTTAAAATCTCCCATATCTATAATCATACCTTTCCCTTAATCTACAGACATAAATGCATACTAAATACATTATGTGCCTGAATATATTTTCAGTTTACAGAATGTAAACCTTATGCGTCTAGTTTACATTCTGTAAACCAAATTGTCAACTACAATTCTACACACTTGGAAATAAATACAGCCTCCAAAAATACTTAAAGTTTTTTTATTCTAAAAATAATATCCCAGAAACATTGACAAACCCCTATAAAATATTGTATTATCTTAGTTGTC
>CAMWKB010000101.1 GCA_947174705.1 uncultured Lachnospiraceae bacterium
ATATAACTCTCAGTCAAGTATAAAACTGGAATATCTCTCAGGGTGTGATTCCTGTTTTTATATGAAAAAATTATTCTGCATTTTCATTACAATAATTTATTCTGTTCTTTATTTTTACCGATTTCCTTGAAATAGTTTCCAAGTCAGTTTAAAATGGTATATGGAAGGTTCTTTTTTATTAACATAGCATGACTATAATATTTAGGAGGTTACCCATGAAACACGCAAATCCATTATTAGCAGGAAGCGACAGTCCTCACAAATTTATAACAATCGGTGAGATAATGCTTCGATTAACACCCCCCAACTATGAAAAAATACGTATGGCAAGCAGCTTTGAGGCAAGCTACGGCGGCAGCGAGGCAAATATAGCCCTTGCTCTTGCCAATCTTGGAGTAGACAGCACATTTTTCAGCGTAGTGCCGAACAACAGTTTGGGCAAAAGTGCAATCCGTATGCTGCGCAGCAATGATGTTCACTGTACTCCGGTAATTTTAAGTACACCTGAACAGACCCCTACACACCGCCTTGGCAGCTACTATATGGAAAACGGATACGGAATCCGCGCAAGTAAGGTTACATATGATAGAAAAAACAGCGCCATTGCCGAATTTGACTTTAGCCAGGTAGACTTAGACAAACTCCTTGACGGTTTTACATGGCTTCATTTAAGCGGTATAACTCCGGCGCTTTCGGACAACTGTAAGAAACTTATAATGGACTGTTTAAAGATTGCCAAAGAAAAAGGCATTACGGTCAGCTTTGACGGTAATTTCCGCAGCAAGCTCTGGAGCTGGGAAGCTGCACGTGACTTCTGTACCGAATGTCTTCCATATGTAGATGTTCTTCTCGGAATCGAGCCGTATCATCTCTGGAAAGATGAAAACGACCACTCTAAGGGTGACGTAAAAGACGGAGTCCCGCTTCAGCCAAGCTATGAACAGGAAGACGAGATTTTCCAGGCCTTTGTTGCCAAATATCCAAACCTTAAGTGCATTGCCCGCCATGTACGCTATGCACACAGCGGTAGTGAAAACAGCCTTAAAGCCTTTTTATGGTATGAAAACCATACTTTTGAGAGCAAACTGTTTACTTTCAACATCTTAGACCGCGTCGGCGGCGGAGATGCTTTTGCCAGTGGACTTATTTACGCTATGATGCACAACTATAAGCCTATGGACATTGCAAACTTTGCGGTTGCGAGCAGTGCGATTAAGCATACTATACGCGGGGATGCGAATATTACGGATGATGTTGAGACTATTCGGAATTTGATGAATATGAACTATGATATCAAACGCTAGGGTGTGCTAACGCCCATGGGATTGACATGCGGACGGAGGGAGACATATATATTAACTGATAGAGACATGCTTGCGCGCCGACTTCGGCGTAGCGGTACTAAGCTCGAAAATACCTCGCTAAGTACCGACGCCTACATAGGGTCTCTATCAGTTAATATATATGTCTCCCTCCTGTTTCATGTATTGTCACCATGGGCTGTTTGCTGCGCTAGGTTTGGAATTGCGAGGCGTAAATATGCGTGGTGACAAAGTTATATGCTTGCCTCGCCCAGTCCCGTCTTGCACACACGAATTACAAAACTACCAGCTCCGGCGCAAATGTTTCGGCTTCGCTGCATACGGTAATTTTATATTCATCGCTTTCGGGCATCGTCTCAGGCATTGCGTACTCTTTCATGTAGTATGTTATATCGTTAAAATTTTGACGCATATCAATATCTCCATCATCCGACATTATAACCGCAAAGTCTTTTAACGGCAGAGACATTCCCCGTCCGGTCACTTTCAGGAAGCTTTCTTTCATGGTCCAGATTCTGAATATACGATTATCTCTTTCGCGTGGGTCCTGCGTCTCATAAATCCAGTCAAGTTCTTCTGTGGCAAAAAACCGTTTCGCGACACGTTCTCTTCCGCTTTTTATGAGTTCAATATCGTTACCGGTTTCATGGGTTCCTATGCTGCAGATGGCATAATCGCCGGAATGGGATAGGGAAAAACGGATTTCGGGGTTGTAGCGGAAATACGGTTTTCCCTGTTTGCCGACGTCATATTCCATTGTCCGTTCTTCTAAGCCGTATTCTTTTAGGGCGGTATTAAGCGCTACGGCTGCTGCCAGACTGCGCATCTTATCCTTCACATTTTTTAACAGGGCTATCTTTTGTCTCCGGTACGGTGACACGGATTCTACTGCTGTATTAAATGCGGCTTCATCTTCGTATTGTCTTGTATTTATGATATATGTTTTAATGACAGAGTCCATTTATGGTTACCAGCTTTCGTATTCATCATTAATCGACCGCGCGATAATCTTCCGACATAAAGCAGTCTTCACATACTCTGTACGGATAATCCCATTCTAAAGATTTTCCGCATACTGTGCACTTCTTTTCAAACTGCTGCTTATCTTCTTTTAAAAGCGCCCCGATTGCGCGCTGGGTTTCTTCTCTTCCGGCATCTAAGACCTCTTTGTCAATCACCCAGTTCATTACGCCTGCAAACTGGCTGTATAAATCCAGCTTCTTATAATAAGTTTCTAATTCTTCTAAAGCCGCTCCCATCGGATAACGCGGGCAGCTTTGTTCTTCAGTCGGATTCTCGCAGTATTTAAGCCACAGTCTCAAAACTTCCCTGTCTCCCACATCAAAAGGGCAGGTAATTAAGGAAAGCAGCAGTCTTTTATCCTGCATGATTTCATTAGCCTTGCGGGAGCTTTTCAGGTATCTGTATTTTTTGACACTTTCTGCCATCGATATTTTATCGTATAGTTCTGTCTCTCCTGAGTTTTCCCAGATTTCGATAATCTCATCAAGCTCCATATTGATATCTAACAGTACTTCCGGAAAACCGATTCTTGCCTTTTTAATCGGATAAAAAGGTTCGTTTAATTTTTTACCGATATATCCCATATCCAGAGCGGACTGCACATATCCTATATCATAAAAGCCGTAGCGGCCCGCCCTTCCTGCAATCTGTCTTATCTCTTCTGCGCTTATGCGACGTTTTGCTGTGCCGTCGAACTTAATCGTATTCATAAATATGATTCTGCGTATCGGGAGATTTATTCCCATCCCGATGGCGTCTGTAGCGACCACGACTTCATTAATGCCTTCAGAAAAAAGTCGCACTTGTTCTCTTCTTGTCTTAGGCGGCAGATTTCCGTATATAACGCTGCTTTTAATGCCTTTTGCTTCCAATGCCGCCGCAATGGCAAGAACATTCTTCTTGGAAAAAGTAATAAGCGCATCTCCTTTTTCCACATCTCTATTCATATCGTATTTGTCAGGTATAAATTCCAGCTTCGTATTGCGCTCATGATATACAATATCATAGGTATCCTGACAGCGCTTAATCATTTTAACAAGCAGTTTTTCCGCAACCGGGGATGCGCAGACATGAATTTCCTCCGCACGCACGCCTAAAATTGCCCTTGTCCAAAAGCTGCCGCGGTTCTCATCCTCCACCATCTGGGCTTCATCTATGACAGCAATGTCATAAATTTCTTTTAAGTCCATAACTTCAACTGTGGAAGCCTGACAAAAAGCCCCGGGAGTTATAATTTTTTCTTCTCCCGTAATCATGCTGCAGGGGATTCCCGCATCGGTCATTTTATCATAGACTTCGAGTGCAAGAAGCCGTAACGGTCCTAAATATATGCCCTGATATGCCTGTTTAAGACGCTGCAGCGCCTGATAGGTCTTTCCGCTGTTGGCAGGTCCTATATGGATAATGAAGTGCCTATGCATATTTCTGGCCTCCGGATACTGCTTCTCCGGCTCTGCCTCCATCAGTTCTTCAATCCTTTTTCCGACCATGAACAGCATATAATCATCTTTGTAAATTTCATAGAGGGATTTTTCAAGGAGCAGCTCATTAATTCCCTCTACCTTTAGTATCTCCTCAGCCGATGCATTAGGAGCCATCATCTGTAAAAAGGTGATATCCAGCCTTGCTAATTTTTTCAGACTGTGCTTATATCTGCCTATAAGCTTTCTTTGTTTACTAAAAACCGTAAATCCTATATCGGCAGCACGTTTATGCAGCTCCACCATGTCATTTAAAATCTGGTGCGCCTCCAAATATTTTTTACGTGCAATGCGCCGTTCCAGCTGCTTAATGCTGTGTTCACAATTTCTAATGTACTTTCTGTCTGCAGAAGAAGAGGCATTTATAAATGTCTTAATATATATCTCCCAAACTGCATCAACTATTTCATTCGTTGTTTTCTCCATCTAACCCCCATACCCTATTCATTCGGTCTTTGATAAAAGCGTCCCGCAAGCTCTTCCGTCCTTATTGAATTGACAAACGCCGCCTTATCAGCTTTTTTGACAGCGGATATCACGGCTTTACCCTCTTCTTTGGATACAACGGAATATACTATATTTCTCTCCTCATGCTCATATGAGCCTTCTCCCTCCAGAATTGTTGCTCCATGTCCGCTGACATCATAGATTGCGTTGCACACTTCTTTGGCCTTGTTTGTAACAATAAACAAGGTCTGTTTCTGGTATCTGGTATAAAGCACATGCAAAACCTGTGTAGATGCATATTGATAAATAATGGAATATAAAGCCTTATCCCAGCCAAACAATACTCCTGCCAATGCAATAATCACAATATTGATACCAAGTATAAAATTAAATGAATCAACGCCCTTTTTCTCCGAAAAATATATCGCCAGAAAGTCAGTACCGCCCGTCGTGGCGTTCATCATAAGACACAGACTAATGACAAAACCGCTTATCATACCGCCGAACACACTTGTCAGAAGAATATCGGTAGTAATTGCATGCACCGTAATAACGTCGGTAAGTATGCTGTTTAGTACAATCATCAGACACGAATAAAGCGTAAATTTTTTACCGATAAAGCGGAAACCGATATAAATTGGGACTATATTTAATAGTAAATTAACTACCGTAAAAGGAATTTCGATATTAAAAAATTGGGAAAATACAGCCTGTATCAATATCGTAAGTCCCATAACCCCGCCAGGATACAGTCCGACTTTTTTTACGAATGTATTTGTATTGATTGCCATTAATACTGCGGCAAAACATATAGTTATTATTCTTTTTGTGTCTTTTTTGGCATCAAAACTCATGTGGATTTCCTTTCTTTTAAGGCTATTGCACGGTTATTATAGCATAAGCCTATAAATATTCTCAACGTCCTCCTGGTGCAGTTCCACAAAGCCACCAAGCGTTCCGGTTCTTACATCACCGTAACATGCGGTATGTGCTAATTTTTCTATATCCTCCTCTTTTGCTCCAAGCTCGGCAAAGTTCCCCGGCATACCTATAGAAATCAGGAATTGGCGTAATGCTTCAATTCCGGCTTTTGCAGTTTTTTCCGGATGCTCAAAGTCCATCTGGCAGCCCCATACACGTACGGCAACCTGTGCAAAACGCATAATATTATGCTCCATATTATAAGTAAATACCGCCGGCATTACAACTGCAAGCCCCGCGCCATGCGCACAATCGTATAAAGCCGACAATTCATGCTCAATATCATGACTCGTCCAATCCTGACTCCGGCCTACACCACAGGAATTATTATGCGCCATCATTGCCGCCCACATAATATTAGCTCTGGCATCATAATTATTCGCATCTTCCATTGCCCGCGGTCCCTCATGAATCATGGTAAGCAACAGCGCTTCAATCATCCTGTCAGTTACTTCCACCTCTTTGGTGTTTGTCAGATAACGTTCGTATAAATGTGCAATAATATCCGAAATTCCGCATGCAGTCTGATAAGGCGGCAGTGTCTGCGTAAGCGCCGGATTTAAAATAGTAAACTTAGGACGAAGTGCTTCTCCTGTAGCCCCACGTTTAAACATTCCGTTATCATTTGTAATAACCGAATCCGGCGAGCCCTCGCTGCCTGCTGCTGAAATTGTCAGAACGGTTCCTATCGGAAGCGCTTCCTCTACTATTTTACCCTGATAATAATCCCAAAAATCCCCGTCATACACTGCTCCCGCTGCAATCGCCTTTGCAGAATCTATAGTGCTGCCGCCTCCTACAGCCAGAATAAAATCTACATTTTCTTTTCTGCAAAGCTCTATTCCCTCGTATACCAATCCGCTCCTGGGATTGGGCTGTACCCCTCCCAACTCAACATATGGAATACCTGCATTATCCAACCCGTCTTTCACACATGCAAGAAGACCTGAACGGATTACCGAACCGCCTCCGTAATGAATCAGTACTTTCTTTCCGCCAAAACGTTTAACATATTTTGCCGTCTCTTTTTCCGTGTCCCTGCCGAATGCAAAGTATGTCGGTGCATAAAATGTGAAATTTTCCATGGAAATACCTTCCTTCTTTTTCTTTTTATTATAAGAAATGTGGCGGATTTATTCAAGGTTATGTGACTCATTCTATTAGAATATCAGAGTTGCGCATAATGCGCAGCAATCCCTAACCTTTGTTTAATCCCTTAGTTTATCTGATAATTCTTAATAATTAATTAATTTCATGACATTAATCTTGACTATTTAATATATAAGTGTTAGTTTGTAAGCTATAAGTTACAATGGCGAGTGGGGAATCGCTATTTTACAGATTCTGCAGCCGAAGAGGTTAAAGCTTTTAAAATATGAAAGTCTTATCCGTACCCGATACCGGATACTGCTGATTATTGTGAAAAGCAATGCAGTAAGTTGTAACGCAGTTCGTGAATATCCGGAACGCAGCCGGACACCCCATAATGAAATAATATAATGGAGGTTTTTATGGACGGTGGATCAAAAGCCCTTTTTGACCGGCAGACCGGATACTGGTTCAGGGGTATTGCCATTATAATGGTAATCTTGTCACATTATGCCGAATGGTGGGAATGGTTTTTTTCAACTGTCGGTAAGGCAGAGGATTTCCGGTTAACACTTGCTAAACTGGGAATATACGGCGTAAACATTTTTTTCTTATTTTCAGGATACGGATTGACCAAAGCAGCAGAGCAAAAGAATATAGACGGCAGGTTTATTTGGCGCAGGATACAGTCAGTATATCTGCCTTACCTGCTCATTGTCGGAATTATTCAGATTTTATCCGGGGGATTTGGTTCTTTTTCCGATTTCATTAAATTTTTGTATGGTAATGACTATTGGTTTATGGTCATTTTATTCTTATTTTATATTGGATTTATTTTGATATGGGCAGTTCTGAAAAATCCGCATCTGCGTATGCTGCTTTTCCTCTTGTATACGTTTGCTATCATTAAAGCGTTGTTCGATAGGGAAATGCAGTCATTTTGGTATGTATCCAATTTAGCTTTTGTAATTGGAATTATCATGGGAACCTATGAAAAAGGCTGCCTCAAAATACCGTTGCCAGTGAAAATATTGCTTATTCCTTTGCTGCTTTCATTTGTAATTAACTATGAACTCTATATGGACAAGTCCGGAATGACTCCGGAGCAGATTCTGAATTTGCAGATGTTGAATACAGTATTGTGGACAATACAGATTGCGTGTATTGCGGCTTTGATACCGTGGCATGGCCGGATTTTAGGAATATTGGGCAAATGTTCCCTGTATCTCTATTTATTGCATACATACATTTTTATGAGGTGTGTGAATTCTTTAAGTTGTGATATGCGGTTACGAATCCTGATTGCTGCCATTGCTACTGTTGTAACAGCCATACTTTGTGAAATGCTGATTACATTTCTTATTAAGTCATTATCGGTCAGATTCAAAAAAGAAGCGTAACAACAAAGAAGATAGTAAGAAGTAATATCCTTTTCAGGGTATCAGATTTACCACAATCCCAAGGCATGCAGATACCAATATCATCAAAATCGGTGAAGGTGTTTTCTGTTTCATCTTTTTTGCAACAATCCCTATACTTGACACTATTAAAAATATAAAAACCCTGCTGTAATTTATTTCAGGAGAATCTGATATTTGCTTTATACCGCAAAAAACGCTCAATCCCATAGTAACTGCCGTTGCCAGTATCAAAGCAACAACGCAGGGACGGACAGCATCAAGAAATGTCTTAACGCCTGCATATTTTAATAGATTTTTAATGCAGGAAACTATGACAAGTATTATGATAAAAGCCGGTGAAATAACTCCAAGTGTTGCGAGAAAAGCACCCAAAACACCTCCCTGTGAAGCGCCGATAAAAGTCGCCATGTTCACAGCTAATGGTCCCGGCGTTGATTCTGAAACGGCAATAAACGCCAGAAATTCACTTTCCGTCAGCCAGTTATTTGTCAGTACGGCTTCACGTATCAGAGAAATCATGCCATATCCGCCGCCAAATGAAACGGCTCCGATTTTTAAGAACTGCCAAAATAATTGAAAATAAATCATTCTTTATTTTCCCCCTGTGATACTAACCTGATAAAATGCATCGCAACACCTATAATACCGCAAATAAGTATATAGAATACCGTTGAAAAGTTGATGGACAACAATGAAAATATAAGCATTGTAATAAATACGGCAATTATAATTGCCTTATCAAAAAAAGTCTTACTTACGCCTTTTAACATCTGTATTGCTGCCGAAAGTATCAAATACACCACACAGGCTTGTATACCATCAAAGGCGTAGTTTACATAAGTCAATTTCATAAAACTGTCAAAATATAATGAAACTATATATATAATCGTAAAAGAAGGTATACATACAGAAATTGTTGATGCAAGCGCACCCCTGAATCCGGCTATATAGTATCCTATGTAAGTTGCACTGTTGATTGCGACAGGTCCCGGCGTCGATTCAGCAATGGCAACCATATCAAGAAACATATCATCCGTAATCCATTGCTTTTTGGAAACAAACTCATTTTTCAGCAGGGCAATCATGGCGTAACCGCCCCCAAAAGTAAACAGACCGATTTTAAAAAAGGTTAAAAATAATATTGCGACTTTTTTCATAACATATCCCCTTCTCTGTCACTGCTTTAGCACACATTGTACAAAAAATACCGTCATCTGCTCAGGCGTATATTGTTCATGTTTGGTAATCCACCACCGCACTGTTTCGGAAAAACTGCAGACAACATGATTTAACAGATAATC
>CAMWKB010000102.1 GCA_947174705.1 uncultured Lachnospiraceae bacterium
CGTCTAAAGAAAAAATATTTAAGGAGGTCAATATGAAAAAGAAATTAGTTTCCTTACTTTTGTCAGCTTCTATGGTAGCTGCATTAGTAGGATGCGGCGGCGGTGATTCTACTACAACACCGGCACCCGCAGACAACAGTAACAGCAACGCATCAACAGATTCTTCTGCAAGCAATGCAGCAGCAGATACAGGAGATGCAGCAGCAAGTGATTATCAGTTGGATACACTTACTGTCGTAGTAGACGGTACTTTGACAGCAACTCTTGATAATGGTCAGCCTGAGTTTGAGGCTCAGTGGGAAGCAGCTGTAAGCGAGGCAATGGGTCATCCGGTTGATCTTGTTATTCAGCAGTTAGACCACTCAGGTTATACCGATGCAATCGGACGTCTTTTCGCAGGCGGTGATTATCCGGATGCAATGATCATGCCCGCTGCTATGTTTAAGCAGTATGCACCTACAGGACTTCTCTGGGATATGGCAAGCGCATATGACAATGCAGAGTTCCAGTCCAGAATGATTCTTCCTACAGTCAATGAAAATCTGAAGGACAGCCAGGGACGCCTTTATGGTTTCGCTTATGGCTATGGTAACGGATGTGTTACTTATGTTAAGAAAGCTTGGCTTGATGCAGTAGGCTTAAATGCAGACGATATCAAGACATATGATGATTACTATGATATGTTAATGAAGTTCCACAACGAAGATCCTGACGGAAACGGAACAAACGGTGATACTTATGGTGTTATCGCAGCAGGTTTCATAGGAAACGAAGCTCCTTACATCAACTATCTGCCTGAGTTCTGGCAGGATGCTTATCCGGCTATTTATCCGGATGCAAGCGGCACATGGGTTGACGGATTCCAGTCAGAAGAAACAAAGGCTGCTCTGTTAAGATTACAGCAGGCATACAAAGATGGCGCTATCGATCCTGAATCCCTTACAGCTTCTACTAAGATCGCTCGTGAGAAATGGTTCTCAAATGATCAGACAGGTTCTGCAGGTGTATTCACATACTGGGCAGGTACATGGTATCAGACACTTACAGATAACCTTGTAAAGAACGATGTTGATTCTGAATTGGTACAGTTAGCTCCTATCGCAGAAGTTGGCTCATATCTCAACAGAGAATCACCGGTATGGGTTATCATTGATGACGGTGACGGCAACGATGCACGTGAGCAGGCAATATTCGATACATTCATCGAGACCATGATGGATGGTGACGTAGTACAGACTCTTTGGACCTATGGTGCAGAAGGCGTTCACTGGTCTACAGAGGCTGAATCTTTCGTAACAAATCCGGACGATCCTGATAAGAAGAAAGAATACGAGTATGAAGCTGGTGTATTCCATCTTAAACCTTCACCGAACGATGCAAACTCTATCTGGAAGAAGAACCTTATCGATCCCGCATTGGTAGTTTGTGAATTAACAAACGGTTATGCTGACGCAAGTGAGCTTGCTGTTAAAGGTAATAAGTTCTTTACAGAAAACTGTGTAGATGCTCCATCTTCACCGAGTTCTGAGACTTATACAAATGAAACAGGTAATATCTATGATGCACAGCTTGCTGTTGTTACAGAAGTAGTTGTAAACGGCGGTGACGTAGATGCAGCTATGGCAAATTATGTATCTACAGTAGGCGGAACTGTTGAACAGATTCTTGCTGAACTTAATGCAGCAGAATAATATCTGACTGTAAATGAAATAAGTATTATGATGATAGCTGTTCTGCAGCGGCAGGGCAGCTATCATTGAATAAAGAGAAGATATAATTAATAGAATATTGTTTTTGGACTCATAATGCCATATGAGGGATTAGGGTGTTTGGAATTTGTTATTCAGTATTTCCGGCCACCATATTGTTCCGGTGGCTGAAATAATGGGGATAATGTATTAGGCATGAGAAAGGAAGAGAACGGTATGAGTAAAAAAAAGCAGGTGATGACTTCTACGGGCGTACCGGTGCAACAAAAACCGTTAGGAACCCGTATCTGGAATAACCGTGGATATTACATAATGTTTATTCCGGTTTTGGTAACAATACTTATCATGAATTACTGGCCTATGCTGGGTGTCAGATATGCATTTTATGATTATAAGCCGGTAGGACAGCCGACAGTAGTTGGATTTAAGCATTTTTCCAGCATGTTTTCAAACGCCGCGTTTTGGACGGCATTTAAGAATACATTGCAGTTGAGTATTATGAAGTTGATTCTTGATACTACGGCTGCGGTAGTTGTATCAGTTTTCCTTAATGAAATGGGCAACCTTCTTGCTAAGAAGACTTTGCAGACAGTTATTTATCTGCCCCACTTTATGTCATGGGCAGTAGTTGCTTCCATCTTCAGTTTGCTCCTCTCTCCTTCCAGCACAGGTATGGTAAACGGCTGGCTGAAGGATTTGGGAGTTATAGCAAGGGAGGGTTCGGGAATTTATTTCCTCGCAGACTCCAAATGGTGGAGACCTATTTTTTATGTAGTTAATATGTGGAAAGAAACAGGTTGGGGAACTATTATCTTCCTTGCAACACTTTCCGGAATCAACCCTGAATTATATGAGGCAGCGGATATTGATGGCGCAACACGTATGCAGAAGATATGGTATGTCACAATGCCGGCCTTAAGCAATACAATCGTTACGGTTTTAGTTTTGAACCTTGCAAAGGTTATGAATATTTTTGAATCTGTATTCGTACTTTATAACAATGCAGTATATGATGTATCAGATGTTATCGCTACATATATATATCGTCAGACATTTGCAATTGCCTTGCCTAACTACGGCTATTCTACGGCTGTTGGTCTTTTTAAATCCTTAGTGGGCGGCGCCCTGGTAATTATTTGTAATCAAATAAGTAAAAAGACACGTGGTCGTGGTATTATATAGGAGGTAGGGATATGAAGTCAAAAAAGAAGATAAAGACATTTGATTTAGTCAACTATATTGTATTTATATTAATTGGATTAATCGTTTTGGTTCCTATCTGGAAGGTATTGGTTGACTCTCTTAATGCCGTAGGTGTATATCAGTTCAGGCTTTGGCCTAATAGATTTACGCTCGATGGCTATAAGACAATTATTCAAACCCAACTGCTTTATAAGCCGTTCCTTAACTCTGTTATTACAACACTGTTTGGAACATTGCTTGGTTTGACGCTTTCCACATTGGCAGGATATGTGCTTGCACAGGAAGAACTGCCGGGACGTAATTTACTCGCATATATGTTGCTGTTTACCATGATTTTCTCAGGTGGTATGATTCCGGAGTACTTGGTAATGAAGAAACTGGGTCTGGTAAATAGTATGTGGCTTCTGGTAGTTAAGCATGGAGTTAACGTATATAACTTCGTACTTATGAAAAACTTCTTTGAAGGTATTCCGGGAAGTCTTTATGAAGCAGCCAGGATTGACGGATGTACGCCAATGGGTATTTTCTTCAAGATCGTACTTCCTCTTTCAAAAGCAGCTCTGGCATCCGTCGGTTTGATGTTTGCCGTTACAGTATGGAACGATTATTCAACAGTTAAGATTTACATAACAGATCCTAATCAGGTTAACTTCCAGTACAAACTGAGAAACATGATTATGGATGGTGATACCCCTTCAACGGCGTATAACGTATCACAGACTACGTTGTTTAATGCAGGTATCATCGCAGCAATCCTTCCGTTCATGGTATTATATCCGTTCTTACAGAAATACTTTGTAAAGGGTGTTAATATCGGAGCAGTTAAGGAGTAATATTATGGCAACAATATATTATGCAGGTGATTCCACCGTACAGTATAATGATATTAAAACATATCCTCAAACCGGTATAGGGCAGGTGTTAAATCTGTTCCTGAAACCGGAGATAAAGATTTCGAATCATGCCAAGAATGGCAGGAGTACAAAAGATTTCATAGATGAGTCCAGACTGGCTGAGATTTATGATAAGATAACGGAAGGTGATTTCCTTTTTATACAGTTTGGACACAATGATGAAAAGAAAGATAATCCTGCCAGATATACCGAGCCTTTTTCGGAATACATGGTAAACCTTGAAAAATTTGTAAATGCAGCCAGAAATAAAAAGGCATATCCGGTACTCATAACGCCTGTTGAGAGAAGAAATTATATAGATAAAAGTGTGCCATGCGAGTTTGATCATACTGATTATGTTGCAGCAATGAAGCAGACTGCTGAAAAGCTGAACGTACCGTTGATTGATTTAAACACCATGAGCCGCGCTGAACTTGACAGGATTGGATTAGAGGCATCTAAAGACTGGTATATGCATTTACCGGTAGGTAAGTATCCATATCATATGGAAGGACTTGCGGATAACACCCATTTAAAATATGCGGGTGCGGTAGCATATGGCGGATGCATTGCAAGAGGTCTTAAGGAGTTGGGCGGAATCTATGAGGATTTGTTATTAGAAGATTTAATGTAGGAAAAAATAAATGGCTTGGACTTTTGTCTGAGCCATTTTTGTTATATAATAAATATTAGGTAATTGCGAAAATATTGTTAAGAGTTAAGAACTTGAACAATTGTCAGTTTGTAAATAAAAGCGAGAGGAGAAGGTTACAATGGAGCATTTATGGAAACCTGATTTGGAAAACGGTAATTTTAAGAATCCGGTATTATTTGCGGATTATTCGGACCCTGATGTAATCAGGGTAGGGGATACGTACTATTTGACAGCGTCCAGTTTTAACTATGTGCCGGGACTGCCGATTCTTATTTCTAAGGATTTGGTAAACTGGAAACTGGTAAACTATGCTTTGGGTAATATAAATTATGACAAATATGATATTCCGCAGCATGCTAAAGGGGTGTGGGCACCGGCGATAAGATACCATAACGAACGTTATTATATATACTACGGTATGCCGGATGAAGGAATTTTTATGGTGAGTACCAAGGAGCCTTTGGGTAAATGGGATGAGCCTGTACTTGTGTTGGAAGCAAAGGGACTTATTGATCCATGTCCTTTCTGGGATGAAGACGGTAAAGTTTATCTTATTCATGGATATGCAAAGAGCCGTATTGGTTTTAAAAGCTATCTTGGAATCTTCGAACTTTCGTCCGATGGAAGCAAGGCAGTAACAGAAGACCACATTCTTTATAACGGTGTTGAAACTCAGCCTACTATAGAAGGACCTAAGGTATATAAGCGGAATGGTTTTTATTATATTCTGGCTCCGGCAGGAAGTGTAAAGACGGGGTGGCAGACTGCGCTGCGCTCTAAGAATATTTACGGACCATATGAAGAAAAAATTGTTATGAAGCAGGGAAATACTAAGATTAACGGACCTCATCAGGGTGGCTTGGTAGATACTGTCAATGGAGACGAATGGTTTATTCATTTTCAGGACAGAGGCTTATATGGACGTATCGTACATATGCAGCCCGTAGTATGGGAAAATGACTGGCCGGTAATGGGTATCAATGCCACGGATGGTTGTGGTGAGCCTTGTGAGGTCTGCCATAAGCCTAATACCGGAATTGTTGAAGATGCAGTATCTTTGGAAGCATCCGATGATTTTGATAACGATAAACTGAATCTGATGTGGCAGTGGCTTGGAAATTATAAAGAATCTTTTTACTCGCTGACTGAAAGAAAAGGTTTCCTAAGGATGTATGCCTTAAATCCTTCCGGAAAGTCCGAACCTATCTTATGGGAAAGCCCTAATGTGCTTACTCAGAAGCTGGTGTGTCCATTTTTCAAGGCAACAGCGGCATTGGAACTGACATTCCTGTCAGAAAATGAACAGGCAGGTATGGTAATGATGGGCGGTCATTATGCATATATAGCAGTGAGAATTATAAATGGTAAGAAGACTGCCGTGTTTGCGGAAGCCTATGATGAAGGGGATAAGGTTAAGGAAAGACTTACGTTGCTAAAAGAACTTACGGAAGGCGAGGAAAAGATATATATTTCATTTGTGATGGAAGATGGCGGAGATGGTCCGGTATTTAAAATGTACTATTCTTTGGATGGAAAAGAAGAGATAAATGTTCCGACAACATTTATGCCATCGGATCATACCTGGGTTGGCGCAAAAATCGGATTATTTGCTAATGTAATGGATGCAACAGAAAAGGGTGGATATGCTGATTTTGAGTATATTCATGTTACGGTAGTGTAAATGCCACGAACTTAGGTAAATGAAACAAAAGCGGGGTTCCGATGCGGTGGCAAGTCACCCCTTATTTTGTTTCATTTACCTAAGTTCTGGTTATTGAAATATCCGTAACAATTTAAATTATACAGAAAGGATCAGCATATGAACTTACAGGAAGCAATTAAGGAACAGAATTTAGACGAAGTAATACATATTCTGGAAAGCGAGCCTAACCGTATTGATGATAAAACTGATGACGGTATTCCGTTATGTCTATACGCGGCGCAGGCCGGGGATTTTCCGATTGTGAAATATATTGTTGAGTATTCGAGGGCAAGCATGAATACGGTGGATGATGAGAACCGCAATATTCTCCACTATGCGGCAATGTCTGGCAATCTTGAAATGAACCGCTATCTTGTGGAAAAAGTAGGAATGGATATTAAATCCGGAGATAAGAAGCTGATAACGCCTTATCAGATTGCCTGGGAAAAGGAACATAAAGAATTGCTTGACTACTATGAAAAATGTGTGGGTGCAGCCTATGAGGATATGTATCACAATCCAATCCGCACGGGAATGTTTCCGGATCCTTCTATCGTGAGGGTGGGAGAGGATTACTATATGGTAAATTCCTCGTTTATCTTTTTTCCATGTATTCCGGTCTCACATTCCAGAGATTTGATAAATTGGGAGATAATCGGTTATGCCATAACTAATCCTGAGTGGGCGAAGTTAGACGAGCTTGAGGGCGGAAGAGGTTATTGGGCGCCTGATATTTCATATGATAACGGAACTTTCTATATTACGGCGACTTATCGCCTAAATGATACCGGAACCGTTTACAGAAAGCAGATTGTAGTTTCTTCGGACAAGCCGGTGGGACCGTATTCGGAGCCGGCAATTATAGATGAAGACGGAATAGACCCATCTATTTTTCATGAGGATGGAAGGCACTATATGCTGCTTAACAGAGGAGCAAGGATTTTTGAGCTAAGCAGTGATTGTAAAAAGCAGATAACGGAAGCTTCTCTGTTATACTATGGAGACCACAAGAGGGCGCCGGAAGGACCGCATCTTTTGAAAAAGGACGGATACTATTATCTTTTCCTTGCAGAAGGCGGAACAGGACCCGGACATAGGATAACCGTAGCCAGAAGCAGGGAGCTTATGGGGAATTATGAGCCTTGTCCATACAACCCTATTATGCGGCAGATGGATGAAAAGGCCGCAATACAGCGCTGCGGGCATGGAAAGCCGGTATGCACCCAGAATGGTGAATGGTACATGGTGTATTTGTGCGGAAGGCGGCTCGTTGACCAATACAGTATATTAGGTCGGGAGACAGCGCTTGACCCTATTACATGGACGCAGGACGGATGGCCGGTTGTAAATAACCTGAAAGGGCCAAGTGTGCTGCAAATAAGGCCAAATCTGGTAAGAGTGTTAGAAACGACAGATGTGTCAGGAAGAGAGGCATTGTCAGATACAGAGACATTACTCACAGATGAATTGACTGATAAAGTCAAAATTTTTACAAATGGTATACCTAAAGACTTTGTTACTCCAAGACCACCGGAAAAAGACGGAATAAACATTAAAAACGGAAATCTCATACTAAAGGGAAGCCGTTATCCGCTCTCGAGCGTGGATTCCAGAAACATCCTTGTAAGAAGGCAAAGCGCCTTCTGCTTTAAGGCGGAGGTGGATTTTATGGTACCCGAACTTTCAGAGGGGCAGGAGGCCGGTATTACCTGCTACTATGATGAAAATACGTGGGTATGCTTTTTCTTTTCAAAAGAGAAAGATTCTTACTTCCTGCAGGTAAAGGAGCATGTTGGAAAGTTTGATATACCTCATGATAAGGAATTGATTGATAACCCGGCAGGCGGGAAATATATGCTGGGAGTTGAGACTAAGTATTTGCATAGAAGGTTTTATTATGGTAAATTGGAAGGAGAAACAAAAACTATAACTGAGCTGCCTAATGTGTATTACTTATGCGATGAAGGCGTTTCGATGGGCAAACGTTTTACTGGAGCAATGGTGGGCATGTACGGATATGCAGGAGAGAAGCCTCTTTTTACAGAGTATGAAGACTTCCGCTATCAGGAATTGTAGAGGTTGTAATAGGTAAAATGGACAAAAAGAATAATCGAGAGATTTTGCTAAGTGGAAGTATGGTAAAGGCAATTATGATGCTTACGATTCCGGTTATGATCAACAGCTTTTTACAGACGATGTATAACCTGACGGATACGTATTGGCTCGGAAAGCTGGGAACGGAAGAACTAGCCGCAATTAATCTGGTAACGCCGATGCAGAATATTGTAATACAATTCGGCTCGGGAATTACGGTGGCCGGCTCGGTATTGATTTCGCAGTATCTGGGAGCAAAAAGGGATGAGGACGCCAAGAGCATGGCAAACCAGATATTTGCCTGTGCGATAATTTTTTCCCTTGTATGTGTAACTGCCTGTGTTCTTGCAACTCCGGCGATTGTAACGTGGCTGGGCGCGACGGGAGAGACTTGGAGCTGCGGTAAGACTTATTTGCAGTTTGTTATTATTGATATGCCTTTTCTGTATACCGTAAATATTTATGCGGCGATTCGTCAGGCACAGGGAGATACCGTTCGTCCGATGTTTTTAAATCTTGGCGGTATCATAATTAATATGATATTGGACCCGCTGCTCATGGTAGTATTTCAGATGGGCGTGATGGGCGCGGCTCTGGCTACGGTGGCAGCTAAAGCAATTCCGGCAGTTATAGCATTCATTCTATTGAATAATAAGAAAGATGATGTTTATTTAAATTTAAGTAAGCTTAAATTTGAAAAGGAAAAAATAAAAAATATCCTTGTAGT
>CAMWKB010000103.1 GCA_947174705.1 uncultured Lachnospiraceae bacterium
CAGGATATGAAATGTATTAAGATTAAAAACCAGACCGTAGACAGCGTTCAGTTAAACGAAGCCTGCTCTTCGGGCTGCGGCTCGTTTATTGAAACCTTTGCCAAATCGCTCAATTACAGTGTACAGGATTTCGCCGACGCCGCTCTTTTTGCCGAGCATCCGATTGACCTCGGAACAAGATGTACTGTATTTATGAACTCTAAGGTAAAACAGGCGCAAAAAGAAGGAGCTTCCGTTTCCGATATTTCCGCCGGACTTGCCTATTCTGTAATTAAAAACGCTCTCTTTAAGGTTATCAAGGTCTCCGATGCATCGGAGCTTGGTAAAAATATTGTCGTGCAGGGCGGCACTTTTTACAATGACGCAGTTCTCCGAAGCTTTGAAAAAATAGCGGACTGCGAAGCAATAAGACCGGATATCGCCGGAATTATGGGTGCTTTTGGTGCAGCGCTTATTGCGAGGGAGAATTATAAAGAAGGCTATCAGTCCACGATGCTTAGTATTGATAAAATCAATACACTGCAGTTTGATACCAGCATGGCAAAGTGTAAGGGCTGTACCAACAACTGCCGCTTAACCATTAATAAATTTACGGGCGGCCGTCAATACATCTCAGGAAACCGCTGTGAAAGAGGTCTTGGTAAGAGCAAGAATGAAAACGGCGTTCCGAACCTTTTTGACTATAAACTAAAAAGGATTTTCTCCTATGAACCGCTTGCTGCCGATGAGGCCGTAAGGGGAACTGTAGGTATTCCGAGAGTTTTGAATATGTATGAAAATTACCCGTTCTGGTTCACATTTTTTACCAGACTCGGCTATAAGGTTGTGCTCTCACCGGTCTCAAACCGTAAGATTTACGAACTTGGAATCGAATCTATACCAAGCGAATCGGAATGTTATCCGGCCAAGCTGGCGCATGGGCATGTGACATGGCTTATTAAACAGGGCGTTGACTTTATCTTCTATCCGGCGCTTTTTTATGAAAGAAACGAGTTTCCGGATTCAAACGACCATTATAACTGCCCTATAGTTACGTCTTATTCCGAAAATATTAAAAATAACGTTGAGGAAATCGGCAGGGGCGAAGTTGTATTCCGCAATCCGTTCATGTCTTTCAGAGATTTAAAAACTGTTACCGAAGCCCTTACCAAAGAGTTTGCAGCGCTTCCAATAACAGATGTTATTGATGCATGCGAGGCCGGATGGAATGAGCTTGAAAATGCAAGAGCCGATATGAAAAAGAAGGGCGAAGAGGTTCTTAAGTATATGGAAGCTAACCATAAACGCGGAATAGTGCTTGCCGGCCGCCCTTATCATATAGATCCGGAAATTAATCATGGTATTCCGGAACTTATCAACTCTTATGATATTGCCGTACTGACCGAGGACAGCGTCTCTCATCTGGCAGCTCCGGAAAGACCGCTCATCGTCTCCGACCAGTGGATGTATCACTCCAGATTGTATGCTGCGGCAAGCTTTGTAAAAACAAGGGAAGACTTGGATCTTATTCAGCTCAACTCCTTTGGGTGCGGGTTGGACGCAGTTACAACAGATCAGGTTAATGATATTTTGTCCGGTTCCGATAAGATTTATACCTGCCTTAAGATTGATGAGGTAAATAATTTAGGCGCAGCGAGAATCCGTATCCGCTCTCTGCTCTCTGCAATCAAGGTTCGCGAGCAGAAACAAAAAACGCGTGTTATTCATTCGAGCGCAATTAATAAGGTGCCCTTTACGGAAGAAATGCGTAAAGATTATACGATTCTTTGTCCGCAGATGTCTCCTATACACTTTGAAGTGTTACAGGCTGCCTTCAGCGCTTGCGGTTATAACTTCGAGGTGCTTGACAACGATAACCGCCGTGCAGTAGACGTTGGCCTTAAATATGTAAACAATGACGCCTGCTACCCATCCCTTATGGTAGTAGGACAGATTATGGAGGCCCTGCTTTCAGGTAAATATGATTTGAATAAAGTAGCAATCATTATGACACAGACAGGCGGCGGCTGTCGTGCCACCAACTATGTAGGCTTTATAAGAAGGGCTTTGGAAAAAGCCGGCATGGCACAGATTCCGGTTATTTCGCTGAATCTTGCAGGCATTGAAAGCAATCCCGGTTTCCACTTAAATGCGGATATGTTTATGCGCGCTGCCTACGCCGCAATATTCGGCGACATCTTCATGCGCTGCGTCTATCGTATGCGCCCTTATGAAAAAGAGGCAGGCTCCGTAGAAGCGGTTCATCAAAAATGGGTAGAAAAATGTCGCGAATTTGTTTCACGAAAACATATGAACTACCTTACTTTCCGTAAAATGTGCCGTGAAATAATTAAAGATTTCGATAACATAGAAATTACCGATGTGAGAAAGCCGCGTGTAGGTATCGTGGGCGAAATCCTCGTTAAGTTTGCGCCCGCCGCAAATAATCATCTGGTAGAGCTCCTCGAAGCCGAAGGCGCAGAGGCCGTAGTTCCTGATTTAATTGACTTTTTGCTCTACTGCTTCTATAACCAGATATATAAAGCCGAAAATTTAGGTAAATCAAATAAGGCTGCATTTATTTCAAGTCTGGGTATACGCGCAATTGAAGTGCTTCGCGGCAGCGCCCACAAAGCCTTTGAGAAAAGCCGCCATTTTGACCCGCCTGCAAGTATTTATACTCTAGTAGATTATGCTAAACCGATTGTTAACATCGGCAACCAGACAGGTGAAGGATGGTTCCTTACAGGCGAGATGATAGAGCTTATTCACGGCGGCGTCAACAATATCGTCTGCACACAGCCTTTTGGCTGCCTGCCCAACCACGTTGTAGGCAAGGGCGTTATTAAAGAGCTTAGGAAGCGTTATCCGCTCTCCAATATCGTGGCAATCGACTACGACCCCGGAGCAAGCGAAGTCAACCAGCTCAACCGTATCAAGCTGATGCTGTCTACGGCCCAGAAGAATTTGAAAAAACAGATTAGTTAAAAAGAATTCAGATGAAAAGAGATTATCTGTAAAACAGATTGGTTGAAAAATGATTAGGTAAATACCGATTGAACATTAAAAAGCAGGTGTAATTTAATTATTACATCTGCTTTCTTACTATACTGTATTCATCATCTAATTGATAGAACGAACAGTCGAAGTCTCCTCCGCTTAGAAACCGGCTCATATCGTCCTCGTCCAAGTCTACCATACACACATAACACTCATAATCCTCATCATAAACATAGTTTATGCAGGAATCGCAATGACAACTCATATTTCTTAAACCTCAATTATATATATCCTCTTTATTATATTAATACCTGTATCACTTTAATAAAAGGTCTTCTCCATTTTACGGTTGATGAATTTGACTTTGTCTTTGCCATCTTCAATTAACGACTGTATCGCCTCGTCAGCATCATCTTTTTGAAGCTGGTTTACACAAAATACACAGGTTCCGAACTTATCACCTGAAAACATCTTGGGTTTCTCCCATTTTACATAATAAGAAACCCTGCTCTTTAACAAAAGTTTCTCAATCTTTTCCTTGGTTTCCATATCCATAACCTGGCACCATTCCAACTCATTATGCACCTTAACTTTTTGATATGCCGTCTCCATTGTATTTACCATGCCTTTCTCTCAAGCCTGTTACCTAGTTTATTATATCCCTTTTTATCACAATGTGCAAGCCTTGCAGAATAAGGTAATTTATGTTATTCTTGTAATCGGTAAGTAAAACTTAAGGAACGGAGAATCGACATGCCAATCAAAATTAAGGACTCACTTCCCGCAAGGGCTACTTTAGAGAGCGAAAATATATTCGTAATGACCGAACACCGCGCTATCCATCAGGATATAAGACCTTTAAATATGCTGATATTAAATCTTATGCCGACTAAAATCATTACGGAAACCCAGCTTCTGCGTAAGCTTTCCAACTCTCCCCTTCAGGTATCGGTAGAGTTTCTTCAGACTGCAAGCTACACACCGCAGCATGTGGATTCTAACCATCTTGAATCGTTCTATACCACTTTTGACCAGGTAAAAGACCGTAAGTTCGACGGTATGATAATCACCGGTGCGCCTTTGGATTACGTGAAATTTGAAGACGTCACCTATTGGGACGAACTCTGCACCATTATGGAATGGGGCAAAACCCACGTCCACTGTACGCTGCACCTATGCTGGGGCGCTTTTGCCGGCCTGTACTACTTCTACGGCCTTGAGCGCTATGATATGAAAGATAAATTATCCGGAGTCTACTCCCATAAGGTACTAAAAAAAACATCCCCTCTTTTCAGGGGTTTTGACGATATCTTCTATGCACCGCAATCCCGAGCAATGGGCATTGAGGCAGAGAAAATCTTATCTGTTCCCGAACTCGAATTAATGGCAGTCTCCGACGAAGCAGGCGTTTCTATCGTAAAAAGCACCGACAGCCGCCACTTTTTCGTCACCTGCCACCCCGAATACGACTCCGATACTCTCGCCAAGGAATACTACCGCGACTTGGAAAAAGGACTGAATCCCAGCATCCCGGTCAACTACTTCCCTGATGACGACCCAAGCAAGGCGCCTATTGTTAATTGGCGTTCTACGGGGCAGTTACTGTATTCTAATTGGCTTAATTACTACGTATATCAGACTACGCCGTATGATATACACAGTATTGAGTAAATCACTTATCAAATATTACATTATATTTGACAAAAAATTCAGATGATTATTTCCGTTACCTAATTTATTTAATATCAGAAAAACCACGGAACATACATTGAAATCCAAAAACCTGCTACAAACGAAATAATATTAGCAACTATAGCGTATACTGCCGCCTTCCACATCGGGATTTCACCATCACTGAGCATATTGAAAAAGACGCTGTACAGTACAATTTCTACTATAAAAACAACTATTTCACCAGGCATATATAGAGCTATAAACGCTATAAGCCCAGTTCCAAATTTATATTCTATGACATTCAGCATCACATTCAAAATTGCCTGTGTTATGACATTGGTTTTTGTAATAAGTACAAGAAGCTGCTTCTGTCGGAACCCAAAAATATATGCAATACCCACCTCAATAAGAATAGTAGCTACTATACGGAAGATCATAGCTATAACTTCACCGGTAAAATCATAATTTCTTTTTGCAATGAGAGTAATCTCCTGTGCCTGGGCAGCACTAATATCAATACCTTTCATGTTGACTGAAAAATAACTGTCAAAAGCATAGCCTTCATAAATTCCACTGACTAAAAAGGTATCCGTTTCCGGATAGTAAAGGAGAATTTTAAAGGGATCAGGCGGATTACCATACCAGCAGAGTCTTTTTGAATCACTGCACAGCCATGCTTCCTGAAAAAAATAGTAGCCGTCCGAATCCTGATAATAGACAAAGGCTTCCCAAATATCCATGTCCAAATTACCATTTTCAATATGTGCTTTATCGCCGTCCCATGGCGAATAATGCCCTCTACTAGATTCTCCCAGCAAGGTTCCATAGCATATTTCATCGCCCATATTTTCAAAGGTAATAGTAATAGACGGTTTGGGCCCCATATCTGCATTTGCAGTAATGGGGAAAAGCATGAATATTAAAATAAAGCATATTAAAAATGTTCCAAATACTCTTTTCAATTTGTTTATCCTCTCAATCGATTCCGTACTTTAATAATTAATACTTTACCATGTTTACATATGGGATGCAATTCTTATGGCCGACTATATCCACTTCCTACTTATAAGTTAAAAAAATCCGCAGAACGGATTATTCCATTCTGCGGATACTCTATTTATCTGTATTCATCTTTATTTATCTTTATCTTTTTCTTTATCTTTTTCCTTATCTTTATCTATATATTTATCCTTATACTTGTCCTTATCTTCTTTTTTATAAACATTTTTTGAATATGTTTCTGAATTCTTGTCCTTATTCCCTATCTTTTCATCCACAGTGCTGGAAAACAGCTTCGAAAGGGTATCAGAATATCCACCGTTGCTTGTATAGGCTGCTACCTTAGCCCCTGCTACCGTGTTAGCTGCAACATGACTGAGACGATCCGCTTTTTGGGATATTCTATCGGCATAAGAACCATGTCCGGTGAACAGTGACTTCAGATTGTCAACATTAGCCTCCTTTAAGGCATCTTCATCCAGCTGCAGTTTATTGCCCTTCCCTATGTTAATGCCGACCGCTGAAAGCAGTTTCTGAGTACTTTCTGTTATGCCCGTCATCCACGATGCATTACGGAGTATATTTTTAGTATCAGAATCGCCTGCCTGACCAACCACAGCGTTATAATCCTCAACAAACGATTTTACCGCTTTTGTAATGGCATCCCAGTCATAATCCTCTACCTCAATTTCTTCACCTGTTTCCTCGTCTTTTTTAATAAATTTCTTTTTCTCCCAAAGGGAAGAATCATTTAAAGCGTCCGCTGATTTTTTAAGGGAATCTGCGTTTGAACGCATAAGTGTCAGCTTTTGTCTGCTGTCTCCGGACAATGTTCCTTTTTCTGCATCCTGCTTTGCATAATATGCTTTCATAAGCTTTCCATAACTTCCATTTTTAATGGAAGCATAGTCTGAAATTATGTTTCCGGCAGCATTGGAGCCTCCACCCAAAAGTGCAGAAACATCATAACCGGAATCATAGTTTGCATAGTTTACATAATCATTAAAATTAATCGATGACATATATCTACCTCCTATAAATTTATAGTTCTCCTTCAAACCTTTTCTTCTTTTCACCTACTCTCAATTATTGTTTCGGAGATAGATTTCTCAAAATAAACCAATATGACGCGGAGCGACCTTTTTCTGCTGTAAAATATCCTACATCCCCACAAATTTGAATTTGCCGCTGCGTTACTATTCTTCAGGTTTAACTGATTTAACGAATAATATCATCGCACATATAATAAGCGGCAATCCCGCAAGAACCCCGTTCGGCGCAGGCCCCAGCAGGATCATCGAGCCTGTATTTGTTATGCAGATGACTGCAGGAACTGTAGCCGCAGCGTTGATTGAGCCATGAAAGATTGACGGAATCCAGATACAATGGGTTTTCTCATACAGCCAGTCACACAAAACTCCCGCCGCAGTCGTAAAGATACAGAAAATCAACATTCCCACAATGGGAAATCCCGCATAATCCGTACCGTACTCATATCCAATCAGCCACATCAGCGGCCAGTGCCACATCCCCCAGATGACGCCGCCGATAAGCCAGCCCTGCTTTTTGCCGAATTTTGCCTCCAGCTGAGGATACAGAAATCCCCGCCATCCGGCTTCTTCACCAACAGCTAGAAGCATATTGACTAGCGGAGCGTATGTCAGACAGCCAATGACAGAACTCAAGACACACATGGGATATGTCAGTCCTTGTGACTGCATCTGTTCAAGCGCCTCGGCCCCGGCGGCTGCCGCAAAAGCATCTCCGCTCATATCAAAGTGCCCCGGAAAGACAGCAAAATACAAAGCCGCGCCGATTGCAGTCAATAGCGCGGGGAGAAACCATGCCGCAAGAAGTAACTTGATTTTTCCCTTGAGACAGGGTTTCCATCCCATGCCCGAAAGGGACTGTCCGGAGAGGAGCACTGCTAACAGCGGCACAAGCATCATGATCCCTATAAGCAACTGCCATACTATTATGGCAATCCCGCTTCGGTACAAAACAGCTGCGACGGCCTGCATGACCCACGCGATCAAGAAAGTCCATGCCAGATATTTTATCGTTCCTTTTTTATTAAAAGATACATTATTCATGGATATCCTCCTCTCTTGCTACCTCCACGCAGAAGCCGTGGTGCCCGCAGGAAGGGCAGATTAGCTTTCGAGTGGAGTACGTATGCCTTGACCATAACCCCTCTTTAACAGAAGGCTGGAAGACCGAATGGCACTGTGGGCATATATAGGACATCTTTCTGAAATACCAGCGTGAGAAGCAAAAGGCATAGGGAAACACAACAATCACCCAGACCAGGAACAGCCACCAAATCCCTTTTGTTATCCACAGGATGATGGATGTCCACTGGAGCACACTGATCGGAAAACCTGTTATCAGCATGGTCATGCGGAGCTTTTTCAGTTTCTTCTTGTTAGTCATCATATATGCTATGTCACCAATGGAATCGACAGAGACCGTCTCTACGCTTTTCAACTCCCACCTAAGCGTTTCCAGTTTGCCCAGTTTCTCCTGGCGCTCGGCGATCTCCTCTTTTAACACCTGCTCCTGCTGCTGTAGAAGCAGCGAAATCACGCTGCCCGGATCGGATTCGGAAAGCAGCTGGGAAATGGAATCAATGGGAAGGCCCAGCTCTCTAAGAAAGCAGATAATCCTCATGCGCTTCAGGTCATCTTCCGAGTACAGCCGTCTGCCGCCCTCCGTCAGCTCCGTCGGAACAAGGATGCCTCGGGTATCATAATACTGCACCGTTCTGACCGTCACACCGCAGAGCTTTGCAATCTCTCCTGTCGTGTATTTTGACATAGCTTTTCACCTCCTTTACACCAAGAATAGCTCATGACGCAGCGTCACAAGCAACCCCTGACGCAGGGGGATTTTTCAAAATTCAAAATCTATTAAGTTATTTTTATTTCTATGTGCCCATATTTTTCCTGACATATCTGTCATATTATAAATAACAGACCATTGCAATTTATCAAAACCATCTTCCCCATAAACTCCCACATCATTCAGCAGGTTGATAGTCTCATCCATATTAAGTGAATTGTTACTGTCTTCTATTTTTTTAATAACTTTATAATATCTATCAAATTCCGTATATCCTTCACCGATATTTAAATCATTGTATGCAACAAAATTAGAAGCAGCCTGATACTCTTTATCAGTTTCAACAACCTGTAAATCATTATCATAATATTCTACAATTACTG
>CAMWKB010000104.1 GCA_947174705.1 uncultured Lachnospiraceae bacterium
ATCCGCGATGCTCAGGAGCCTCGTGGGCTCGGAGATCTGTACAAGAGACAGGAATACGAGTGTATTAGAGGCAATCAGGATACAGAGATAAACGAAATTGTTTATGATTCCAGAAAGGTGACGCCTGGGAGCCTTTTTATCTGTATTAAAGGCGCCAATGTGGACGGACATGATTTTATACCCGATGTAATTAATGCAGGGGCAAGGGTCGTGGTTGTGGAAAAAGACATACCGGATTCGGCTTTGCCGACGGATGTTACAATCATTAAAGTAAAAGACACCAGATACGCGATGGCGTTTATTTCAGCAGCTTATTTCGGCAATCCTGCAAATGAGCTTAAAGTAATCGGTATTACGGGAACCAAAGGCAAGACTACTACCACGTATCTTGTAAAATCCATATTGGAGCAAGCCGGACGAAAGGTAGGCCTTATCGGAACGATAGAGGTAATTATCGGGGATACCCATATTCATGCCAATAATACTACGCCGGAATCATATCTGGTGCAGCAGTATTTCAGACAGATGGCAGATGCGGGCTGCGATACGGTAGTTATGGAGGTTTCATCGCAGGGGCTGATGCTGCATAGAACGCAGGGATTTATTTTTGATTACGGTATTTTTACAAATATTGAACCGGACCATATAGGCCCGAATGAACATAAAGATTTTGATGATTATCTGAATTGTAAAGGTCTGCTTTTTAAACAATGCAGGGTTGGAATAGTAAATAAGGATGATGCGCACTGGGAAAGTGTTGTTAAGGGGCATACCTGCGAGCTTGAGACTTATGCCATAGAGGCGGATGCGGACTTAAAAGCGGAGAATATGGAGCTTATAAGAGGCAAAGGAAAGCTGGGAGTTGCATTTGATGTTAAGGGCCTTATGGATTTTCGTGTGGAAATCGCCACACCGGGAAAATTCAGCGTATATAACGCGCTTACGGCAATCGCCATATGCAGGCATTTCGGAGTGGAAAAAGATGCAGTGCTTGGTGCACTTCTTAAAGCTAAAGTAAAGGGCAGAATCGAGCTTGTGAAGGTGTCGGATGATTTTACACTGATGATTGATTATGCGCACAATGCAATGGCGCTGGAGAGTCTTTTATCCACGTTAAAAGAATATAAGCCGCACAGACTTGTGTGCGTATTTGGCTGTGGGGGAAACCGTTCTAAATTGCGACGTTATGATATGGGTGAAGTCAGCGGAAGGCTTGCCGATTTGACAATTATTACCTCCGATAATCCACGATTTGAAGAGCCGCAGGATATTATAGACGATATTAAAACAGGAATATCAAGGACTGACGGAAAATATGTTGAAATCTGCGACAGGAAAGAAGCAATCGCATATGCGATTAAAAACGGCGAACCCGGCGACATTATTGTGCTTGCCGGTAAAGGACATGAGGACTACCAGGAGATTAAAGGTGTGAAATACCCTATGGACGAAAGAGATTTGATAAGTGATATACTTGCCGATATGCAATAGGGTGAAAGTGTCCTATTTACGGAGGATGATTGATGAGTGAAAAGTACGCAGATATTATCGTAGACATTTCACATGATAAGGTTGACAGACCATTCAGATATAAGATTCCGGAAGCTCTTTTGGGAGAAATTGCAGTGGGGATGCGTGTCTATGTTCCTTTTGGAAAAGGAAATAAGGAGATAACGGGCTATGTGGTTGACCTCCTTGACACTACGGATTATCCGCCCGAAAGACTTAAGGAAATCAGCCGTATTGATAAGAAGGACACTACTTTAGAAGGTGATTTGATTCAGACGGCTTACTGGATGAAAAGTCATTATGGTTCTACGATGATTACGGCGCTTAAAACAGTGCTTCCGGCCAAGAAGAAGTTTAAACAGCTTGAAACAAAGAAAGTTATAAGGCTTTATGGCAGGGATGAGATAGAAAACCTTATAGAAGAATGTCGCGAAAAGCATCAGACTGCCAAAGTAAGGGTGTTAAATGCTTTATTGGATGAGGAAGTGCTTCCATATACTTTGGTCAGGGAAAAATTAAATGTTGCTGCGGCAACGCTTAACAGTCTGGTAAAACAGGGCGTTATATCGATAGAAACAGAGAACTTTTATAGAAATCCGGTAAAGAAGATATCGGAGAGAGAAGCAGCGAAGCCTTTAAGTGATGGACAACAGTATATTATTGATGATATAATTAAAGATTGTTGTAGGGAAAATGCGGGAACCTATTTAATTCATGGGATTACCGGAAGCGGTAAGACCGAGGTTTATCTCGGAATTATCGAGAAGATAATAGGTATGGGAAAGCAGGCAATTGTGCTGATTCCTGAAATTGCGCTGACTTATCAGACTCTGCTTAGGTTTTATAAGAGGTTTGGGGAAAGGGTTTCGGTGATGAATTCCAGTCTTTCTATGGGTGAGAAGTATGACCAGATGGAACGGGCCAGAAACGGTGAACTGGATGTGATAATAGGTCCGCGCTCGGCCCTGTTTACGCCTTTTCCAAATTTGGGAGTTATTATAATTGATGAAGAGCATGAGAACAGTTACAAAAGCGAGTCCATGCCCAAGTATCATGCGAGGGAAACCGCAATCCAAATTGCGTCGCTAAAGGGCGCAAGCGTCGTGCTGGGTTCGGCTACGCCTTCCATGGAGGCTTATTATAGGGCGAAACGTGGGGAATATAAGCTGTATACGCTTAAAGAAAGACTTACCGGCGGGCAGCTTCCAAAAGTATATACAATAGACTTGCGGGAAGAATTAAAAGAAGGAAACCGTTCTATTTTCAGTTATAAGCTTAAAGAATTGATTGAAATGCGACTTAATTCCGGAGAACAGACCATGCTTTTTATAAACCGAAGGGGATATGCGGGCTTTATTTCGTGTCGTGCATGCGGTCATGTAATGAAGTGTCCACACTGCGACGTTTCTCTTTCGGAACATAGAAATGGCAGGCTGATTTGTCATTACTGCGGTTATGAGATAATAAAGCCGGGGAAGTGTCCAGAGTGCGGTTCTAAGTATCTTATGGGATTCAGGGCAGGGACAGAGCAGATTGAAGAGGCTGTCCATAAGGAATTTCCTAGTGCAAGGACTCTTAGAATGGATGCGGATTCTACTAAGAGTAAAGATAGTTATGAAAAGATTCTGTCCGATTTTGCAGACGGCAGAGCGGACATTCTTATAGGAACACAGATGATAGTTAAGGGGCATGATTTTCCCAATGTGACGTTAGTTGGTATTCTGGCGGCGGATCTTTCATTAAACCAGAATGATTACCGTGCAGGCGAGCGGACTTTTCAGCTGCTTACGCAGGCAGCGGGACGGGCAGGAAGAGGAACTAAGGCCGGAGAGGTAGTTATACAGACATATCAGCCCGAACATTACAGCATAGTCCATGCGGCCAATCAGGATTATGAGAGTTTCTATGCGGAAGAATCCGTATACCGGGAGCTTTTACAATATCCTCCGGCGGCTCATATGCTTGCAGTTTTGGTCATCTCTAAGAAAGAGGCTGACGGTCAGTATGTGGTAAATAGTTTTGCAGGGCTGATTAAGGATAGGATGACTGAGGATGATGCACCATATATAATCGGACCCGCCAAGGCATGTATTTCCAGGATTAATGACTTATACCGCCATATTCTTTATTTTAAACATGTGGATTATGAGAATCTGGTACGAATAAAGGATATGCTGGAGACATATAGTAAAGAACAAAATTTTAGGTATCAGAACATTCAATATGATTTTGATCCGATGAATATATATTGATAATACACAGAAAGGAAGACAAAATGGCTATTAGGAATATTAGAGAAATCGGAGATCCGGTATTAAGTAAAACATGCAAGGAGGTTAAAGAGATAACTCCCCGTATTCAGGAACTTATTAATGATATGTTAGATACTCTCTATGAAGCTGACGGCGTGGGTCTTGCAGCGCCGCAGGTCGGCATATTAAAACGGATTGTTGTTATAGACACTACAGGAGATTCTCCCATTGTCCTTATTAATCCCAAAGTTTTAGAGACAAGTGGCGAACAGACAGGATATGAGGGATGTCTCAGCGTACCCGGCAAAACCGGACAGGTGACAAGGGCCAACTATGTTAAGGCGCTTGCCTATGATGAAAATTTGGAGCCTTTTGAAATAGAGGGGACGGAGCTGCTTGCAAGGGCTATACTGCATGAGGTAGACCATTTGGAAGGACACTTATATGTGGAAAAGGTAGAAGGCCCGCTGCAGGATGTAGAGGACGCCGAGGAAGAGTAGGTGATTGTTAAATGAAGATTATATTTATGGGGACACCGGAATTTTCGGTCGGAGCGCTTGAATCCATTATACAGGCCGGACATCAGGTATTATTAGTGGTTACGCAGCCGGATAAGCCCAAGGGACGCGGTAAGGAGATGCAGATGACTCCTGTAAAGGAGTGTGCCTTAAAGTATGACATTCCGGTTTTTCAGCCGTTAAAGATTAAAACACCCGAGGCGGTAGATAAACTTAGGGAATATGATGCTGATGTTTTTGTCGTGGCGGCATTTGGGCAGTTTTTATCAGAGGAAATCCTTAATATGCCAAAGTACGGCTGTATAAATATCCATGCCTCGCTTTTACCGAGATACCGCGGCGCAGGGCCGATTCAGAGGGTTATTCTTAATGGTGAAAAAGAAACCGGTATTACGATAATGCAGATGGATAAGGGCATTGATACCGGAGACATGCTTTTACAAAGCAGGATAAAAATAGATGAAAAAGAGACCGGCGACAGTCTTCATGATAAACTTGCCGCCGAGGGGGCAAGACTTATTGTTGAAGCGCTCCCCAAGATTGAAGCAGGAGAGCTGACGGCCGTTAAACAGAATGACGAAGAATCCTGTTATGCTAAGATGCTGCAGAAATCGATGGGAAGAATTGACTGGAGCATGAGCGCAGAAGAGATAGAAAGAATGGTTCGTGCTTTTAACTCATGGCCGGGCACATATACTTCCTATAACGGAAAGACGTTAAAGATATGGGAAAGCGATGTGTGCGAGAAAGAATTGGCTGAGAAAAACGTCGCAGTAGGAACAATAACTGCAGTGGAAAGCGACGCCGTATATGTAAAAACAGGGGATAAGGACTTAAAAATTACGCATCTTCAACTTGAAGGAAAAAAGCGTATGGCTGTAAAAGATTTCCTGTTGGGCTGTAAGATGAAAGTTGGAGAAGTCTTAGGTTAGGATATAGGATGAAAACTGGAGAGATCCTAGCTTAAGTTGTAAATCGGAAGGAGGCTTGATTATGGGATATTATGGACATTACGGAGGGTATTACGGAATGCATTTTGACCCTACCTATTGGTTGGTTATTATTGGCGCAATACTTTGTATTTTTGCGCAGATGCGCGTAAGCTCTACGTTTAACAAGTATTCTAAGGTCAGGAGCAGGAGCGGAATGACCGGAGCGCAGGCTGCGCAGAGAATATTGCAGTTGTCGGGGATTTATGATGTGAGTGTTGAGCATATAAGGGGAAACCTGACCGATCATTACGACCCGTCGGCTAAGGTGCTTCGTTTATCGGATTCAACCTATAGTTCGACTTCTGTAGCAGCAATCGGTGTCGCGGCGCATGAATGCGGGCATGCCGTTCAGCATTTCAAGGACTATTCGCCGTTAAAAATACGGACAGCGCTTGTACCTGCCGCCAATATCGGCTCCAGATTAGGAATTCCTATTATTATAGTAGGAATACTTCTTGGTTCGAATCAGCTTTTAATTCAAATCGGAATATGGGTATTTGCCCTGGCGGTATTATTTCAGATTGTAACGCTGCCTGTAGAATTTAACGCATCCTCAAGAGCACTTAATATGCTTGGCAGTTATGGTATGATGGAAAGCGATGAGACAAGTGGCTGCCGTAAAGTGCTCAGCGCGGCGGCGTTGACTTATGTAGCGGCTGCTGCGGCTTCTATTCTTCAACTGCTTCGTCTCATACTTTTATTTGGGAATAATAACAGGAGCAGAAGACGCTGATATTGGTGTGCGGAAAGGTTGTATGAGCGTAAACTATGAATATACGGGAAATTGTTTTGGATATACTGTTAGAGCTTGAAAAAAACGGCGGCTATGTAAATGTTCTGCTCTCAGATGTATTAGATAAGTATGATTATCTCATGCCTAAAGAAAAGGCGTTTATTAAAAGAGTCACGCAGGGAACGGTTGAGCGGAGGATACAGCTTGACTATGCACTGAATCAAATATCTAAGGTTCAGGTTAATAAGATGAAACCGCTTATACGACAGCTTCTAAGGATGAGCGCATATCAGCTCATTTTTATGGATGCTGTACCCGATTCTGCGGTATGTAATGAGGCGGTTAAACTTGCTAAGAAAAGAAAGTTTATGTCGCTGCAGGGGTATGTAAACGGTGTTTTAAGAAATCTGGCTGCGGCCATAAATAAGCAGACACTTAGCTATCCGGATGCTTCAAAGGAGCCTGTTTTATACCTGTCTGTAATGTATTCCATGCCCGAATGGCTTGTGGAACATTTTATGGGGGCATATGGAGTGGAAGATACGGAGAAAATCCTCGCGGCTTTTCTTAATGAACAGCCTGTGACGCTCCGTATTGAAGAAAACATAAGCAAAGACAGGCAGGATGAGCTCATTAAGGCATGGGGAGAGAAAGGTGTAATTGTTAAGAAACATCCGTATCTGCCTTACGCCATGCAGATAGAGAAAATAGACGGAGTAAGAAACCTGTCAGGCTATGAAGAAGGGTTTTTTATGGTACAGGATGTCAGTTCCATGCTAGTAGTTGAGGCAGCAGGAATAAAAGCAGGACAGACAGTAATTGACGTCTGTGCTTCTCCCGGAGGAAAATCGCTGCATGCGGCTTCTAAGTTAGCAGGAACAGGTAAGGTGCTTTCTTTTGACTTAACGGAGACAAAGGTGGAGAGGTTAGAAGAAAACCGCAGGCGGATGCATGGAGAGAATATGGTATGTGAGGTTGGAGATGCCAGAATCGCAAATGAAAAATTATATCAGCTTGCAGATGTAGTATTGGCGGATGTCCCATGTTCAGGGTTAGGAGTAATAGGCAAGAAACAGGACATTAAATATAATGTGACGCCTGAGTCGATAGAGGAAATAACGATTTTACAAAAAGATATATTGAAAAACGTCGCAAATTATGTAAAACCGGGTGGCGTTCTCATGTATAGCACCTGTACCATTAATCCGGCGGAGAATGAAGAAATGGTAGAATGGTTTTGCGATACCTTTTCTTTTGAACCGGAGAGTATGAGTGATTATTTACCACAGCCGCTTAAAGAAGCCGGTGCAAATGGAATGATACAGCTGCTTCCGGGGATTCATGAGACGGATGGATTTTTCTTTGCAAGACTCAGAAGAGTGAAATAATAGAAAATATTGAAATTATATATCGCAGAAAAAGGTCGCAAATAGAGATGGAAACAGAAGTAAAGAGAGACATAAAATCTCTCACATTAGCAGAATTACAAAACTGGATTCTTGAGACTGGTGAGAAAGCATACAGGGCAAAGCAGCTCTATGAATGGATGCATGTAAAACTTGCAAGAAGCTATGATGAAATGGGAAATATCCCCAAAGCACTTAAAGAAAAGTGCAAAGCCGCATTTGATTATATATCTCTTAGTGCAATCAAGATTCAGGAATCTCAGATAGACGGAACAAAAAAGTTCTTGTTTGAACTTCCGGACGGAAATCTGGTAGAGAGTGTGTGGATGCGGTATAAACACGGCAACAGCGTCTGTATATCTTCACAGGTGGGATGCAGAATGGGGTGCAGCTTCTGTGCTTCTACATTAAACGGCTGGGAAAGGAATCTTTTACCCTCAGAGATGCTAGAGCAGATTTATGCAATTACCCTTTTAACAGGGGAGAGGGTTTCTAACGTGGTGGTTATGGGAACAGGAGAACCGCTTGATAATTATGATAATCTGCTGCGTTTCGTTGAGCTTCTTACGGATGAAAACGGCTTACATATCAGTCAAAGGAACGTAACGGTTTCAACATGCGGTCTGGTTCCTAATATGCGACGTTTGGCGCAGGAAAAATTACAGCTTACTCTTGCATTATCCCTGCATGCAGCAACAGATGAAAAACGTCGCAAACTAATGCCGATAGCCAATACATATTCTTTGGATGAATTGATTGAGGCGTGCGCATACTATTTTAAACAGACCGGAAGGCGTATCACATTTGAATACAGTCTTATAAGCGGGGTTAACGATACTAAGGAAGATGTAAGGGAGCTTACAGAACTTATAGGGGGGCTTAACTGCCATATAAATCTGATTCCGGTAAATCCCATTAAAGAGCGGGATTTTAAGCAGCCAGACAGGGCTGCGGCAGAGATGTTTAAAAATAAACTTGAAAAAAATGGAATAAATGTTACTATTAGAAGGGAAATGG
>CAMWKB010000105.1 GCA_947174705.1 uncultured Lachnospiraceae bacterium
TTATGTTTTTAAATAGAGTTAAAATAACTATATAGTGTTTTTTAAAACGAGCAGAGGGGGTAGGCGTATGGGTGGCAGTATTGACGGCAAGGGTTTGTACGATTTTTTGGCAGAAGATGCTGGTTTAACAGATAAGATTACAGTTGAAGAATTTCAGAATAAAAAGGCTGTACCAAATAATTCTGATGATGAAATTGATAAGGTTTATAAAACGTATTGTACTTTATTAGAAAAAAATGTAGATTGAATTGAGGAACTGCAGTGAAGAAGGAATTGTTTGACAGAATATTTGATAATGAGATATTGCCATTTATAAATGAAATAAATGGCAATAATTCTATGATTGAGATGAAGGACTTAGTAAAGTGCAAAGCTGATATACATAATGAATATATGAAGCTTAACAGTATGTATAAGGAGCAGATTTTTGATAAAGATTTAGATAAAGAACTGCTGGATCGGCATAAGGTAGCGTCATGTGTGTGCGGAGCATTTCTAAAAGTTCCAGTATTTAACAAGACGAAATTGATTCAATATATTAAAGCTGAACATAAGAAAGTAGAAGTTTATTTTTATTATGTGAATGAGTTGGTTGCACTTTTTGCAGCAACCAAGTTTCTTTCCTTTTTTATGATAGCTGATAATAAAGAACATATAGATCTGGTACATGAGATTCATAGAAACTTTCCAATGATGCCACCAATTACAAAGAATAAACGAGGATTTTGGAACAGTGTGCTTTTTAATCTGTCACAGATAAAAGACGAAAAGCAGATTGGTCTTGAGAACTATGATATGTATTCTTATGCAATGTTTTTCTTTTTGTTGGAAACTTATTTTAATGAGAGCGTGGCGGCGTAAGACGTATAGATAACTTTATTAGTAATAATGTGACCTCATTTGGGCATACTAGAAAAAAGTATGTTCAAAGGAGGTCTTTTTTATGACACAGGTTTTACGTATATCAGAAGTACATGCAAGAGAGATATTGGATTCCCGCGGAAATCCTACGGTGGAAGCGGAAGTGACTGTAGATATGGAGCCTGAGGGCAGAAGAATAATGGGAAGGGCAGCGGTGCCAAGCGGCGCAAGTACAGGAAGATTTGAGGCAGTGGAGCTTCGCGACGGTGAAACCAGGTATTTCGGGCTTGGAGTGACCAAAGCAGTTAATAATGTAAATACTAAAATAAGAGAAGCATTACTTGGAATCAATGCGCTTGAGCAGGGATTGATTGACCGTATTTTAATTGAGCAGGACGGTACTGACAATAAAGGTAATTTGGGCGCAAATGCAACGCTGGGCGTATCAATGGCATGTACCAAGGCTTGTGCAAATGCACTTGGGATGCCGCTTTACCGTTATCTCGGAGGAGCGCATACAAGGCTTTTACCTGTTCCGATGATGAATATTCTAAACGGCGGAAAACATGCGGATAATACGGTAGATTTTCAGGAGTTCATGATTATGCCGGTTCAGGCGGAGAACTTTTCGGATGGACTTAGAATCTGTGCGGAAATCTATCATAATTTGAAACAAATCTGTAACCAGAGAGGACTTTCGACAGGGGTTGGAGATGAAGGTGGTTTTGCTCCGTCTTTGTCAGATGCGGCCGAGGTATTGGAGCTTATTGTAGAGTCGGTAAAGGCGGCAGGGTATACGCCGGGACAGGATATTAAGATTGCAATGGATGCGGCAGCAAGCGAACTCTACGATGAGACATCGGGAACTTATTATTTTCCGGGCGAGTCCCAGATGACCGGTCAGGAAGTCAGAAGAAGTGCGGCCGAAATGGTTTCCTATTATGAAAATCTGGTGGAGAGGTTTCCGATTATTTCTATTGAAGACGGTCTGTTTGAAGATGACTGGGATGGCTGGCAGCTGCTTACAAAGACGCTTGGAGAAAAGATACAGCTTGTAGGCGATGACCTTTTTGTTACGAATACTAAGCGTCTTGACGCCGGAATCAAGCTGAATGTGGCAAACGCAATTTTAGTTAAAGTAAATCAGATTGGAACGGTTTCCGAAGCTATGGAAGCAATAGAGATGGCTCATAAGAACGGATATAAGACGGTGATTTCCCATCGTTCGGGCGAGACCGAGGATACCTTTATTTCTGACCTTGCCGTAGCCGTAAATGCCGGGCAGATTAAGACCGGAGCTCCATGCAGAACTGACAGGGTGGCTAAATATAACCAGCTTCTCAGGATTGAGGAAGAGTTGGGGAATGTGGCTTGTTATAAGGAGCCGTTTAATAAGATTTGAGATGGGTTGGCATAAAAGTTGTTAAATAATATAGAAAGCGGTTGCTGTTTTTCAGCTATTTTGGTATATTATATATATATTAAAGATATTGAACCTGCAGTGGAGCGGATTTTTTCCGCTCCATTTTTATAAAGTGAGGACATATTCATGAACAAATATATAGCAAATCTTAATCGTATAGAATTCGTTATAACCTATGCGTGCAGCGGGCGCTGCAAACACTGTTCCGAAGGTAATCATAACGCTTCCGGGGAGCATATTGATGCCCAGGCGGCAGCCAAGGCAGTGCATGAGATAGCTGAGAATTATAACATAACTTCGTTAATGACTTTTGGCGGCGAACCGCTTCTTTATCCTGAAGCAGTGTGTGCAATCCATTCGGAAGCAAGAAAAATGGGTATTCAGAAGAGACAGTTAATTACTAACGGATTTTTCAGCAAAGACAGTGTAAAAATAAAAGAAGTCGCCAAAAATTTGGCTGGGAGCGGAGTAAATGACATACTTTTGTCGGTGGATGCTTTTCATCAGGAAGTGATACCGCTTGAAACGGTTAAGGAATTTGCATCGGAGATAAAGCATCAGGGCGTGAGCCTGCGCACACAGCCGGCGTGGCTTGTCGGAAAAGAGCATGATAATACATACAATTGCCGTACTGAGCAAATACTTGCAGAATTTGAAGTCATGGGAATTTCCCGGAATGATGGAAATATAATTTTGCCAAGCGGAAATGCGCTTAAATATTTAAGTGAATATTTTGACATGAGTAAAGAATATGTCAGCCCTTATGAGGAGAATCCTGCGGATATCCGCGCAATATCAATTGAGCCGAATGGAGACGTGCTTGGCGGGAATGTTTATAAGACGGATATAATGCAGATACTGGAGAGTTATGTGCCGCAGGAAATATAAAATTAATTCAGGGAGAAAATACATAGATGTTAATAGTAAAATCCAACCAAGCCAAATTTGAATATGATATACATTCTCTGATAAAAGCTTTTTATCCTGAACAGGATGTAAAAATTCTGACACCTATGTCAGTAATTAAGGATAAGAGCATCCTGTCAGAACCTGTGGCAATGCAGCTTACTTTTGGAGAAAAGGAAGTTGTTTTTGCAGTGTATTTGAATGACGAACATACATATATCTGGAATATTAAAGATGGAGACGAGGCGGACTATAAGAATGTTTTCAAACGCTTTTTGTATACATCGCTAAAAGAAGAAACCGGAGTTTCACTGCCTTGGGGGAATCTGACCGGCATCCGGCCAACCAAGATTGCAATGACTATGATGGAGCAGGGAAAAAGTGATGATGAAATTACGGCCTTTTTACAAAATGGTCATCTGGTAAGCAGGGAGAAGGCGGCGCTTAGCATTGAGATTGCTGCGAGGGAGAAGAGGATTCTTAATACGCTGCACTATGAAAACGGCTACAGCTTATACATAGGGATTCCGTTTTGCCCGACAACATGTTTGTATTGCTCTTTTACATCCTTTCCAATCAGTGTATGGAAAAAGCAGGTGGCAGAGTATTTGAGCGCATTGGAGAAGGAAATTGATTATGTGTCTGAAGCGTATCATGATAAAGTTCTGGACACAATTTATATAGGCGGCGGTACGCCAACCTCATTATCGTCGGAGGAACTGGAAAGATTACTTAATAAAATTAAATCTTCTTTTAATTTATCCACACTGCAGGAGTTTACGGTGGAGGCCGGACGTGCGGACAGTATTACGGAAGAGAAATTAAAAGTACTGTATAAATACGGTGTTACAAGGATTTCCGTCAATCCTCAGACCATGAAGCAGGAAACATTGCAGCTTATAGGGAGGCAGCATACGGTAGAGCAGGTGATAGAAGCATTTCACACCGCGCGGAGCGTTGGTTTTGACAATATAAATATGGATATTATTCTTGGTCTGCCGGACGAAAATGAGGAGGACGTGAGGAATACTATTCGTGCGATAGAAGATCTTGCACCGGACAGCCTGACTGTACATTCGCTTGCAATTAAGAGAGCGGCGGCGATGCAGAGCTGGGTATCGGAGCATGGAATTGCAGGTTTACATAATACTGAAGAAATGATGAATATCGCCAGAGACGGTGCGATGCGCATGAGAATGATGCCGTATTATCTCTACAGGCAGAAGAATATGGCCGGCAACTTTGAGAACGTGGGTTATGCCAAGGATGGGAAGTATGGGATATATAACATATTGATCATGGAGGAGAAACAGACCATTGTGGCACTTGGGGCAGGTACTATTACGAAAAGGGTATATCCTGACGGACGTATCGAAAGGTGCGATAATGTGAAAGATGTGGCTTCTTTCATAGAAAGAATCGACGAAATGATTGAGAGAAAACGAAAACTTTTTGAGGATTAAAAAGGTTTTTGTAGTACATCAAAATGGGGTTAGTACATCAATTGTACATCAATTTTTTACCCAATGATACTGAATAATACTTAATGGTGTAGAGGAATAACCTAAATATAGCGCCTAAAGGACAAACTTATTTTAACGAATAAGGATGTCCTTTTTTTGTTATAGTCAGTCAAAAGAAGAAAAGAAAATCAAAAAGGAGGTCATGGATTATGACAAACACAGCGACAAGTGCAAACATTAACCCAATTAGGCTAGTAGAGCAGAAAGTAAAGGACATAACTTTTAAGGACAAGGAACACGAAAAATTTTATCAAATGTATCTGCCAAAGTGCAGAACAAAGGATGTGTACCACAGGGCATTGATATATTGTCTCGGAATCAATGAGGACACAAGAAACAATGTAGGACAAATTTATAACTTTGAGACCGGCAGCGTCAACCCGAACTGTCTCTATGATGGCTGGATAACCAGCGGGAGCGCAAAGGTTGTGCGGTTGGCGTTCAATTTATACTGCAACAGAGCAATAAGCGTATTTCATTGTGATAAAGCAAAAGAGCAGCTTGATGAGTACAAACATTATACGGTAGAGGATTTATTCTGCTGCAGCTATGCCCCTTATTTTTGGGAAGCAGTCAGAATCCGCTATCCGGAATACTGTAAATAGAATGGAGGATTTAGATGCTGAAAATACGGCTTCAAGGAACAACGAAAGATTTAAAGTGGTTTAAGAAAATCCTTGAAAGGGATAGAAGAATCACAGTATTGTCCGTTTCCGAGCCATTTGCCAATAAAGGTACGAATAGATATTTTCGTGTATATGCGGATATAGAGAAAAATAGAAAATAGACTGGAGGAAAAAGTTATGTCTGATACGAGGAATGAATGTAAAGTAATCGCGATTGCAAACCAGAAAGGCGGAGTCGGTAAGACTACCACAACAGGAAATTTGGGAATAGGACTTGCAAAACAGGGAAAGAAAGTATTGCTCATTGATGCGGATGCGCAGGGTTCCCTTACGGCAAGCCTCAGCTTTACGGAGCCGGACAAGCTGGAAGTTACGCTTGCGACCATCATGGAGCGAATCGTAAGTGAGGATTTTCCGGAACCATCCGAAGGGATACTTCATCATGATGAGGGCGTTGACCTGCTTCCGGCTAATATCGAATTGTCTGGTATAGAGGTATCGCTTGTGAATGTAATAAGCCGGGAAACAGTTTTAAGAGAGTATATTGGCTGTGTATCAAAGGAGTATGATTACATACTGATAGACTGCATGCCGTCGCTTGGCATGATAACCATTAACGCACTTGCCTGTGCCGATTCAGTTCTGATACCAGTACAAGCCGCATATCTGCCTATTAAGGGATTAGAGCAGCTTATTAGGACAATCGGCAGGGTAAAGCGGCAGATTAACCCTAAATTGGAAATAGAGGGTATTTTAATGACAATGGTAGATAGCCGGACGAACTATGCAAAGGATATTAGTAACCTTTTGATAGAAACATACGGCAATAGTGTCAGAATCTTTGAAAATACCATCCCCATTTCCGTCAGGGCGGCGGAAATATCGGCAGTCGGGAGCAGCATTTATAAACACGACCCGAAAGGCAAAGTAGCAGCGGCATATGAGGGACTAACGGGGGAGGTGCTGGCTAATGGCTAAAACGGCAAATAAAGGCGTAGTAGGAAATATCAAACTGAGTGGTTATGATGCACTGTTTAAGTCATCTGGAAGCGAAAACGCAGCGGAACATATCATAGAAGCATCATTAGGCGATTTACATGATTTTAAGGATCATCCATTTCGCGTAGTGGATGATGAAAAGATGGAAGAAACAGTCGAGAGCATCCGGCAGTATGGCGTACTTGTACCGGGGATTGCAAGACCACAGAAAGGCGGCGGCTATGAAATCATAGCCGGACACCGCAGAAAACATGCTTCCGAACTTGCGGGAAAAGAAACGATGCCGATAGTAGTCCGTAATTATACAGATGATGAAGCAACGATTATCATGGTGGATTCCAACATTCAGAGGGAGGACATCTTACCAAGCGAAAAGGCGAGAGCCTACCGGATGAAATACGAAGCCTTGAAACATCAGGGAAAAAAGGCAGGAGGTAGAACTATTGAGGAAATGGGGGAAGAGTCCGGAGAGAGTGCAAAGACAGTTCAGAGGTATATATGGCTGTCACGCCTGTCTGATGAACTGCTTGCTATTGTGGATGCGAAGAGATTAGGCTTTATGCAGGGCCTGGATATCTCATTCCTTGATAGTGAAGCACAGAAATGGGTATCTGACTTGCTAGAAGAAAACAGCATCAGTGTAACTACCTCACAGTCAGCCAAACTCAAAGAGTATGGCAAAAACGGCGAACTGACGTTTGCAATAGTGAAACTGATCCTTTCTGAGGAAAAACCGAAAGAACGCAAGGTAACAATCAAATCGGATAAAATCAGCCACTATTTTGCAGACACATACAGTAATGAAGAGATAGAGAGCATCATTTACCAGCTTTTAGATGAGTGGCACAGTAGACAGTAGGGAGGACGCGAATTGCATGGAAAAGGCTTTGAAATTTGATTATTATTATGGGATTGAAGCTGAGCAGTTTTCCTTTTACAGAGTGCCGCGGCTGCTGGTAAAAGACATACGTTTCAGGGATTTGTCCTGTGAAGCAAAACTCCTTTATGGGTTAATGCTTGATAGGCTTTCCCTGTCCATGAAAAACGGATGGCTTGATGATGAAAACAGGGCATACATATACTATACACTGGAAAACATCGTAGAGGATTTAGGATGTTCCACGGGAAAATGTGTAAAGGTGCTGGCGGAACTGGATGATAAAAAGGGAATAGGCTTGATTGAACGGAAAAAACAGGGACTTGGTAAGCCGGATATTATCTATGTAAAGAATTTTGATTCTTTTGAGGATAACAGGTATCCGGAAGACAGGGAAGAAAGTCACGATGCCACTATCGAAAGTCCAGACTTGCAAAATATGAAAGACAGGGATTGCAAAAATGGAAAGTCCAGATTTGCAAATTTTGAAAGTCTGGACTTACAAAAAGAGAAAGCCTTGAGTTCCAATAACTGCAATTCTGGACTTACAGGAAATGAAACTCTGGACTTACAAACTTTGGAGCCTAAATATAACAACAATAACAATACTGATCCAAGTTATACTAATCATATCAATCAATCATATCAGAGTAAGGATGGGGATGATGTGATGGATAGGAAAATAATGCTGTCCGGATACATAGAGCAGATAAAAGAAAACATCGAATACGATGATTTTATGAGCAATAACGATTACCATGACAGGGAGCTGTATCATGAACTTTATGAGATAATCTATGAGATAGTGTGCATAAAGCATGAGGCAGTCCGGATTGGAGGCGAAGTCTACCCATATGAACTGGTAAAGGCAAGGTTCCTTTCGCTGAACAGTTCCCATCTGCAGTATGTCATTGACTGTATGCAGAACACGACCGTAAAGATAACTAATGTCAAGGCATACATGATTACTGCTCTGTATAATGCACCTTCGACCATGAAACATTACTATCAGCAGGAAGTCAATCACGATATGTACGGTGGGGGATGGCAGGAAAAAGGAATTACATAAAGGTCAACTTGTGGACATTTTGTCTACAAGTTTTATAATAAATAAAAACCAGTATTGAGAATTGGGAAATAAGGTATATTTAAATATAATTAGTTTTTAATTTGTGAAAAATGTAGTAATATGTCACTATACACATATAAGT
>CAMWKB010000106.1 GCA_947174705.1 uncultured Lachnospiraceae bacterium
AAATTTTATTTAAAAAAAGTGTTGACAAATTAATGTGGCGTGTTATAATAAAATCACAAAGAAACAAACTTCATATAGATATCCTAAGAAAGAGAGGTACGGACCACCAAAAACTTAATTTAAAACCCATTTAAAGTACAAATGAATAAGGAAACTAATGAAGAAAAGATGATTTTATAAGGAATCATATCAAAAATCAATCGTAGTCGAGTACAGAGGAAAAAGTAGCGCAAGACCTAAGATAAAAGATAAGGCTCGTTACAGTATATTAATACAAAGGAAAAGTGGAAAGAGTACGAAGGAAGAAAAATGGAGGTATGGACCAGTGGATACAATAGTTTAGAAGCGGGTGTTAATCGCAAGGATTGATGCCCGCTTCCTCGTTGTGTAGAAATGAAAGATTAACAAAAAAGCAGATAGAATGAAAATAGTGTGGTAAATTGTCCGGAAATAGTTTATTATATACTATATATAGAAAAGTTTATACATCGAACAACATGTTTTAGGAATCTAAGTGATGCCGGAGTTATTTTTGCATCGCGGAAAGGCATGGGTATTTATATGATAAAATTGTTTAACCGACGTAAACATATTGTTTCAGAGGAGGAAGTGGCGGATGATGTTGAAACCACGGATAATTATGCTGACGATAGTGCTGAGATAAATGATAACGAAAATGAGGCCGGGGATACGGAAGACAGCGTGTCTGAAAGTGGGGCAGAGGATACGAAAGACAGCGTATCTGATAGCGGGCCAGAGGATACGGAAGACAGTGAGTCTGATAGTGAGACAGAAGATAGTGTATCTGTTATTGAGCTTGATGATGAATCATCTGAGACAGCAGATATTGAGTCGGATACTGCAGAATCCGGGCAGATTTCCAATGAGGCGGATTATATAGCAAGTGAGATTCGGGCCGCTGAATCGGAAAGAATGGAAGAAGAACAGGAAACGGCAGATAATATAGAAGAATCCAATAATAATATGTCTGAGCAAGGTGAAGATTTCTCAAATGATGATGATGAAATTGATTCAGAAGAAGAGTTAGAAGAAGATTCATCGCTGTCATCAGGCCGAGACACGTCATATGAAGAAAACCGGCGTGCTTACAGGCGTAAAAGACGTATACGTAATCAGATAATTGCATATGGCGTAGTGGTTATTATTATGGCTGTGATAATTACCGCCGGTGTCATGGCCGGTCGTAAGGTTTCCGGTATAATCAAGGAAAAAAGACAAAATGATGAGCAGATTGTACAGCAGAACGAAGGGCAGGACGTAGAGGCTGATAATCAGCAGGAGGAAATATTGATTGAAGAACCACCAGAAATAGAGGAAGTTAGTGTGGATGAGCAGTTGGAAGAAATAGTAAATAATTGTATATCGGTTATGCCGTTAGAGGATAAAGTGGCCGGACTTTTTATTATTTCGCCTGAAGCGCTTACCGGTTTCAGAACGGTGAGTCAGGCAGGAGATGCTACGCAGGAAGCCCTGGGCAAGTATGCAGTGGGAGGATTGATATATTTTTCACAGAATATTGAAGATAAGGAACAGCTTTCACAGATGATTTCTAATACTGCTGCAATGAGTAAATATCCTATGTTTTTTGGAGTAGATGAAGAGGGTGGTACTGTAAGCCGCGTGGCGAACAGTGCTATTGAAGTTACACAGGTTGGAGATATGCTTACAATAGGTGAGTCCGGTGATACAACGGCAGCGTATGAAGCGGGAGTTACGATAGGCTCTTATTTAAAAGACCTTGGTTTCAATTTGGATTTTGCGCCGGTAGCGGATGTTGTGGGCAATGCCGGAAATTCACCCTTGGAAAAGAGAGCATTTGGTTCAGACCCGTCGCTTTGTGCAGATATGGTGTCTAATGTAGTAGAGGGTATACAGGGAACTTCTGTAAGCGCATGTCTTAAGCACTTTCCGGGTATAGGAGATTCAGAAAAGGATATGCATGAAGGAAAGGCAGAGACAACCAAGACGTTAGATGAAATGAAAAATTCTGATTTTATTCCATTTCAGGCGGGTATAGAGTCAGGAGTAGACCTTATTATGGTAAGTCATATTACTGCTTCTTCTGTGGATGCAGAAGGAACGCCAAGTTCCTTGTCAAGGATTGTGATTACAGATGTACTTCGTACAGACCTCGGATTTGAGGGCGTTGTTATAACGGACGCGCTGGATATGAGAGCGATTTCCGACTACTATACTTCCGAAGAAGCGGCGGTTAAGGCCATTTTAGCCGGAGCGGATATGCTTCTGATGCCGGAAGATTTTGAGTCGGCATATGACGGTGTATTGGCAGCGGTACAGGATGGAAGAATTTCAGAGGAAAGAATAGATGAGTCATTAAGACGTATTTATAGGATTAAATATGCTGATAAACTGGAATAAGCTTGATTTGTAAAGTGAATTTGGGGAATTTTCTGAATTTTTAAAATTTGTTTTTGGGCGTTGACAAAAGTTATTAAGTGTAGTATGCTATTACTTGTCTGAAAGAGATGGTTGATAAATCGCAATAATATTTATCAGTTTTCTTGATTGGATAAGTGATATGCGCGAGTGGCTCAGTTGGTGGAGCGCGACCTTGCCAAGGTCGAGGCCGCGGGTTCGAGTCCCGTCTCGCGCTCTTGTAAAAAGTGCGGAAACGCTGATAAATACAGCGTTTCCGTATTTTTTATGTGTCTGCAAACTTGAAGACAGTTGAAGACAGTCTATAAAGCGTTCGTTATGAGGTTATATGTCTCTGATTCTGTAAGTGGGTTATATACATATCCTAGTGTAGTGGTTAAACTGCTGTGACCAAGCATTTCTCTAATGCAATCCAGAGGGACACCGTTAGCATTTAGCATACTTGCATAGGTTTTACGCATTTTATGAGTGCTTTTTGTAGCCGTTCCTTGACGTTCTGCATATTTTTCAAGTACATATGCAATCTGTCTTGCCGTAATTCGTTCTCCGTCTCTCATAAAGATATAACTTCCCTGTTTTGGTATTTTCTCCAAAATAGATATAGCTTTTGGGACAAGTGGAACATAACGGTCACAATTTGTTTTCGTATGCTCAACTACTTCACAGCGGTTTGTTTCTTGGTTTCTGACTTCTTCGCGTACAATATGAATGTGTGATTGTTCCTTGCAGTCTTCCCATTTAAGGGCTACTAATTCGCCAACCCGTAAACCTAACAGAAAATTTATTTTGACGGCTAAGAAAACCGTATCTTCTGTTTCTGCATACATTGTATCAAGATATTTATTCAAGTATTCTAATTCTTCCGTATTATATGTTTCCGTTTTTCCTGTTTTTTTCACTACTTGCCGATATTTTACAAGGATTTTTACATCATTCATTGGATTGACTGTAATATATTTTTTACGAACAGCATATTCAAAACAGCCTAGAAGGATAGTTTTTACATTATTCCATTCTTTTCTTGACATGCTGTATTCTTTTACAAGGCGGTTACATTCGGATTCTAAAAACAGGGTATCTATCCGGCGGACAGACATATTATGTAGTTCCGATTGCTCAAAATAACGCTTGTAATGTTGTTTATGCCGTTTAATTGTGTTAGGGCTGTCGGTAACTGTTTTCTTGTATTCCAGCCATTCCAAAAACAAATCAGAGAAAATTAACTTGTCAAGGTGCGATTCTTTAAAGTAAATCGGGATAAGTTTTTCAAGTAGCGCATCTTTTGTTTTGGTGCGTATGATTTTCCTTTCCCCGTTTGCATCCTTATAATATGTCTGCCACCGTCCGCTTTCGGATTTTGGCTCTGTTATTGCGTAAGGGTGCATTTTTAATAACAACTGTTCTTTATTATTGTTCATGTATGTTTCTAGCACGTTGTCTATATCTATTATACCATTGGCGGTAATTGCAGACAAGATATTGCATTGATTAAGTTTTTGATTGTTGTCTTTTCCTGCCATGCAAAAACCGCTCCTTTCTGGTAAGATTTCTAAATACAGACAAAATGTTTTACTTTGCAGTTATCAGATAACTGGTATCTGTCTGGGACAGCGCACCTGTTTCTGGGTTTGCTTCCAGATTGTAGATACCGATATTTATGATGTTCCTGCCATCCATGTCGGTTTCAATGACACCGAAATTGGGTGTGAAGCTGTCAAGATCAGTATTATCACTAATACCGAAGACCACAACAGGCTTTGCTAGTCCCTGCGAATTGAAGTACCGTTTCTTGTTGTACATCTTTTTATCAGTCAGCAGGGCAGTGGTCACGTATTTTGTGATATAGGAAGCGGCTCTTTCCGGGCTTTCAATCTCTTCGCAGTCGCTGAATCCGTATTCCCATTCAGTCAGGTTATATACCTGCCTGTTGTGCCTGATAATTGGCTCCCCGGTCTTTTGGTTTGCCGCTTCCGCGAAGTGGGCGGGAATATCACCTAACAGCCCGTGGAAATGGACAGCCCCAGACTTGTGCAGTTCTGGGATTATCAGGTAGTCGAACTGTTTGTGCCTATCCCGCATCCTGCGACACCATTTTAAGAGAGTGTTTTTTGCTGTTTCATAATTGGAACTGTCCACCTTTTCAGGATTGAAGGTGAGTGTCACGAACCAGCGGAAGCTGTTGGAAAACGCATAGCCTTTGATTCTTCTCCTGATGGCGTATACCTGTCGGCGTGTCCGCTCTTCCTGTGCCTTATCGGACGTATCGGCTTTTCTGCCGCTTGGCTTCCTGCCGCTTCCCACGTAGCGTAGACGTGGGGAGTGGTAAGCCGCTACCTCTATCTTTCCGTTTCCGTAGTCCGTTGTACGTCGGTTATATGTCTCATAATCATCTGAACGTATACCGTCTGTGTACATATTCATTCCCCCGTTTCTGTGTTTTCTGACGTTACCGTCGCAACATTGCCATTTGTCAAGTATGGCAATGTTGCGCCCGCCTTCTCCCAAAGCCGCCTGTGTGTCCCGACAGTGACGGTGTGCCCGCTTCCCCCGCCGCCGCACGTCCGCCGGGATACAGCGGTCTGGGGCGGCAGGCCGCCCATTGCCCGCCATTCCCTGCTCTGCGCGGTGTCAATAAAAAAGCGGGCGCACCGTCTACACAGGACACATGGCGGCAAAAAAAAGCGGCAGGCTCACGTTTCCTTCTTCCGGAAGGCTGGTGTAAAGCGGTAGCTGTCGGAAACGATAGCGCGGTAGCCCTTCTCTGTTGGCAGGGGCTTTTCTTTCAGATAATCCAGTGCGTACCACCGCGCCATCTGCCTTTTGTCCGTGCTGATAATGCAGGTCTCCCCGTTTTCCAGTTCCACTGCATGGAAAGCTTTAACGTCCTTCACCATATGGCGTCCCCCTGTCTCTCAATTCTTTTAACAACACTAAGCAGTCTCTCAAATTCGGAGGAAGCAGGGGCGTTTCGATATAAGACAGCCCAATGGTCTTTGGGGTGACTGCATAGCCTTTTCCAACACCGCCTTTGTATACGCTTCCAGTATCTTTCTTATACATGCCGGTTGCTTGATGAAAAGTCTCCTCAGAAACCTGTCCGCCTAAAATGATGCGTGTCTGGCACTGCTCCGTGATGGCTTTTGGCAGGTCGGTAGCGTTCAGCTTCTGTGCCGTGATGATTATTGAGAATCCTGCGGCTCTGCCCTTCAATGCAATCTGCCCTAACAGGCGTTCGATTTCTGTCTTATCCTTCTTGTCAGCGGAAGACAGCACGGACAGGATTTCATCGAAAATGAGGAAATGTCCCTGCATCCCTTTGTCTTTAAAATCCGCGCCCGCAGAATCATCAGTGTAAAACGTGGAATACCGTTTTTCCATCTCCTGAACAAGTTCGGTAAGCAGTTGTATTATTTCTTCTTTCTTTGTAGCAACCGGGACACCAGCGTGTCGGAATGTCATCCCAAAGTCTGAGTTTTTGGCATCTATCACATACAATCTGTGCTGGCGTTTTAGAATCATGCCGCCCAGATATGTTAAAAGGCGTGTCTTTCCGGCACCGCTGGGGGCTATCAACAGGATATGGAGGGCTTCACTGGTGAAATCCCATGCTACTCCGTCATAAATGGAAATCGGCTCATAACTAAGCATCGGCACATAACAGCCCGTCGGTTCGGTTATCCCTTCCGCCATCTTTTCCATGCCGTCAAAGCGTTCGGGGGCACGGCCGAAGACATAACGTGCCATGCCGTCGGATTCCTCATATTTGAGCAGGGGCTTCCTCAGATATTCTGATAGTCTGCGCCCTATGTCAGCAGTATCTTTTTCCAGTCCGTTCGGGTATAAGAAAACTGTAATCTTTCCGTCCTCTATGCTGTACTGCCATTGGACGGAATGGAGAAGTAGCCCGTCCTCTTCCGAGTGTAGAAACATCCGAGTAAACAGGATAAGTTTTTTGCGGATTTTTAGCCATTTCACGGGCGAGAAGCGTGACAGCAGCCATACGGCCAATACAAGGACTGTCAGAAGTGCAAAACCAGATAAAAACATGGCTTGCAATATCTGCCAGATGGCGGGAGGGGCAGTTGAGCCGCTCCCGCTGATAATGGCAGGAATAAATATAAACATCAGTGATATAAGCAGTAATAATTGTTTAAAGGCCGTGACTGCTTTTCCCGAAGTTCTGATTCTTAAATTTTTCATTTTCCGTCCCCCTTATTTTACCTCTTCCAGTTTTGTGACCATCAATTTCAGGCCTTTTGCGGCATAACCGCCGAACTTCCCTGAACTCATGTTGGCTTCGAGGGCGAACGTGCAATCAATGATACGGTACTTTTTATTAACTGCTTCTTTTGGGTTTAACTCTGTATTAAGCAGGGTAAGTTCAAAAGATACAGCGTCTTCAATCGTTGTGCCGCTCATGACATCAATCTTCTGGGTTTTGTCCTTTGTCTCTTTGTTCTCAAAAGGATTTCTCAGCTTTTTTACGGTAAATATGTCTGGTATATAAACATAACGCCTGATTGCTTCCTGTACTTCCCGTTTCGCAATCAGTTCTTTGATGCTCATATCCGAGTAAATGGTTTTTTCAGCTGGGATATTTCCGTTGGTTGCAGGTTGTGCCTGGTTTACTGTGTTACTGGTTGTTGAATTAATCTGTTCTTTCATTTTACTTTTCTCCTTTCATGATTGAAAAATTTTTTTGTTATGAATATAGTTAAGCACAGGGAATGGCCAAACCCTTGACCATCCCTGAATTTTCGGGTTCTAATCAAGAAAATCCGAAGGCTTACAACCCAAAGTGTCCGCTATATTTTTGAGCATTCTTAAACTGAAACCGATGTTGTACCCACTTAAATAATTCTTATACGTGGATAAACTGATACCAGCTTTTTCTGCCACATACTTCTGTGTATAGACAGGGGAAACCTTCTTTAGTGCTTTACGCTTTTTCTCAATATTTCCCATAACATTTTCCATGAAAATGTCATTTTGGATGTTATCCAGTTCTTTGTCTCTAAAGCGTTCTTTTTTTAACTCTTTCTCTAATTCTGTCGGAGTTAAGTTTTTAGGACTTTCCATATACAGCTATATGGGTGCACCCAGTTCCTTTCTACCGGTGTAATAGATGAATTTTTGTGACTGCCACTGTCTTCATTCTGTCATAGGTCATAGTTAACAGATTGGCCATTTTGAAAATTATTAAGATTTTAATTATAAATAGGGCAGACGGCAGTTCACAAAAAATTCACAAAAAATTTTCAGAAATAAACTAAAGTAACCTTGTCCAATAGACGATATTCTTTAAAGAAAGTTTTGAAAGATGTGAGACAAGGTTTAGAAATAATTAATTATTCAAATATAAAGAGGGGTGCGGGGAGAAGCCCCGAGAAAAGCGACGCGTAGGCGGAGCGTCGCCCGAGCAATCAAATAAGTAATGAGTGAATTAATATAGTAGAGGGATAAAAGAGAGAGTAGGCGGAAGCCGCTCTTTTTCTATTTTGGAAGAAATTAAAAAATGAATGACTTGCTGTATGGGTGTTTTTATAGTTTTCAGATAATGGCTTTTAATAACCGTACCAGTCAGCCGCACTAGGTTCGCTACAATTTTTTGTCTGTCAGTTACGAAAACCGATAGGTTGGACAGACAAAAAATTTACCTCTCCAAGTGCTTTGTGACAGCCTAGACGCTAGGCGGAGCATTAACAAGGAAACAGGGTGAGAGTGTAACATAAACTTTTACGCTTATCCTGCAATGTGGTGTTGCTTCCAAATTTAAAAATCATTAACAGGACATAAAAAAGGGAAGGTTCAACATATTTCAATGAACCTTCCCTTAATCATTATGTTTTATTGTTCTGTTGTTTCTACTGTTGATGCAGTTTCTGCATCTAAATCGACAATAATGTATTCCTCTGTTGCAGGGGCATCTACTGTAGGTTCGTCTGTTACAGGTTCATCCTCTGTAGGTTC
>CAMWKB010000107.1 GCA_947174705.1 uncultured Lachnospiraceae bacterium
TATAAGGAGATTCCTCGGGGATTTTAACTCCGTTTGTTCCATAGGTATAATTAAAAAGCGCAAACCGGATTCCGCCTTTTACAATAAGAGTATATGGATTATAATCCGGCTCTTTCTCAGACTGTATTCCAAGACATACGATACTTTTGTCATCAAAAAATTCCTTTGTGATGTTGACTCCCTTCGCTCCTTTATCCAGTGCATGGTTCGTCGCGCATGTAACTATATCAAAACCAGCCCCTGAAATTGCCTCTCCTACCTCAATGGGCGTGGCAAATCTCGGATAACCGGAATACATATCCGGATTATCCGTAAAAGGCGTCTCCTGATTTATTACCGTGACATCACTCTGCGCGACAATATCTTTAATGCCATCAAACAAGAAATCAAATGAGCCGCCAGTATTAAGACCGTATATATATATCGGTTCATGGATAATATTATCACCAAATACCGTAAACGAAATATCCGTATCTTCTTTTACGAAGCCCCATGAATCCCAGCGCCAGCAGCTTAAATCCCCATTGGGTTCACTCAGCAGCAATCGGTTTCTTTCTGCGGCATCCTCATTTGCAGATAAAGAAGCTACATCCTGTCCTATATATGATGACATCCATTTGGAATGAATACCGTCATTTCCGTACTCATATACAAAAATATGCTGAGACCATTTCTTCTCGTCGCGCTCTACCCAGAAAGGTCTATGACTGCCATAACGTCCGATTTTCCAGCAAAGCAGTATCAGCTCATCCTCTTCGTCATTATCCACGTCACAAGATATTATGTCCTGTACCTTAATTTCGTCCGGAGATGTCCATATGATAGCAGAATCAGAATAAACACAAACCTTTTTCTTTATTAACGTTATTTCGTATTTTTCCTCACTATTATACAGCGCACGTTCTTTCCATTCAATCCACTTGGGAAGAAAACCTCCGTTATTCCATATGGCATATATAACGGCAAATATGCAGGTAAGTGATACTGCCATAAAAACTGCATTTTTTAAAATTTTATACTTACTCATATTTATTCTTATACTTACTCATACGTATATCTGTAACTCTCTGTCCATTCCGGTTTTGGAATTGCGTTATCCTGGTTATAATTCCAGTCATCATCAGGCTCAAATCCCATCATCAGACGCCATTTTGAATCAGTCAGCCGGTCATTCATAGGCCATGGGAACTGATAGAAAGAATACACGCTTCCTTTCGCAATCTTGAGCTTGCCATCCACCTTTACCACTACCAGTATTTCCGACGGAATCCCTGTTGCTGCCTCCAATACCTCTCCATTCGGGTCAGTTGCTATATCTACGACTATTGCCGCCGGATATTCTTTGGTATATATCTGCTCTGTACTCTCGTCCTTCATCGCATCATACCAGAAATGTTCCAGATTCCCTCCATAGTCATCTATAAGTTCATATTCTTCTTCCGAAAGCACCTCATCCTTTAATTCCTTCTTGGAAATCTCATATAAACGGGTTGCCAGTTCGGAGAGACGTGACAGATTTTCCTCATCATCAACGTCAATAATTCCATAATCCTTAAGCCCCTTGGCCGTCAGAGCCGCAAGGTCGGCAAAACGTTCATATACAAGCGGTTCGGGTTCCACATACCCTCTGTAATCGAGCTCCTCTTCTCCACCTCCGCCCATTTCTGCTATAACCTGTTTAGAATAAAGTACAGTATCATGCTTAAGTTCTGCAAAACTGCCCGCAAAGCACTCCAGGCTCTTCTTTGCCCATTCCTCGCTCTGCATGAAGAAAGGATAACCCTCTCCTTTTTCGGAAAGCAGCGGACGAAGGGTATTAAGCCAGCCCGCATAAAGACTTGCAGACCATAGAGTATCATTTTCTTTTGCAAGCGCCTCTTTTAGATTATCCATGTTTTCCGTATATCCTGCATATTCGGTTGCACCGTTCTCAGTCAGAATATCAAGCGCCACATCGCTTCCAAGCGCGGCCGGTACATCCAGGACATCCGGAAGCATACGCTTGTCACCGCTTGGGTTCTCATTTACATTGCTGTATATAAGCTTTTGCATAATTTCCGCATCGATTGTAAAACGCTGTCCCATAAAGCGAAAGCCCAAAATCACATTATCGTCTCCGTCCTGAATAGGAATTGAATTAATCTTAGGCGCGGAAAGCTTCGCTGTTTTGTTATGATAAGAACTAAACGCCTCATTATTTCCGATTAAATCACTGACGGAAACGCTATTGCCATACGCCTCACGAATAACAGGCATATACTCGCACACTCCCATATCATCACTTGCACCGGCAAAAAAGGAGGTCACCGCATATACACTCTCCCACAGTCCATAGGCCTCCGAATCTTCGTAAAGTGCCACAGACATAAGAAGCGCACTTCTGTCGGTATCCTCGTCTTCCTGTAAAAAGTGCATCCTGCCATACCACATCATTGTCTTAAAATATTGCTCTAACTCCGTATCACCCTCATAATACCCGCGGGGTATATACTGTGTATAATCTTCATATTGCCCGCTTACCTCAGACATAAGAATCTCATTCGCATTATTTATATTGTCAAGCTCATATCTTACAATATCATCAACATAATCTTTGGACGCCACATCCTTATCCATTAACATGGCTCCTACCGTGAAAAATGCCACATTTCGCCTTGCCGCGCTCTCCCATTCACTGCCCTTTAAAGTATCATACTGACTTATACTGTTATTCATCATTCGTATGCTGAGTTCCCTTATATTATCCCAAAGATAGTTTTTCTCCGTTTCCTTAAGCAGATGAGAAAAATACAGATGATATGTGTGCATCATCGAATCAACCGTTACAAAATTAGGGATTTCATCATATCTGTTATACTCATATATTTCAAAAAATTCACTTCCGGCATCGCTAAAAACTACAAAGCCGTTTTTTACAAGCATGTCAGTCACTTCATCCGGCAAATAGAACTTATGTATGTTATAAATATTGCTGAGGTCAGGAGCTATTTCGTACTTTTCCACACAGGGAATTACCGTATCATTTTCACGCTCAATGCTGTATTTAATGAGCATTGGTCTGCTTCCTGAGTAAGTCTCTTTAAGAGTCCCTGTACCGTTCTTCTCATCAACCTCAGCTTTCACATCACCCTGAGTATCATCATCCGTCCCCTGCCCTGTATTAAAATCCGAAACCTGATCTGTGCCATTTTCATTATTAGCGGCATTGCTCCCACCTGTTCTGTCGGTCATAGCGCATGCGCTCAAAAGCCCAATGACCAGTATAATAGATATCAAAATTTTACTTCTTTTTTTCATAATAGTTACACACTCCTATCTCATTCTTATTATGTAAACCGTTTCATTTTAATTTATTCAAAAAACAGGATGCCGTATCCCCCAATACGTATGCATCCTGTTTTCCTTCTCTAAAAAGGCTTATATAACCTTTAGTCATTTACATATATTTTATTCGCCGCTGCCTGCCGATACTTTAGCAGCTCTCGCCGCAACTTCTTTCTCCTGAACATCGCTTGGAGCCTGCTCATATCTTGCAAACTCGTATTCATAAGAGCCTCGTCCGCCTGTCATAGAGCGCAAATCGGTACAATAGCCCTGTAAACATGACATCGGAATATCGGCTTCGATTATCTGTTTTCCGTCAGTAGTAGGATTCATACCAAGCACTCTTCCGCGGCGCTTATTAAGATCGCCCATGATATCTCCTGTATAAGCATCCGGAACGGTTACTTTCAAGGAAACGATCGGCTCAAGTAAAATAGGTTTTGCTTCCATAAAGCCTTTCTTAAATGCCTGTATGGTAGCCATCTTAAATGCCATTTCCGAAGAGTCTACCGGATGATATGAACCGTCATATAACGTAGCCTTAACGCCGACTACCGGATATGCAGCTAACGGTCCGCTTACAACTGAATCCTGAAGACCTTTTTCTACAGCAGGGAAGAAATTCTTAGGCACAGCTCCTCCAACTACTACCTGCTCAAATACATAAGGCTCTTCCAATGAACCCGAAGGCTCAAATTTCATCTTTACATGTCCGTACTGTCCATGACCGCCGGACTGTTTCTTATATTTGTATTCCACATCAGAATTCTTCTGAATGGTTTCCCTGTATGCAACCTTAGGCGCCGAAAGCTTAACCGCAACCTTGTATTCGCTGAGCAGCCTGCTTGTAACAACCTCCAAATGCATATCTCCCATTCCATATAAAAGAGTCTGTCTGTTCTCGGCATCGTTAACTATCTTCAAAGTCTGGTCTTCATGCGACATCTTCTGAAGCGACTGTGAAACCTTATCAATATCCGCTTTATTTTCTGCCTGATAACGCATAATTGTATACGGAGTGGAAATCTCAGTCTTACCGAAACGAATCGGATTAGCCTTGGTTGAAAGTGTATTTCCGGTCCTTGCTGCCGTCAGTTTTGCGATTGCGCCGATATCTCCGGCATGAAGCTCTTTTACCTCAACCGGCTTACTGCCCTGCAGAACATATAATTTACTTATCTTCTCCTCTATATCTTTTTCCTCATTATAAATTGAATCATCGCTCTTAAATACGCCAGAACATACCTTAATCAATGAATACTTTCCGATAAAAGGATCAACTATTGTCTTGAAAATATAAGCTGACTTTGTCTTAGCAAAATCATAATTAGCAGCAAAAATCTCATTAGTCTTAAGATTGATTCCTGCCATTTCCCTATTCTCTGGACTCGGCATATATTTTACAATATCATCAAGCAGTGTATAAATACCCTGACACAGTACGTTAGAGCCCATTGACATAGGAACTACGCTACCTTCCATTACGTTATTCCTAAGCGCAGCCCTGATTTCCGCCTCTGAAAAAGTATCGCCGTTAAAATAACGCTCCATAAATTCTTCGCTTGTCTCTGCAACAGCTTCCATTAGTGCATCACGGCAAATCTGTAAATTATCCTTACTATAATCAGGCATTTCACACTCAACAACTTCTTTATCTTTCCAACGATATGCCTGCTCCGTTATTACATTGATATATCCGACAAACTTCTCATTCTCACGGATTGGCAGATGGAAAGGCGCCAGCTTCTTACCATATTTCTCAGTCATATCTTCCACAACCTGACGGAAAGAAGCATTGTCAATATCCATATCCGTTACAAAAATGAATCGCGGTAATTTATATTTTTCACACAACTCCCATGCCTTCTCGGTTCCGACTTCCATACCGGCCTTACCCGAAACAACAATGATTGCGGCGTCCGCTGCTCCAACAGCCTCTTCAACCTCGCCTACAAAATCAAAAAATCCCGGTGTATCAAGTATATTTACTTTTACTCCTTCCCATTCAATCGGAACAACGGAAGTAGTTATAGAGATCTGGCGTTTCTGCTCTTCTTTACCATAATCACTGATGGTATTACCGTCTGAAACCTTACCCATACGTGAGGTAATTCCTGCGAGATATGCCATTGCCTCTACCAGACTTGTTTTGCCACAGCCTCCATGACCTAGCAGCACTACATTACGAATTTTGTCAGTTGTGTAAACATTCATAGCTTATCCTCCAATTACATTATTCATAACAATTTATTACACATGACAATTCAAAGTATGTTAAACACTTCCCATCTATTAAACTTATGGCAAATAACACATACGTTTTTGCGCTTTAAATTGATACGATGTGTATATTTTACTAAATTTTTTTAAAAAATGCAACATTATTTGAATATTTTATACACACCAGTTCAGCCAGAGCATAAAATTTTCGTCAAATCATGCTCGTATGAATTTGACGAAAAATTTATGCTCTGAGGGAGCGCCCGCATATGAGCAAAAAGAGCTGCGAAGCAGCGGAAAGCGCTGTAAGCGCGTTTTGCGAATGGGCGCGGCTGAACGTCCTCCTATAATGGTAATGCTGCGCGCAGGCCGCCAGGCCGAACGCGCAGCATCTGATGCGCATCTCTTTAACGCGCAGTTCTCTGATGCGCAGTTCTCTGACGCGCAACACTCCAATGTGTAGCTCTCCAGTGTGCAGCCCCAGTGCACCGCCCGCCAGTCATGATACACTCTCAAACAAAACAATATAAAAATTTGAACAACAAATATCTTTATGGTATAATAAAATTATCCAGAACCATATCCAACATAAATTTCACACATAAAAAAGTTTAAGGGAAGCGGTATTTTTACCACTTCCCTATATTATTATTATAGCATAAAAACCGCCAAAATTCAAGACTTGTATCGCTTGTCAGCAAGGTCTATACTAAATACCTCAAAGGAGGTATGTGTATGGGCGAACAAAATTGGTTGGAGCTATTAAACAGTCAAACGTGGCTTAAACAAGTACAATCGACAAATCAGTATACTGAGAAATTCGGACTGTCATTATCAGAAAAAGACACTGAACTTTTGCTTGTCGAAAAAAACAATACACTTAAGTCCGAACGCAGGGTTGAATTTGGACAAAGCATTTTACCACAGATCATTTATGCATTTTGTGATTCTTCCTTTATATCACAAAGCAATTACGTTGAAACATTAATACGACTGCAGGAAATATTTTATCTCTACAAAAATGAAATGAATGATGAAATTACAGATGATGAACTTATTCATTTTATGAAAGAACAATTTGAAGAGGTGTGCTATGGAGATTTAGACTATCTCGAGGGGACTTGCCTGGATATTTTTGCACAGGCTGTCAGAGCAAGCTATAGAGAATATCAAAAAACACAAGGTTCCGGGGAATTTGAGAAATTTGATATAGTACAAAGATGGGATAAGGAACTGTATTTGGAAACATTAATAGAACTTTGCTGGAGGTAAATATCATGGATTATCAAATGGAAGACCTGCTCCCTATCGTTTCAGAACTGGCACAAAAATATACCGGTTACGAAAGTACGTCTATCACTTACGAAAAAGCTCAGTCACTTATGGAAGCAGTTTTATTCTGTTTAAGTGAATATAACAATTCATGTACAAACAGCCTTGCCCAAAGCAATATTTCCGTAAAAGAACAATATGATATAGGCACAAAACTTTTATCAGAAAAAGTGGAGGCTATCAGGAAACTTTTTAACGACATTTCACTTAAATTTGATAATTTTGGTGTTAAGTGCCTATATGATACGGTGCAAAAAGGTATCCCACATTTTTTGAAATGGTATGATATAAAATTTTGTCCTCAAAATACGATTTTAACTATGGATTATCCATTGCTTACTGATTGCAGTTCTTTAACAGGCGCAGACGCAGTATATAAATATATCAACGCCATCCAGATTGAACAACTGTTCTTGGGAGGCTTTGACAAGAATTATATCATGTTAGTTTTAGAAAAATACAATCCCGAATACAAGAATATGATAGAAAACATATGCAGTATTGTGTTAACAAGCATAATCGGTCATATTGCAATTAAAAAGCCGTTTAATAACACTGAATTTACGAATGAAGAATATCTTCAATTAACAAAAATATTTGAGGGAAAATCAATTTCTGATTTAGAGAATGTTGTAAATGGAATTATTAAAAAAATAGTGAACCAGTTTTATGAAAATAATATGGATATGCTTGAATATCTATGTTGTGAAACGAAAAATATAGCGGTACGGATTTATGCAGCAAATCAAAACGGACAACTAAACAGAGTTTTTGTGCTATAATATCCTATGTGAGTTTGTTTTCCTTAAAAAGATAATATGTCAAACCCTTTTGACACAGCCAAACCCTTTAATGTCAATACTCTTTGACAGCACAAATATAATAGCTTGATTAGAATATATGTGCAAGGAGGTGAAATGATGGAACTTGGAAACCAAATTAAAAAACACCGGCAGGAAGCTCACTTATCCCAAGAGGAATTAGCTAATCGTATTTATGTTTCAAGACAAACCATTTCAAATTGGGAAAACGATAAAAGTTATCCTGATGTGAACAGTTTAGTGTTGCTGAGCGAAATCTTTCATATCTCACTTGACAAACTTATCAAAGGAGATATTGACATTATGAAAGAGGTAATCAAAAAAGAAGAAGTTACAAAATTTAACCGCTATGGTGCAGTTTTTACAGTATTGCTTATTACTACAATCATATCAGCGGTTCCGCTATTTACGTGTCTTGGTATCCGGGCTTTAATTCCATGGGGAATTATTTATGCAATCACCATGTATTTTGCACTTAAAATTGAAAAGATAAAAAAAGATAATGATATTCAGACCTACAAGGAAATTGTAGCGTTTTCTGAAAACAGACGATTGGATGAGATACAGAAACAACGTGAAATCGGCAAACGCCCATATCAAAAGTTCCTTTTGGTTATAGGCTGTGCTGTGATAGCGGCGGTTGCCTGTCAATTAATGG
>CAMWKB010000108.1 GCA_947174705.1 uncultured Lachnospiraceae bacterium
GAGTTATAACAGAGCTGTACCAATATAAAAGATAGAAAATAGAAGTCAAAATATATAATTTCAGGAGGATAAGATTATGGCAGAGTCCATGAAAGGTTGGAAACGTTCCCATAGATGTACGGAGCTGTCGCTTGCAAATGTCGGCGAGGAAGTTACCGTTATGGGCTGGGTTCAGAAACAGAGAAATAAAGGCGGTATCATATTTGTAGATTTAAGGGATCGCTCAGGTATTTTACAGATTATTTTTGAAGAGAGCGACTGCGGCTCAGAGAGCTTTGCCAAGGCAGAAAAGATGCACAGCGAGTACGTTATTGCAGTTGTGGGAAAAGTAGAGAAACGTTCGGGCGCAGTCAATGAGAATCTTAAAACCGGAGAGATTGAAATCCGCGCAAAAGATGTTCGTATTTTATCAGAGTCAGATACGCCGCCGTTTCCGGTTGAGTCGGATTCACGTACTAAAGAAGAAATTCGTCTGAAATATCGTTATCTTGATTTGAGAAGACCTGATTTACAGCAGAAAATGATGCTTAGAAGTAAGATTGTTTCCGAAATGCGCTCAATTATGGCAAACGAAGGTTTTCTTGAAATTGAAACCCCGATTTTGTGTAAATCCACACCTGAGGGAGCAAGGGATTATCTGGTGCCAAGCCGTGTTCATCCGGGGAATTTTTATGCGCTTCCGCAGTCTCCACAGCTGTATAAGCAGCTTTTAATGTGTTCCGGATATGACAGATATTTCCAGATTGCGAAGTGTTTCCGTGACGAGGATTTAAGAGCCGACAGGCAACCGGAATTTACGCAGGCGGATATGGAATTGTCATTTGTGGATGTAGATGATGTAATTGAGGTCAATGAGAGACTGATTCAACATGTATGCCGCGAGGCAATAGGATTAGAGGTAAGCCTTCCGCTGCCCAGAATGACATGGCATGAAGCAATGGAGCGTTACGGTTCCGATAAACCGGATACACGCTTTGAGATGGAGCTTGTAAATGTCTCTGATGTGGTAAAAGGCTGCGGTTTTGGCGTGTTTACATCTGCACTTGAAAACGGCGGTTCTGTGCGTGGTCTTAATGTAAAAGGACAGGCAGCAATGCCGCGTAAGAAGATAGATGCACTTGTTGATTTTGCCAAAGGCTACGGCGCAAAAGGTCTGGCATATTTATGTGTTCAGGAAGACGGCAGCTATAAATCATCTTTTTCGAAATTTATGACAGAAGAAGAGTTGACTGCATTAGTCAATGCAATGCATGGAGAAAAAGGTGACCTGCTCGTATTTGCAGCGGATAAAAATTCGATTGTATACAGTGTGCTTGGCGCGCTGCGTGTGGAGTTTGGAAAACAGCTTGGACTCATTGACGAATCCAAATTTAACTTCCTTTGGATAGTCGAGTTCCCACTGCTTGAGTGGAGCGATGAGGAAAACAGATTCATGGCTATGCACCATCCTTTTACAATGCCGATGGAAGAAGACTGGCAATACATTGACTCCGACCCCGGCCGCGTTCGCGCAAAGGCTTATGACATTGTTTTAAACGGCGTGGAGCTTGGCGGTGGTTCGGTGAGAATACACCAGAATGATATTCAGGAAAAAATGTTTGAGGTGCTTGGCTTTACTAAAGAAAAAGCATGGGAACAGTTCGGCTTTTTATTAAGCGCATTTAAGTATGGTGTTCCGCCTCATGCAGGCCTTGCTTACGGTCTGGACAGATTCGTAATGCTGCTTGTACGTACCGACAATATACGTGAAGTTATTGCATTCCCGAAGATTAAGGATGCTTCATGTCTTATGACAGAGGCACCGGGTACGGTAGATGAGAAGCAGTTAGAGGAACTGTGTATAGCAATCGTTTCGGAGAGTGATAATGAAGAGGATGCAGGTGCGGAATAGGAACAGATACAAGTATCTGTATTGAAGTTTGTTTAAAATAATCAAGGGCGGTGGCATAAAATGCTCCCGCCCTTAAATCATTATAACGTAAGTTAATGTCAATGTAAGGTAGTGTGTTCGCAGAGGGGAAAAGCAGATTGAATTTCCTGTCGAATTATGGTAGCATTTATTTGGGTCTACCAAGATGGTAGGCGGTTAGCCCTCTCCGGAGGGACTGTGACCCTCCGATTACATAGAAACCTGTAAGGGAATCAAAAGGAAAGGAGGGCTGAAGCGAATGTTGACGATAGAAGGATTGATTTCAGTGCTTGGCTTATGCCTGACCTGTTTCGGTCTCGGATACGCCATCGGCAGCAAAGATAATGATAAGACACAGAAATAGCCGCCCTCCCGACCATAGGATGCGGCTATAGCTGTAACTGATTAATCGGGCTAACCGTCTATCGGTAGCGCCTGTTGGGCATCTGTTGGCGCAGATGACCTTCTTTATGTTCAATATATCACAATCTTCAGACTGTCGCAAGTATTTTTTAGTAGCTATCCGGTTTAGGTACAAAGAATAAATATTTTAAGTGTGTATTTTAACACACTAATCTTATTTTTTTTGCCTCTCCGGCAATTGCGCCAATATAATCGCCGCAAACATAAAAACGCACCCCGTCAATTCTCTTCTTGAAAGAGTTTCATGCAAAAGCACCCAGCCGGCAAGTACTGAAATAACCGATTCCATACTTAATATCAAGGATGCAACCGTCGGGTTCATACCTTCCTGGCCTATAATCTGCAGCGTATAAGCCACGCCGCATGACATGATACCCCCATAAAGAATCGGCAGCCATCCTGAGAGAATCTGGACGATGTTCGGATTTTCGAATAAAAGCATACCTATGGACGATAATATTCCGCACACAAAAAACTGGATGCAGGACATTTTGACCCCATCTACTTTTGGTGCAAAATAATCAATAACCATGATGTGAAAGGAAAAAGTAAGGGAACACAAAAGAAGCAGGATGTCGCCTTGGGATAAACGAAGGTTCTCATTCATACACAGCAGATACAATCCGCAGAGTGCGATGACAACACTTATCCAGACTTTCATACCGGCCTTTTTATGTAAAAAGATACTGAGAACCGGGATTATAATAATATATAATGCGGTAATAAATCCCGCTTTTCCCGCCGTAGTATACAGTATACCAAATTGCTGTAAGCTGGAGGCAGTAAAAAGCAGGATGCCGCACATGATTCCGCCTATAAGTAATGTCTTTTTGTTTTCTGATACGTCACTTTTTTGCTTTTTATGTAATGATAAAATTCCGATACACGGAATTAGCACGATGCCGCCGAGGATGCAGCGTACCGCATTAAAGGTAAAAGGCCCTACATAATCCATTCCGGCGCTCTGTGCCACAAACGCAACTCCCCATATAAATGCTGTTAGAAACAGAAGGCAGCTCTGCCTTATAATAAATTTATTCATAAATCATCCGCTCATACTCAATGGATGAAAAATTTATTTTTCACCCTATATTAATCCTGCTCTCAAAAGCCGCGACCGGATTTGTGAGCCAACCGCAAAAGCAAGTATAACAGAGATTGCATCTTTAATCAAGTACGGAGCCGATGCGAGCAAAAATGATTCCATAAAGCTCATTTTCATAACCACCATAAACTGTAAGACCCCGAACAGATGGCAAACGGCAAGCCCCACGAAACCAAGCAATACGCCCAACGGTTTGCTTTTTAACGTAATACCGATACCGCAAAGAAGCGCAAGTACAATGAATCCCCAGATAAAACCGCCTGTATAGTTCACAAGAACGTGTAAGCCGCCTGAAAATTCGGAAAATACCGGAACGCCTACAGCTCCAATCAGAATGTATACCAATGTGCTTGTAACGCCCAGTTTCCATGCCAAAACCACGCCGGTAAGAGCGATTGCAAAGGTTTGTAATGTAATCGGAACACCCGAGGGCATCGGAATGGAAATTTGTGAAAGCACCGCTAAAACCGCGGCAAACATCCCTACGCATACGACTTCCTTTGTGGAAATTTTGGACTCATTTTGTGACAGAGTTTTTTCGTGAGTTTCTGATTTGATTAATTGTTTCATAAAATAACCATGCCTTTCTTTCAATCTGCGATATTTGGGCAGCAATCAAAGCGCTTAAGCACCAATTTTCGCAAGACAAATGTATTTGTTATATTGTATTTACTCTTAAACAGTATATAGATAACAAAACAGATTGTCAACTGAAAACGATAAAAGGTTAACAATTAAAACTCGTCACTTGGACTCACCACTCAACTTTATACATAAACAACGATTTTTCAGGGAGAAGATATGCGTTTTCTGCTTTACATTCATCCATGTATGTGAAATAATCCACAACATATATATACACAGTGTCTGTATTTCTTCCATAGACAGAATAAATTTCTGCATTATTATTTCCTTGAGAGTCCAATATTTTTCCATCGACATCTGTGATGCATACAAAGTAATCAACTGGGTTCGCCCCCTCAGGTAAAATAAGGTCTGCTTTTATCTCATAACGGGTTTTGGTAACTGTGGAGATGCCGACGCCGTCTTTGTTGGTTTCCATGATTTCTCTGGTCTGTGTTCCGGCAGTATCTAAAGATACAGGAAATGTAAAACTCCAGGGACCTTCGTAATATTTTTGTACGGCATTCATAATAGTGCTTATCTTTCCGGTATCCGGATCTGTTAATTTAATCTCCTTGGTTTCATTTAAGCGTCCCCAGAATTTCCTGATAGTAAATGTGTAAGTGAATTCCGGCGGAAGAGAAGATATGTCAAACGCTCTTTTTATGGCGTCCAAATCAATTCTGATAACACCTAAAAAAGTATGTGTATCCGCAAAGTTCCCCTCAATTGAATATGGCGTGTAAGCACCTTCCTCTACCGAAGCGGACAGAATGGCGTTATTATATAGATTAGGATCAGCCTGTGAAAAATCAAAACTCTGGCTGCTCTGCATGTTGAGTACGTCATAGGAACGAATATAGTCCTCCATATTTTTAACACGGTTAAAGTCCTCGGGAAAACCTTCCTCGCTGTATAATTCCAATGAAAAATATAAAGCCATTTCAGTATAGGAAGCCTCGGAGAGCGTGATTGTAACATCGCCGACTGTCTGGGAATATACATTTTCGTGTGAATTTTCACTAAAATTACCGGGATAGCTGAGTTTTGTTTCAACCAGATTAAATATTCCTCCGATAAAAGGAATTTTTGCAGCTAAAGCCGAATTTCCGAAACCTATAAAGCCAAACGCGAGTAAGATAGCTGCCGCAAAGCCTGAATAAATGTGGCTTCGTATTTTTTCTTTATGATGTGGCACGGCCTTTGAAGCTGAATTCTTATTTCTGATTTCTTCGTAAGCAAAATCTATCTTAGCCTGAATTTTCGGAGTAATAGTGGGCGTAAAGTGCAGAATTTCATATAATTCGGAATCAATGTATTCTTTTTTCATGATAAACTCCCTTCTTTGCCATAAGATGGCAGATATCCGTCTTTTAATAACTTGGTTTTAAGCTTAATTTTTTCCCTATGCATACGGCTGCGTATTGTACTTTCGTTAATATGCAGAATGTCGGCAATTTCTCTGGTAGTAAGATTTTCACCGTAATATAGCTGAAAACATAGTCTGTTTTCTTTTGAAACATATGAAAGCAGCTCGTTGAAGCGATAAAGCGGTAAGTCCGCCGGGGCTGCTTCCTGTTTGCTGTCTGTCAAGTCTGAAGTTATTTCATCCATGGAAACATATTTCTTATTTTTGTCATAGATGCGATTACAGTTATTGATGAGAATCCTGATAAGCCATGTTTTAAAATGGCGCGGTTCTTTCAGCGTGGAAAGATGCTCAAAGGCATCTAAAATGGTATCCTGTATGGCGTCGGCAACATCCGCTTCCTGTGAAAAATATCCATGGGCAATGCGCAGCATGGCAGGCTGATTGATATCTATCAGTTTAAGAAATGCTTCCGCATCGCCGGCAAGAGCTTTTTTGACAAGTGATAACATATTCTCGCCTCCGTTCATATGTATTATTGTCGTTTATATAATTATCGTATCACCTATACATTTATTAGATAATTAATAAAGATGTTTTGTTGCAGGAATTTGATATAAATTTCACAAGTAAATCATTTCTCTTTCCTATATCAATAAATTCTGCTATACTAATTTATGGAACGCGGATTCGGACGACACCCGAATCCCACTTGGAAAATATACAAAAAGGAGTACACCGACTAAATGATAGATAATACCGAATTAGAAACTCTGACCGCCGCCTTTGCGAAGGACAGGACCAAAGAGAATTTTGTAAAAATCATGGAGCAGTTAGAAAAATCCACTGTTTTTGTACCGACCCTGCTGCCCGAAAATGTGAGCAGTGAAGACTTGGAAAAAGCAAAAACCGGTAAGGAGGTTCAACTTGCTAAGGACGCCAAATTCACGCCCTGCCTTTTAAAGAAGGAGAGTGGCGAACAGGCGCTTCCTATTTTTTCATCCAAAAGCCAGATTCCGGCGGATAAGACAAGCCCGGCGGTGCTTGCGATGCCGTTTTTTACCTGTGTATCTATGGTAATGGCAAATATTGATAAGGTAGAAACCGTTGTGCTCAATCCTTTTACGCAGAATATTGTTATTGCCAAACAGATTTTAGAGGTGGCACAAAAAAGAAGCAGTATGCCGGCGACTAAGACGATGAAGCTGACCGAGCAGCAATTTCACCAGCTTGCACACAGACGTGTATCTTACGAGCTTTTACCCGTATTTTTGTATGAAAAGGCTTATGAAGGGTTAGAGCAGATGCAGAAGGAAGAAGGGAAGTTTGTTTTATCATTATTTACTTCCGTCTATCCAAAAGAGATAAAGGTGCCTTATTCCGAAAACGATTTTTCGTTTATGACGTTGAATGTTACGGAGGATATGCAGATTACCAGAATTGACATGCCGGACAAGAATCTGATAAAGGGATTGTGCAGCCGTATTTATGTGGTTTGGAAAAGGGATTCTGAAGAGTTATTTTACTACACCATAGAAAAAGAGGAAGACGGCAGCGGTATTGCGAGAGTGTATCCTGATAGAAAATATGAGATTGTAGAACCAGTGCCGGAGAATGGGGCTGAGATAGAGGCAATCATGAATTTAGTGTTAAGAAACTAACATGTTAGTTTCTTAACATTGTTATATATGAAAGGCATAAAAACCATGATAGATACAATAATCTTCGACATGGACGGTACTTTATTAAATACGCTTGAAGATTTATCAGACAGCGTTAATCATGCGCTTAAACACTTTGGATTTCCTGCAAGAACTATGGAAGAAGTCAGAAGCTTTGTGGGAAACGGTGCAGCTAAGCTGATTGAGAGGGCTGTTCCGAATGGTAAGGGAAATCAACTTTACGAAGATACATTAAGCATTTATAAAGAGTATTACGAGCTGCATTGTAAGGACAAGACCAGACCTTATGACGGTATTATGTCCATGCTTGATGAGTTGTGCGAAAAGGGATATAAGTTAGGTATTGTTTCAAATAAACCTGATACGGCAGTGAAGGAACTTAGCAGAGTTTATTTTGGAAATCGTATTTCCATAGCAATAGGCGGAAGCGACAAGGTCAGAAAAAAACCAGCGCCCGATACGGTATATCAGGCGCTGGAAGATTTATCATCTAAAGCAGATAATGCTGTATATGTTGGTGATTCTGATGTGGATATTGCAACGGCAGCCAATGTGCCGATGAAGTGTATCAGCGTCACATGGGGCTTTCGAAGCCGCAGCCGGCTTATAGATGCCGGAGCTGATGTTTCCCGTATGATTACGTCTCCGCGGGAGTTTCTTCCGCTTCTTCAGAGACTTTCACAGGAAGGGTAATAAGTACTTTTAATATACGGTTTTTATTGATGCCCTGGGCTTTTAGAATGGTGCCGTCATCAAGCTGTATGGTTTCGTTGTCTTCCGGAAGCCGTTCTAACTGCTCAATCATCAGACCGCCTATTGAATCGAAGTCCTCAGAGCTTAATTCTGTTTCTAATTCTAAAGCATCGTTGATATCAGACAGTTTCATTCCGGCGTCCACAAGGAACTGTCCGGGTTCTTCGGTTGCGACTATTAATTCTTCTTCATCTTCGTCATATTCATCGCGGATTTCACCGACAATTTCTTCGATTAAATCCTCCATTGTGATCATACCTACGGTTGCGCCGTATTCACTCATGATAAAAGTAATATTATGTGATTTTTCCCTCATTTCCATCATAAGGTCGGCAATCTTTTTATACTCATATGTATAATATGCTTTCCTAAGTAATCTTTTTAGCTGGAACTTATCCTTAT
>CAMWKB010000109.1 GCA_947174705.1 uncultured Lachnospiraceae bacterium
CGACAATATAATGTGTTCTTATCAGAAATTAACTAATAGCAAAAGGCGCATATCCATATGGGTATGCGTCTTTTTACGATATAGGAAATACATGAATTCAAGTCCAAGAGGTCTTGTGATACTCCCCAAAATATTATATAATTTATTTTATAATCTATTTATCGTATTTCGTAATATAGGAAGTGCGTAAGTCATAGTAAGTCTAAATAATTGTTAAGGAGGATGCGAAATGAAAAGAATCGGAATGTTGACCAGTGGAGGAGATTGTCAGGCATTGAATGCGGCAATGCGCGGAGTTGTTAAATGTTTGTCATGCAGCGGAGAAGCAGTTGAAATTTATGGTTTTTTGGAAGGATACAAAGGATTGATTTACGGCGATTTTCGTATGTTGACGGGAGCGGATTTCTCGGGTATTTTAACAAAGGGCGGCACGATTCTTGGAAGCTCCAGAACACCTTTTAAATTGATGAGAGAACCGGATGAGAACGGACTTGATAAAGTAGAGGCAATGAAGCAGAACTATTATAAATTGAAACTGGACTGCCTTGTTATTTTAGGTGGAAACGGAACTCATAAAACTGCGAATATGTTAAGGGAGGAAGGTCTTAATGTAGTGACTCTTCCTAAGACGATTGACAACGATTTGTGGGGAACGGATATGACCTTCGGTTTCCAAAGTGCAGTAGATATTGCTACTGATTGTATTGACTGTATTCATACAACAGCAGCTTCACATGGCCGTATTTTCATAGTGGAAGTTATGGGACATAAAGTAGGCTGGCTTACATTGAACGCAGGAATGGCAGGCGGAGCGGATATCATTCTGATTCCGGAAATACCGTATGATATTGATAAGATAGTTGAAGCTATTGAAGGACGCGCTAAACGTGGTTCTAAATTCACTATTATGGCAGTAGCTGAGGGTGCAATATCTAAAGCGGATGCTAAACTTTCGAAGAAGGAATATAAGGAGAAGATGAAGAACTATCAGTATCCTTCTGTTTCTTATGAAATCGCAGATGAAATTCAGAAAAAGACCGGTTTGGATGTGCGTGTAACAGTGCCCGGACATACACAGAGAGGCGGAAGTCCATGCCCTTATGACCGTGTGTTTGCAACCCGTTTGGGAGCAGAAGCCGGAAAGATGATTTTAAATGGAGAATACGGCTTCATGGTAGGATATAAAAACAGAGAAATAGTTAAGGTTCCGCTTGAAGAGGTGGCAGGTAAGCTGAAAATGGTATCTCCTGACGCTACGATTGTGCAGGAAGCTAAACTGACAGGTATTAGTTTCGGCGATTAAATGAAAGGTGTAGGTGACACACATGTCATATACAGCACTTTACCGGAAGTTCCGGCCTGACCGTTTTGAAGATGTAAAGGGGCAGGAGCATATTGTAACAACACTCAGGAATCAGATTAAGGCGGAACGTATAGGGCATGCGTATCTTTTTTGCGGTACAAGAGGAACCGGGAAAACATCTATTGCCAAGATTTTTGCCAAGGCCGTAAACTGTGAAAATCCGGTAGACGGAAGCCCATGCCGTGAATGTCGTATTTGTAAGGCGATTGCATCAGGTGCAAGTATGAATGTCATTGAGATTGATGCAGCGTCCAATAACGGTGTGGACAATATCAGGGAAATCGTAGACGAGGTATCCTATTCTCCGGCTGAAGGAAAATATAAAGTTTATATTATCGACGAAGTTCATATGCTTTCTATAGGGGCATTTAATGCGCTTTTAAAAACGTTGGAGGAACCGCCGTCATATGTTATTTTCATATTGGCAACGACGGAGGCACACAAAATACCGATTACGATTTTATCACGCTGTCAGCGATACGATTTTAAAAGAATTGCGATTGATACGATTACGAACAGGCTTCGTGAGTTAATGGAAATAGAGCAGATATCCGTAGAAGATAAGGCGCTTCGCTATATTGCAAAAAGCGCTGACGGCTCGTTTCGTGATTCTTTAAGTCTTCTGGACCAGTGTATAGCTTTTCATTTTGGAAAAGAATTGACTTATGATATGGTTCTGGATGTGTTAGGCGCTGTAGATACCGAAGTGTTTGGTAGGCTTTTTGAACATGTGCTTAATCAGGATGTGGCGGGCTGTATATCCCTGCTTGAAGATATTGTGATGCAGGGAAGGGAACTGACCCAGTTCATAACGGATTTTACATGGTATTTAAGAAACCTTTTGCTTGTAAAAACTTCTGATGCCGATGAAATTGAGGAGACGGTGGATATGTCCTCCGAAAATCTGGAAAGATTGAAGGAGGAAGCCGAGGGTGTCACGCAGGATACGGTAATGCGTTATATCCGTATTTTTTCGGAACTTTCAGGTCAGATTAAATATACGGCACAGAAGAGAATTTTAATCGAGGTTGCGTTAATTAAACTGTGCCGTCCCAGTATGGAAACTGATAAAGAGTCCATATTGGACAGGGTTCGTGTAATAGAAGATAAGCTGGAAAAAGGCATAGTACAGACGGAACAGTCTGCCACACAGGCTGCACTAAGCCAGTCAGGCGCAGCGCAGGCTGGTATGGAAGCTAAACGTCCGCAGCTGCCCAAGGCAATTCCTGAAGATATTAAAATGATCGTAAATAAATGGCCGTCAGTGGTAGGCGAGACTTCAATGCCCATGAAACAGTATTTGAAGTCTGCCAAGCTTAGCCTTGGCGGTGATAATAAACTTATGCTTGTTGTGGAAGACGGAATGGCCTCGGATTACTTTTTAAGGCAAGAGGGGCATAAAGAGCTGTTAGAGCAGATTGTGTCAGACATCGCAGGCAAAGAGATTGAAGTAAATATACAAAGCATACGCAGTGAGCAGAGCTTTGAAAATGACTATGTTGATTTAAGCCGTATTATTAACATGGAAATAGAGGAAGATGATAATTAAATAGAAAAGGAGAAAAGATAGCAATATGGCAAAGCGTGGAGGATTTCCGGGAGGCGGAATACCCGGAAACATGAACAATTTAATGAAGCAGGCACAGAGGATGCAGCGTCAGATGGAGGAGAGCCAGAAGGAGCTTGAAGAAAAAGAATTTACGGCCAAAGCAGGCGGTGGGGCGGTAGAAGTAACCGTGACCGGTAAAAAGGTAGTTACCAAGGTTAAATTGTCTCAGGAGGTTGTAGATCCGGATGACGTTGAAATGTTAGAAGATCTTGTAATGGCGGCAGCAAACGAGGCGCTTCGTATGGCGGAAGAGGCAAATGCAGAAATAATGAATAAGATGACGGGCGGTCTGAATCTTGGCGGAGGTTTGCCATTCTAATGGACTTATACAGCGGATACATCAATAAGTTAATAGAAGAACTTTCAGGTCTTCCGGGAATCGGTAATAAATCGGCGCAGCGTCTGGCTTTTCACATAATAAATATGCCGAAGGAAAGGGTAGAGCGAATTGCCGCCACTATGATGGAGGCAAGGTCCAAAGTCAGGTATTGCAGCACCTGCTTTACCCTTACTGACGAAGAAACCTGCCCGATTTGTGCTAATGTGGGAAGAGACCATAAAACCATTATGGTAGTCGAAAATGCAAGAGACTTGGCAGCATATGAGAAAACGGGCAAATATACCGGAGTTTATCATGTTTTGCATGGGGCGATTTCGCCAATGCTTGGAATAGGCCCATCTGATATTAAGTTAAAAGAATTGATGCAGCGTCTGCAGGAAGATGTGAACGAGGTAATAATTGCAACGAATTCCAGTCTTGAGGGTGAGACTACGGCTATGTATATCAGCAAATTGATTAAACCGACCGGAGTTAAAGTAACCAGAATTGCAAGCGGCGTACCGGTTGGCGGCGATTTGGAGTACATAGATGAAGTGACGCTTCTTCGGGCGCTAGAGGGGCGGACGGAATTGTGAAAGGAGTATAGTTATAAAAATGAAGAAAGAATTATTTGGTACGACCAAGGATGGAAAAGATGTATATGCTTTTACACTTGAAAATTCAAATGGGGTAAAAGCAAGGATTACTAATTTCGGAGCGATTTTATTAAATCTCTATGTACCTGATGCAAAGGGTAATATAGATGATATTGTGTTGGGATATGATAAATTGGAGGATTATTATGTCAATGGAAATTATTTCGGAGTAGTAGTAGGTCCCAGCGCAAACCGTATATGCAATGCAAGTTTTAAAATAGCTGATAAGGAATACAAATTGGAGGTTAATGACGGTCCTAATAATCTTCACAGTAATGTTGACGGGGGCTTTCATAAGCGTGTGTGGGATGTTGTTGATGCAACTGACAACAGTGTCACTTTTTCACTGGAATCTCCGGACGGAGATATAGGATTTCCGGGTAATAGAAAATTTTCTGTAGCTTATTCTTTATCTGATGATAATAGATTGAAATTAATCTATCATGCGGAGTCTGATGCAGACACATTGATAAATATGACAAACCATACGTATTTCAATTTGAGCGGTCATAAGTCCGGTAAAATAGAAAATCATATATTGACGATTCATGCAAGCTCCTATACCCCTGTTGTTGCGGGGGCGATTCCTACGGGAGAGATTGCGCCGGTAAAGGATACTCCGTTAGATTTTACCGCGCCGAAAAGAATTGGACAGGATATTGAAGCGGACTGCGAACAGCTTAAACTGGTTCAGGGATATGACCATAACTTCGTGCTAGACGGCGCAGACGGCACGCTTCGGGAAATTGCAATAGTAGAGGACCCTGCAAGCGGCAGAAAGTTAAAAGCTTTTTCAACTCTTCCGGGAGTTCAGTTTTATGCCGGAAATTGTATTTCAAATGAAAAAGCTAAAGAAGGAATAGCATATGAAAAAAGAGCCGGCTTGTGCCTTGAGACACAGTATTTTCCGGATGCAGTAAACCATCCGCAGTTCCCTTCACCAATATTCGGACCGGACAGGGATTATGATGCGGTGACGGTTTATCAGTTTATATAAAATTGATTTGTGGTTGTGATATAGATTACAGTAAGAAATTGCACAAACAGTAACTGTTTGTGCAATTTTTTGTTGCACGCGGGATTTGATAAATTTCGCAGTTTCCATATGCTATAGTTATAAAAAGTATGCCTGTATATGTGGGCGCAGGAAAGGTGTGATGAGCAGAATGGAAACAACAGATATTGTGATTCACAAAGGGGAAAAAGAGGAAAAATATCAATTGTATGTAGAAGACTATGTTATGTCATTTTTAAAAAATTATGGGACTTCAAATGGCAGGAAGATTTTTTTCTACGGAACAAGGGAACAGAAGAATAAGAAATATTACATATACGGAGCAGGACAGCAGAAAAATATTTCATATTTTGTAAGGTATGAATTGCTGGATGAGATTGTGTGTCGTTTTGATATGGACAAGCCTGTTTTTTCCATAAAAGAGGATTCGGGCAGATATGAGCTTTCGGGTTATTATATCTTTTACCAAAGTAATGAAGCCATGCAGAGCTATATGATAGAGCAGCGAAAAGGACATGAGACAGAGGAAAAGTCACAGGATAAGTTTAGGACGCAGGGAAGGTCTCAAGCGCAGAATGGGTTAAGGGCACAGGAGAAATCTGGAGCGCAGAATAAGATAAGACCACAGGATTTTTCGGATATACGTACAAGAAGTGGATTGAAATCATCCGATGTAGAAAAGGGGAATAGCAACGAAAAACAAATAAACACCAGACAAACATATGTTCATAATAAAAAAGAAGAGCCCGAAAAGTCTAAAGGCGGAGTCATGGCGTTTCAGCTGACAGCGGTATTTTTGGTTCTTGCTGCAATTATTATTAATTCTACAAATAGTTATTCGAAGCTGAGGGAACTCGGACAGAGTGCGGTAGAAGTCTTTTTTACAATGGAAAATCAAGAAGCCGCTAAAAATGACGATGGGAAGATGTCTGGGGAGACTGAAATATCAGAGGTGACTAGGGAGACAGAAATGTCGGAGACACAAGGTGGGTCAGATTTGTCAGGAGAGTCGGAAACCTCGGATGTGGCTGATGGAACGCAGGGAACGGTACTGCGGCTCGAAGATTTAGATGCGGAATTTGAAAAGGAGAATCAGGAAGCTAAAGACGATGCAGACAACACGAGTGAAGTGGAAGATGCTTCGGACATGGATAAAGAGGAGAAAGATAGTGATAGTGAATCTGCGCAAGGAAAAGGGAACGTTGTCGATGAAGCGGTTCAGACTAAAGAGGATGCCGTCGGTGAAAATGCCCAGCTCAAAGAAAATGCTGATTTTGAATCCGAACAAGAGAAAAATTCCACTGCTTCAACTGAAGAACCTCCAAGCCAGGAGGCCTTTGCCAGAAATTTTGCAGAGTATTATCAGATTGAAAAGGGCGATACACTTTGTAAAATCAGTATAAAGTTGTATGGAGACGCATCGAAGGTGAATGAAATTTGTGAGATAAATAAAATTGACGATCCCGATAATATAAAATACGGTCAAAAAATATTACTACCTTAGCTAAATGTGTGATACAATATAATGGTGGCAAAATTTGTATCTTAATTAAAGAGGAATAACGTATGATCAACGTTAGAAATTACTTCAAAAGCAAGGAGAAAAACGATAAAAAAACAACCCGCGTAAACTATATGGAAAGAATCAGAAGCCATAAATTTACGATTTTTTACCGTAGCATGTTGGTGACGATTCTTGTTGTGGCAATAGCCGCGGCAGTGATAATCCAATGGAAAAATAAGATTTATACGGAGAGCGTGGTTGTGTCATCTGTTGATATTGCAGTTGTCCAAAGCAGAAATCTAACTCCTTTTTCAGGATATATATTGACTTATAGTAAGGATGGGGCAAGCTGCATAGATACAAAGGGAAACGCAGTCTGGAATGAAACCTTTGAGATGCAAAATCCAATGATTGATATATGCCAGAACGTGGTAGCTATCGGTGATTATAATGGAAGAAATATATATGTCATGGATACCAATAGTCGTTTGGGACAGATTACGACAAATAAACCAATCAGAAGCTTTTGTGTGGCTTCAAACGGTGTCGTGGCAGTCGTTTTGGATGATTCGGACCTTACATTTATTTATCTGTATGATACAAAGGGAAATGAACTGGTGCGTTTCAGAACAACGATGAAGAGTACCGGCTATCCGTTTAAAGTAGCCATTTCTCCAAATGGTAAATTGGTTTGTGTCTCTTATTTGTATGTGGACAGCGGTGCATTGAAATCCAGTGTCGCCTTTTACAATTTCGGCGAAGTAGGACAGAATAATACCGATAATTATGTAAGCGGTTACGATTATCTGGATGTAATTGTCGGCTATACACGCTTTTGGGACGATAAATCCATGTTTGCGGTATCTGATGACAGAATCGAATTTTTTGGAGGCGCAGAGAAACCTGTCAGCATAGCTACAAGTATGCTCAGTGAAGATGTACAACGGATTTATTATGGAAAAGATTATGTCGGACTGATATTTAACAGTGTGGACAGTAATAACAGATATCGTTTAGATGTGTATAATAAATCAGGTCAAATGATTCAAACCATTAACTTTAATATTGATTATACGGATATTTTATTTGAAGATGACAGAATCATTATTTATAATGAAGCGGAATGTAAGATTTATAATATGAATGGCGTGGAAAAATATTCCGGTGTTTTTGAAAAATCGGTATACACGATGCTTCCGACATCATCTTCATATAAATACATATTGGTTACACCGGATTCCATAGATACGATTGAATTAAAATAAAAGTATTTAAGCCACAGAGTTTGGAAAGGTGTTGAATGTTGACTTGAAAATGGTTTTTGTTTTTATATTTTTTATACTGGCAGTATGGCGGATAAGAAAAGGTTTCGAAAATGGAATGGTGCAGGAAATAGTAAATATTTTGTCAGCAGTCGTTTCATGTGTTTGTATTGTGCTGATTTTTTTGACGGTCAGCAGTGTTAAGGCACATACTTACAGTGTACTGACGCTTTGCGTATTTGCGTTGATAGCCATAGGTATCGTTTTTAAAATATGTACCCTTATTTTTAAACCGCTTACCGCTATTGTAAATGTTTCTCTGATTAACAGCCTGGATAAATTTTTAGGTGCGTTATTTGGCTTTGGAGAGGCAGTTGTTTTTGGGGTGTTTTTATATTTCATTTTAGATTATGCAGGAGTGTTTATTTTTTAGATTAACAACATAAATTATATTTTTAAATTCAAAGTTATTTTTTAAAATTTAAATCAATTACCCGCTTGACAAAAGCTGGAAATGGATGATACAATAAAAACCCA
>CAMWKB010000110.1 GCA_947174705.1 uncultured Lachnospiraceae bacterium
AAACTCAGTTCCTTTGAAATCTATTCATTGGAACTGAGTTTTTATTACATTTTAAATGCTCTTTTATTAATAAATTGCAAATATCTTATTTCTCCAAACGCAGCATCTCAGTATAAGCAAGCAGGAACGGTCCAACTCCCTTGGCGTCATCATTAACTACAGGCTCTGACATATAATAATCAAATGTGCCTGAACGCATCCCTTTACCGCCAAGACCTGCTACGAGGCAGATTCCGCCAAGATGAAGATTTCCTTCTTCATCCGTAGACAGATATTTGTCACAGATTCCCTTGAATGCCTTCTTACCATATTCACGATATTTCTCCGGCAATAAACCATGACGCACACCTTTTAATAATGCATATGCCATAATTGAGCTTCCGCTGGTCTCAAGATAATTCTTCTCCATACCGCCAAGATTTACAACCTGATACCACATTCCGCTCTCGTCCTGATACTTAACCATTGCATCCATAAGGTCTACAAACGCCTTTTTCATATTCTCATAAGATTCTCCGCAGGATGAATCTATATTATCAAGTGTATCCAACAGCGCCATCGAATACCAGCCAAGTGCGCGCAGCCAGAAATTCTGACTAAGACCGGTTACTTTATCGCACCAGAACATTTCCCTTGACGAGTCATAAGCATGATAGTATAAACCGGTCTTGGGATCACGCATATTTTTTACAACCTGCTCAAACTGGTTAAAGATATCGTCATAATTTTTCTTATTATTGAATCTGGTTTCATATTCCATATAGAACGGCTGGCACATATACAGACCATCCAGCCAAACCTGATTCGGGTAAATATTCTTATGCCAGAAGTTACCCTCCTTAGTTCTTGGCATCTGCTCAATCTGGCTGTAAATCAAGTCGATTGCCTTACGGTATTTTTCCTTACCGGTCAAATCATACAGCTCAAACAAAGTCTTTCCGGCATTGATATTATCAATATTGAGTTCCGCCACATCATAGCCGTCAATTGTGCCGTCTTCATAGACTTTATAGTCAATAAATGCATCTGCAAAGTCAAAATATTTTTTATCCTTTGTAATCGAATACATCTCCAGAATTGCTTTAATCATACAGCCGTCGATATAATTCCATTTGGACTTCTTACCCTGAAGAATCTTCTCAATATTCCAAATCGGCCTGTCCGGTGTACTCTTCTCCATCAATTCGTCAATATACTTTTCAATCCTGTCCATAAACATCTCCTCTCAATTTAGTCACATACTGCGATGTTTGTGCCTGATGCCAATGGTATCAGCACAAACTCGCGGGTGAAAAATTTATTTTTCACCCTGCTCATCCCACAACTTCTGAATATACTGCCTAGATTCAACCGCATTTTCCGGCACTGTATTTTCCAGAGTTACGTGGATATAGGGCTTTTTAGCCTTGATAAAGCGTATAATCTCGCTATAATCCATCTCTCCCGTACCGGCTGCTACCGATACCAGCTTATTGTCTTCGACTTTGAAATCTTTAATATGCACCACTGCAATATCTTGACCAAGCAGGTCAATCGCATTGTGTATAATCTGTTCCCTATTCTGATAATTGCAGATATCCAACAGATTGACCGGGTCAAAAATAATCTGAAGGTTAGGAGAATTTATTTCATCCAATACTTTTCTGGCACGCTCCGGATTGCATACTATATGTTTATATACCGGCTCAATGGCAAAAATTATGCCCATCTTTTCAGCATATTCTATTACCGGGCGTAGATTCTTAATGAAAATTTCCAACGCTTCATCAGAATGATTACGTTCTTCATACTTATAACCTTCATTGACCGCTCCGGTCTCCGTTCCTACTACTCCACAGCCCAAAAGTGAAGCAAAGCGTATATGCGCAAGATAGCGTGCCTGATTTTTCTTAAGGCTCTCTTCGTTTGGATTTGCAAGATTCAGATAGCAGCCAAGTACGGCTATATCTATGTTATTTTCGTTAAACAACTTCTTCAAATAACAGGCAAAACCAGGCGTCAACGCATCATCCGCTACGGAGTATTCGGAAATCACCTTAGAAAGCGCCAGATGACCGCATTTAAAACCTTGCTCTTTTGCAATCTGCAGCCTCTCTTCAAGCGGTGCTTTTTTTATGTCATGTAAACGTATTCCTAACTGCATGATGCTCCTCCTTTAATCCTGCTCTAAATTATCCACGCCTAACAACTCAAAATCATCACCTACATTACCCTTAATCACTACATTCTTAAGAATAAGCTTCTTAACATTGGTTGCATGTATGCCCTTCTTGGAACATGCATCCACGCCGTTTGCCATGATCGGAACATTGGTTGCTGCATCCTCTGCAAAAGAAATTGTGCAGTTTTTCATCTTTATTTCTTCAATTTTCTGCTCAGGAAGACCGTCAAAGTATGCTGCTGCCACATGGCAGTTGACCGCATGAATATCTTCAAACAGGAAATGACCCATTACGGGCGTATCATCATCTACCGGATATGCATCTCTTGACTGAACATATTCACTACGACCGTCCGGATCGCAGAAATAAAAAGCATTTGCCGTAAACGGCGTCATTACATGATCCATCTCTATGTTCTTAAATGTTATTTTATCCAAAACCGAATCTTTTCCGCGTCCGCGCCTTGTTTTGATTCTAAGTCCGCGGTCGGTATGTGAAAAGCGGCACTTCTCAACCACCATATTACGCACGCCTGCACCAATTTCGCTTCCTACCGTAACGGCTCCATGTCCTTTTTCCATAAGGCAGTGGCATACATGTATATTTTCGGAAGGTGTCTTGTACTTTTTACCCATATAAATCTTACCGGATTTAACTGCAATACAATCATCTCCCAGTGAAAAATGCACACCGAGAATTTTAACATCACGGCATGATTCAGGGTCAAGACCGTCGGTGTTAGGGGAGTTCTGCGGATTCTGTATCTTTAATCCACAGAACATAAGCTCGTTGCTAAAATATGGGTGGATATTCCATGCTGGACTGTTACAGAAAGTAATTCCCTGTACCTGAATTTTTTCACAATGATTTAAATATAGCAATCTGGGGCGAAAAGCTCCAACCATAACTTTTGGATTGTTCCACCAATTATCATGTGTTGCGCATCCGTTAACTACGCCCTCTCCGTATATATTAACGTCCGAAACGTCAATACCTGTAATAATACTCGCAAACATAGGAAGTGGGTTGCCCTCCCACGTTCCGAGATTATATTCGTCCTTTTCATCATAACTCTCTATCATTCCCGGAAATTTTGCAAAACGGTTTCTGTCGGTCTGCGCAAGCAGTTCCGCATCTTTTGCAATTTCCAGATTGATGCCGCTCTTTAAAAATAGGCTTGTAATCTTATATTTCCCCTTGGGAATAAGTACGCGGCTTTTCTTCGGACATGCCATAATTGCAGCCTGAATGAAACCGGTATCATCGGATACTCCGTCTCCGGCTGCACCAAACTCTTTTACATTAATTGTAACAAATTCTTCGTCGGTACGGAATTTAATACTGCCTGCATCTGTACCATCCATACTATGTGCTTCCAGCTCATATTCCGTATCCGGTTTCAAATCAAAAATGCTTGTAATGACCGTATCAGTCAACATACATTCTTTATGATTTAAAAATAGTCTGTATTTTACAAAAGTCTCATAAGCTCCGCCGTCATCCAATTCAAATGTTGCACTGCGTGCTGTCTTCATAACCAATCGAATATCCATGAAAACCCATACCTTTCTATTAATCTAATTCTCCATACCGCCATATAAGAATAAAAGGTGGCAGCGAATCATGCTACCACCTTTGAAATTTCCTTAGCACTTAGCCTGGCTGTTTGCCGATGTAAGCAAGAATACCGCCGTCTACATAAACAACATGACCGTTTACAAAGTCTGATGCGTCTGATGCAAGGAATACAGCAGGTCCCTGAAGGTCTGAAGTATCTCCCCATCTTGCAGCCGGTGTCTTTGCAATAATAAACTGATCAAATGGATGTTTTGAACCGTCAGGCTGAATCTCACGCAGCGGCGCTGTCTGAGGTGTAGCTATATAACCGGGTCCAATACCGTTACACTGAATATTAAACTCACCATACTCAGATGCAATGTTTCTTGTAAGCATCTTCAAACCGCCCTTTGCAGCAGCATATGCCGATACGGTCTCACGTCCAAGTTCACTCATCATAGAGCAGATGTTTATAATCTTTCCATGACCTTTCTTGATCATGGCCGGAATAACTGCTTTTGAAACGATAAAAGGTGCATTTAAGTCTACGTCGATTACCTGTCTGAACTCAGCGGCTGTCATATCACACATAGGAATACGTTTGATAATACCTGCATTGTTTACCAGAATATCGATTACTCCAACTTCCTTTTCAATCTTTGCAACCATCTCATTTACCATATCTTCATTGGTAACGTCGCATACATAACCATGAGCCTCTATGCCTTTCTCCTTATAAGCAGCAAGCCCTTTATCTACAAGCTCCTGTTTAATATCATTGAAAACAATGGTTGCGCCAGCCTCTGCATATGCAGTTGCAATCGCAAAACCAATTCCGTAAGATGCACCTGTTACCAATGCCACCTTACCTTCCAATGAAAATTTGTCCAAAATCGCCATTTATTTGTCCTCCTTTATTTTATGTCAGTTGACTTTTTTATAATTTATTTTTTAGAGTGTAACACCCTGTTTAAATATTGCCATGTCGTGGAAGCCGGCTTCTTCACTGCATACTTTCTTGCCGGAAGCAACTTCAACTACATAGTTAAATAATTCCTGTGCCGTTTCCTCAATATCCTTATCCTCTACAAGAACTCCTGCGTTGAAATCAATCCAGTTTTTCTTCTTGCCCGCAAGAGCGCTGTTACTGGAAATCTTAACGGTAGGCACCGGTGAAGCAAACGGAGTTCCGCGTCCTGTTGTAAAAAGAACGATATGTGCACCGCTGGCTGCAAGCGCCGTAGAAGCTACAAGGTCGTTACCGGGAGCGCTAAGCAGGTTGAGACCTGCGGTCTCCACGCGCTGTCCATATGCAAGTACTCCTTTAACAGGCGCACTTCCGGATTTCTGTGTACAACCAAGAGACTTATCTTCCAGAGTTGAAATACCGCCCTTCTTATTGCCAGGTGACGGGTTCTCATAAATTGTCTGGTTATTGCTCTTAAAATACTGTTTAAAGTCATTAATAAGTTTCACCGTCTCATCAAACAGTTCTTTATTCTCACACCTGTTCATAAGAAGTGTTTCCGCACCGAACATCTCTGGTACTTCAGTCAAAATGGTGGTTCCCTTCTTACTGATCAAAATGTCAGAGAATTTACCAACTAAAGGATTAGCCGTAATTCCTGAGAAACCGTCGCTTCCGCCGCATTTCATACCTATAACGAGTTTAGATACGCTTATCGGCTCACGTTTAAATGAAGATGCATAGGAAATCAGCTCATCCAAAAGCTCCGCTCCCGCCTTCATTTCGTCTTCCGTATCCTGACTTACTAAGAATTTAACCCTGTTAGGATCAACTTCGCCTATATAATCTTTAAGTACATCGATATTACTGTTTTCACAGCCAAGTCCAAGTACAAGTACACCGCCTGCATTAGGATGATTGATCAAATCTGCGAGAATAGTTCTCGTGTGCTCCTGATCGTCTCCCATCTGTGAACAGCCATATGGATGAGGAAAAGCAATTACTTCTTCCACACTGCCCTTAATACGTTCGTTGGCAGATTTAGCAAGCGCCGTTGCAATGTTATTTACACAGCCTACGGTCGGAATAATCCACACTTCATTACGGACACCCACTTTGCCGTCCGGACGGTTATATCCCATAAAAGTAACATCCTCGGAAGTCTTTTCTTTTGCTCCTGTCGGCTCATATGTGTATTCTAACAAATCTCCGAGCGCGGTTTTAATATTATGTGTATGAATCCATTGTCCGGCTGAAATGTTCTCCTTGGCATTTCCGATACGGAAACCGTATTTAATAACATCTCCGCCCTCTGCAATATCAGCAAGCGCCATCTTATGCCCTGCAGGGATATTTTCCTTCGCAGTCACCTGCATACCTGAAACATCTACGGTCTCTCCTGCTGTGATTTCTTTAATCGCAACGATTACGTTGTCATTTTCATGAATTTTAATATAATCTTTCAAATCTGATTATCCATGCCTTTCTTTTATTCTAATATTCTTTCAGCTTATGCGAAAACCTTTTCCATTGTCTTGCGCATTCCCATAGCACGAATATCTGTAATATAGGAAACGATTGCGTCCTCAACACCTGCCAATGCACTCAGATCCTGATCCCAGAAATCCTTATTGCTAAGTACTGCATGTACGAATTCCTTCGGCTCCTTGCTGCTGTTAGCTGCAAAGAATTCAAGAACTGCCGCATCATCCATAATATTGTATTCTGCACCGTCACGATGTCCGATAAGCGCTTTATCCCTGATCTCAGTACCTGTATAGAATGCCATCAGCGCTGCAAGTGAGAATGTTAAGTGTGTAGGAATCTTACCCATCTTCTCTATGTATCCTAAGAAACTCGGCATACATCTTGCTTTCCATTTAGAAACGGAGTTAAGCGAAATTGACAAATGCGCATGTTTTACATATGGATTGTTGAATCTTGTAAGTACTGCATTCGCGAAATCGTCAAGTTCCTCCTTAGGAAGCGTTAATGTAGGAATAACTTCGTCAAAGATCGTTGCTTTGATAAAGTTAAGTATAAGCTCGTCATTCATGGACTCAAGAACAATATCATTGCCGCACAGATAAGAAGCAAGCACGAAAGATGTATGTGCACCGTTCAGGATACGAACTTTTCTCTGCTTATACGGTTTCTGGTTATCTGTAAAGATAACAGGAAGTCCTGCCTGCGGCAGCGGTAATTCATTACTTATATCCTTAGGACTTTCAATTACCCAAAGTGCAAAAGGCTCACCGGTTACAATCAGATCATCCTGATATCCGAATTCTTTGCAAAGTTCCTCTGCCTCATCTCTGGGATATCCTGTAACGATTCTGTCTACCAGTGTTGATGTAAATACGCATGCATCATCCAGCCATTTTACAAATCCGTCCTCTAAGCCCCACAACTTAGCAAATTTAAGAACACATTCCCTAAGATGTATACCATTGTCGTCAATCAGCTCTACCGGAAGCATAATAAGACCTTTGTCTGATGCTCCGTTAAAATGTTTATATCTTTCGAATAAGAATTTCGTCAATTTTCCGGGATAAGTCTTAGGCGGGTTTGACTCAAATTTATCAGTTTCATCATATACAATACCTGCCTCTGTTGTATTGGATACGATGAAACGCAATGTATCCAGTTTAGCATAATCAGCATATTTCTCATATTCTTCAGTAGCTGCTACCGCATCAGTAACACTTGTTATTGTACGGTTGATTTTTCTGGGTTCTCCGTCTACAATACCCCTTAACTGTACCGTATACTGGCATTCCTGATTGTGGAAACGCTCCAGAGTACCAAACTCAATGGGTTTAACCAAAACGATATCACCATTAAATTCTCCCTTCTCATTTGCGATGTCGATCATGTAATCAACAAATGCACGGAGAAAGTTTCCTTCTCCAAACTGCAGAACCTTTACAGGGCGCTCTACCTTTCCTGTTTTCTGTTTGTTTAAAAGTTCCATGCTGTAAGCTCTCCTTTCTTTGTTCCCCCTAATAAAAATCTTAGCATTTAAATTTTGTACATTTTTTTCCAATGTAAGCATATTCTCTTAATATTTTTACACATCTTGTACAAGTTCGTCAATACATATTTTACCACAAATTTTATGTTTTGTACAAAAAATTTGTTATAAAAAATTTATTTTATATCTATAAAACTCCGACCGTTTTTATATTGCTTTATTTTCCGTCATAATGTATAATTATTTAGACTTTAAGTATGTCTGATTTATGTAAAAATACGATGCGTTATGTGAATTATGTAAACTTCGTGGCGTGTCGCATCACATTATGTAAACCACAGGGCGGATTGTGGTTCATTATGTTAACCAGTAAGCATGTTATATATAGTATCCATTAATAAATGCCGACATTGGCAGACAGCAACCATCAATAAAAGTCAAATATTAATAAACTTATAAATAATTTAAAAGAAAAGAGGGAACAAAATGAGACAATTTATGGACAAAAACTTTTTACTCTCTAATGACACAGCGCAGAAGCTGTATTTTGATTACGCAGCGACCACTCCCGTTCTGGACTATCACTGCCATATCAATCCTCAGG
>CAMWKB010000111.1 GCA_947174705.1 uncultured Lachnospiraceae bacterium
ATTCTTTCCAATGGCTCCAAAGGATGAATATGTTATTGAAATAAAAAAGATATATTAATACGTTTCTGGTAATCAAAATCTTCAAGTTCAAACATTGGCAGAAACAATAAATGGGATATTTGTAAAATCATTTGGGGCGGATGTTTACGATCAAAATATGGTTTGAGTAAAAACAGGAGAAGTAAAAATGGCAATATGGCAGTTTCAATGCAATATTATACCTGCAAGAGTAAATATTGACAGATTAAGTCGTGATGAGATAATTTCATGGAAAGGCGAGACGCAGCCATCTAATGAGATTACGTTCCTTGAACAGGAAAAAAGTTGGTCAAAAGACATTATTCAGTATGGGAAATCAGATGAAACGTGTATAGAGTTCATTTATTTAGATAACATACTGGATGAAATAGATTGTCGCTTAGATTTGCGTCGGTTGACAAAAACAAAATTTATTTTATTGGTTGAATATGTACAAGAAATTGGAGCGATGTTTCTTGTAGGAGATAAGGTTTATGCACCCAAAGTAGAGGATATACTAGAGGCTATGAAAAATTCAAAGGCAAATCAATATTGCAAAAAGCCAATTAATTATATTTTTTCTATAAAAGAGACTTTAGAAGAGGAACAGACACAAATGGACTGTGACTGTAATGAAAAATAGGTATTAAAATAAATTCTTATTACCTATTTATTAATTTAAAAAATTTTTTTGAAAAGTAGACAGAAAAAGGCATTTTTAAGGACGTTCCTGTAGAAAAGCCCCATTTTGAAGGATATAATTTACCATTATACTAGATTAAGGATGAGTATAAACATTACGCAGATAAGTGGTATAAATGTAATTGTTGTGGGATTTTATGGGAATTTAAATATCCGGAGTTTCCAGCCCAAGGATTTGTACGAAAGTTTGAAAATGATAAGACCTATGAGTGCGCCTATGGTTAAAATTTTTCAGATAAATTGCAAAAAGAAGAAGTGAAGAACGAACGTATCTTTCCAGTAAGAGCAAAAGTACATGATTTGAAACAAATACAATTAAGAGAGAGCTGATAAAGTAGTGGAGATAATAACAAAAATTATAAATGACTGGGACCCTATCGGATTCTTTCCAATGGCTCCAAAGGATGAATATGTTATTGAAATAAAAAAGATATATGAATACGTTTCTGGTAATCAAAACCTTCAAGTTCAAACATTGGCAGAGACAATAAATGAGATATTTGTAAAATCATTTGGGCCGGATGTTTACGATCAAAATATGGAAAAATGTATGCTGATTGCTGAAAAAATATTAAAAAAGAAGCTTAACTGAAGAGATATAAAGAAAGTCATTGTCAAATATTTTACCTAAGTAAGGAAAAACATAAAATGCTATCAACAGAGGAATTAAAAAAATACGTATATAGTGAAATTCAAACCATACTAGGAGATGTTTCCTGTAACAATTTATTTTTTGCTGAAGGAACAGATAATAGTGTAGAAGGAACATATATATTTAGCAGAGATAACCAATATCATATTCTTTTTACTGAAAAAGGTAAAGTAAGAAGTGACATAGTAACGGATAAAAAAAGAGAAGTTTTATGGAATGCATTAAATATAATTTCTACTAGTATTATAATGGATTTTGCCATGTGCAACAGAGATAAGGACAAAGATTTTCGACGGGCGCTTTTTGCAAAAGAAAAAGAAATTTTTTCATTGTTTGGAAGTGATTTTGAAAAAAGAAAAAATAAAGAAATTGAGGAGATTCTAAAAAGAAATCCATACAATGATATTTAAATTTTTAACGTAAAAATAATGGGATATAGATGATTTATCAAAACAACCACCCTGGGGCAGTAATATTAGTAAAGATATTACAGATTTGTCGAATTATTTTGTGACAAGTGATGGAAATGATTTTTTATCTGTCTTTTTTCATGCATTAGAAAAAGCAAAAGGATTGAGAGCTGATATAGAAATCAAATCCATGTGAAACTGATTTAATAACCGAAAATATACTATAGATTGTAACTTACCCCTTCACTAACGTAACATACTATCTAAAAAAGACAGCTTATCACATGTTTATTGTGATGGGCTGTTTTTTATGCTACTTTATTTAAGAAAATACGGCAGTGGAAGGAAGTCCGCTTCGTATTATGGGAGATAGGAAAAGAAAGGCGAGAAAAGTATGGAATCGGTGATAAGGGCAGAGGGATTGAAAAAATATTTTGGAGATGTAAAGGCGGTGGATGATATCAGCTTTCAGGTGGAGAAGGGAGAGCTGTTTGGATTTTTGGGGATTAACGGCGCCGGTAAGTCCACTACAATCAATATGCTTTGCACGCTTTATCCGCCTACAGACGGAAGCGTAGAAATCTGTGGTTTTCAGGCTGGAAGGGCGGATGAGGAGATTAGGAAACGCATTGGCGTGGTTTATCAGAATAATTGTCTGGATGATAAGCTGACAGTAAAGGAAAACCTGTTTGTCAGGGGTGCCCTTTATGAGAAAGACCGCAAAAAGCTTACGGCTAATATTGAAAGGATATGCGGCATATTGGATTTACAGGATGTGTACGACAGGAGACTGGCAAAGCTGTCCGGAGGGCAGAAAAGACGGTGTGAAATTGCAAGGGCTTTGGTCAATGAACCCGAGATTATGTTTTTGGATGAGCCTACAACGGGACTTGACCCGGCAACAAGGAAAAATGTGTGGGAGTGTCTGGAGAAACTGCGCCGGGAAGAAAATATGACGATTTTTCTGACTACTCATTATATGGAAGAGGCGGCAAGGGCGTCTCATATCGCCATAATGGATGCCGGGCATTTAAAAGAATACGGAACTCCGTTCTCCCTTAAGGAAACCTATGCAAGGGATAAACTTAGGCTGTATCCGGCTTCAGAGGCTATAGAAAGGCAGCTTAAGGAGATACGGATAGATTATGAGAAACAAGAAGATTATTATGAGATACCTGTTCCGGAAAGTCTGGCGGTGCTTAATATTCTTCAGGCTGTGGAGGGAATAATTGATGGTTTTGAAATGCTGCAAGGGTCTATGGACGATGTATTTTTAAATGTTACAGGAAAAAAATTAGAGAACGAATAAAAAGTGTGTGTAAAGTTTGTGTCCGGTAGCCCGGATTTGCAGGCTGAGAGAGGAGTATGGTTATAAAGATGAGGGAAATATATTATTTATTAAAAAGAAATATTCTGCTTTATATACGGGATTATGTGTCGGTATTCTTTTCTGTGCTGTCCATGTTGATTGTGTTGACCCTTATGGTCATTTTCTTGGGAAATATGAACAGTGAGAATGTTGTGAATGCGCTTGCACAGTATGGAGGTGTGCGGGACACTGCCGCAGATGAGAAAAATGCAGCATACCTGATTCAGATGTGGACGCTTGCGGGAATTCTGATAGTAAATACAGTAACAATCACTATGACCGTTATGGGAACGATGGTTCAGGATGAAGAAAAAAACAGACTTGCAAGCTTTTATCTGACGCCGGTAAAACGTATCAGTATAGCGCTTGGTTATATACTTTCCGCCTGGATTGCAGGAATTGGGATGTGCGTACTTACCCTTATTCTGGGTGAGAGCTACATGGCGCTTTGCGGACATCCGCTGCTTACTGCTGCAGAATGTCTTAAATTATTGGGAATGATCGTGCTTAATACTTTTGTATATGCTTCCATCGCATATTTAATGGCACTTTTTATCCATGGTGAAGGTGCATGGAGCAGCATTATGACTATTGTAGGAACACTTGTGGGCTTTGTGGGCGCTATCTATCTGCCTATGTCCATGCTGCCGGAGGGGGTTGGCAGGGTGTTAAAGTGCCTTCCCGTGCTGCATGGGGCGGCAATGATGCGGATGGTCTGCACAAGGAACGCCATTGATGAGACATTTGTTGGACTGCCGGAAACTGCGGGAGATACTTTCCGGGAGCAGATGGGAGTATCTATTTTTATGGATGGCAGGGAAATATCATTGAATTATCAGATTATTTTCCTTGTAATATATGCTATAATAGCGATTGTGGCGTCTGCCTGGATCAGCAGGGGACGGAAACTGCGGGATCGTTAAGAAACGCAGTAATTGGAGGATTTATGAAAATTACGATTATGGACCGGGCAGATGGAGAAGACGATGAAATAATCATTCGTTGTCGGAATATCGATAAACAGTTGTTGAACCTGATTTATGCCATAAAATCAGGACAGGAAAAGATACTGGCTCTGCGCGGGAGTGAGTATGTTCAGGTGGCGCCTGAGGATATTTATTATTTTGAAGCAGTGGACAACCGGGTTTTCCTTTATCTGGACAAAGAAGTATATGAAGTGAAATATAAACTGTATGAACTGGAAGAACTGCTTTGTGGAACGGATTTTTTTCGTGCTTCCAAATCATACATTGTCAATCTGACGAAGGTAAAGAGCATAAGCCCTGCGTTTAACGGGCGGTTTGAGGCGCATATGAAGAATGGGGAGAAGGTTATGGTTTCCAGACAGTATGTCCCCGTATTAAAAGAAAAGCTGGGATTATAGAAAGGGGGAGAATCTGTTGAAAAAATTGGAGAATTTATTGTTTACCTTTGTCTGCGTGACGTCATGTGTGGTTTTTGCTACTGCCGTATATATTACCATATTTTGGCCGCAGGCAAAGTTTGGAGTGGAAATTATATGGCAGATATTGTCAGTTTCTTTTTTGACCAGTTTAGGAGTGTGCTTCTATCCGAAAAAGGAGGTCAGTTCAAAAGTAGCATTAGTCCGCAATATTTTATATTATATTTATGTCAATGTAGTGGTTTTGGGTTGCGGAATCTGGTTTGGATGGTTTTATGCAGATAATTTGCCAATGGTGCTGGGGATGCTTATTTTAATAGCGTTAGTTTTCATTCTGGTATCTATTGCTATATGGAACAGAGCAAAAAGAATGGCAATTCTTATGAATGAACGGCTCAAAGGATATCAGCTAAAGGAGGCGCCTGACTCTGAAAGCATGGATTAAGAGAATGAAAAAAGCTTACCGGTTTTAAGACTTAAAGCCGGTAAGCTTTTTAATAATCATATATGCATATGTTTGCGTCTTTTATTAACACTTTACAGATTAATATTTTACGACTTTACGCCAAAACCTTCTTAACAGCCTCTGCAATCGCATCATCCTTGCAGTTTGCAAAGAAATACTCAGAGAAGTTCTTTCCGCTTAAAGCGCCTTTTACAAGTTCCTGATCTAAGTTTTCAAGAATGGAAACCATATCGTTGTGGGTTACCTTCTTAACCTCATCCAGAATCTTTTTATTTCTCTGCTCGGGAACAACTCTTTCCTTCGGATATCCGCCGCCGCCCGGTGCGCAGAATAATTTTTCGAAGATATAAGTAAGGTTAAGCTCGCCGCCCCAGCCGAAGTTCTCAGCAAACGGAAGAGCAATACAGTTACCGTCATTTACCTGTGAAAAGAGGTATGCGTCAAGAGGTGATTCAATGTGACCGCAAAGCACCTGTGGGAAGGAGTTGCATGCAAGCATAGCGCCTTCACCGGTTCCGCAGCCTGTGATTACATAGTCGGCAGCACCGGAGTTTAATAATACTGCGGCAAGAATACCGTTCTGTACATAGGTGAGCTGGTTTTCATCTTCGGCAGAGTACATACCGTAATTAAAAACTTCATGTCCCATCGGCTCTACAACTGATTTTAAAGTATTGCAGACCATTTCGTTCTTAGCGGCCTGACTGTTTTCGTTTATTAATGCTATTTTCATATTAGTGTCTGTTCCTTCTTTCAATTTATTCTATGTTATATCAATTACCTGTAAGAAATTCGTCGCAATTTCAAACAAGATTGCAAATCAAATTTCTATAATAAGTCTTTCATATCGCAGCCGTCCATATCGTCAAAGTCCTGATTCTCGCCAACCATGCCCCAGATGAAGGTATACGCCTGTGTACCGCATCCTGAGTGGATTGACCAGCTGGGAGAGATGACAGCCTGCTCGTTTCTCATTACAATGTGGCGTGTTTCGGTGGGTTCGCCCATGTAGTGCATTACAAGGGCATCTTCCGGCATATCAAAGTAAAGATATACTTCCATACGTCTGTCATGTGTATGACAAGGCATTGTATTCCATACACTGCCAGGCTCTAATTTGGTCATTCCCATCTCTAACTGGCAACTTTCTACCTGACCGGGAAGAATATATTTGCAGATTGTTCTGTGGTTTGCACCTTCAAGTGAACCCAGTTCTACTTTATTGCTGTCTTTTACAATTACTACGCCTTCAGCAGCTTCGCCCTCGGGCTTGATCAAAACAGTAGGGTAAGTCATATGTGCCGGAGCGCTGTTTAAATAAAACTTAGCAGGCTCAGACGGATTTACGCTCTCAAAGATAATTTCCTTAGAACCCATTCCGATGTACATACCTTCTTTGTGTCCTACTTCGTATACTTTACCGTCAATAGTAATCTTGCCGGCATTTCCGATATTAATGACGCCAAGTTCACGTCTTTCGCAGAAATACTGCGCTCTCAGCTCATCGCCTGCCGTAAGCTGTAAAGGCTTAACCGGCACTGCCGAACCTGTGATTATACGGTCAATATGGCTGTATACTAACTTGATTTCATCCTTCTTAAATAAGTCGTCAATCAGAAATTCTTCCCTTAAACGCTCTGTCGTATAATGTTTAACGTCTTTTGGTGACGCTGCGGTTCTTAATTCCATTTTTTTATCATCCTTTCTTCTTAAATTTACTCTTGAGGTTTTAAATCAAACCCGAAATACTTAATCGCATTATTGTAGCAGATGCCTCTTACAATTTCTGAAAGAGTATCGTAATCAGCCGGATATTCCCCGTTTTCTACCCATGTACCAAGTAAGTTGCACAGGATTCTGCGGAAGTAATCATGGCGTGTGTAGGAGAGGAAGCTTCTTGAATCTGTCAGCATTCCTACAAAACCGGAGAGATTTCCTAAATTCGCAAGGGAAATCATCTGATCCTGCATACCTGTCTTATGATCATTGAACCACCATGCGGAGCCCTGCTGTATTTTGGCAACAGCGGTTGAATCCTGGAAACAGCCGAGGATTGTTCCGATTGCCTGATTGTCATTAGGATTCAGGCTGTAAATAATAGTTTTAGGAAGTTCATTGGTCTTAATAAGTGCATTTAAGTAATCCGCCATTTGGGAAGACGGCGCATAGTTGTTGATGCAGTCGTATCCGGTATCCGGGCCTAATTTATCAAACATAAGCGTATTATTGTCACGCTTGCATCCGTAATGGAGCTGCATGATCCAGCCGCGTTTGGAGTATTCTTTTCCTACAAAAAGCATAAATGCGGTCTTGAATTTGAGTTCTTCTTCACGGGTTACATCGCTTCCGCCGAGACGTTTTGCAAAGATAGTCTCGATTTCACTCTCGGATGCAGGAGCATACATTACATATTCAAGAGCATGGTCGGAAACCGAGCAGCCCATTGATGCAAAGAAGTCCATACGTACACGGAGCGCCTGGCAAAGGTCAGCAAATGTAGCGATTTTAACTCCTGATACCTCAGTTAATGTGTTAAGATATTCCTGATAGGTAGGTTTCTCGATGTTCATGGCTTTGTCCGGACGCCATGCAGGAAGCACCTGTACGTCAAATGAATCGTCAGCGGCAATTTTCTTATGCCATTCCAAAGAATCTACAGGGTCATCCGTAGTACAGATTAAAGTAACATTTGACTGCTTGATCAGGTTTCTTACAGTCATGGAAGGCTCAGCAAGCTTCTTATTGCAAAGCTCCCATACTTCTTCGGCTGTATTTTTATTAAGAACGCCCGTATAGCCGAAGTATTTCTGAAGTTCCAGATGGGACCAGTGGAAAAGCGGATTTCCGATTGCCTTTCCGAGACATTCAGCCCATTTTAAGAATTTTTCCTTATCAGGCGCATCACCGGTTATGTAATGCTCGTCTACACCGCAGGAGCGCATGAAACGCCATTTGTAGTGGTCTCCTCCCAGCCATACCTGGGTAATGTTCTCAAATTGGCGGTCTTCGCAGATTTCCTGAGGATTGATATGGCAGTGATAGTCCAGAACGGGAGTGGTC
>CAMWKB010000112.1 GCA_947174705.1 uncultured Lachnospiraceae bacterium
GTATTTTGCCGGATGTAAGACGCCGTTTGTGAATGTGGAGAACCTGCCTGTCTCACAAAATAAAAAAAGAGGATTGAAATCGGTAAGAGGCGCACTCAGACAGCGCTATCTTTTGAATTGTACACTGGAAAAGCATGATGGTGTGCTGAAAGCTGCGCTTGCGAAAAAAATTGTCAAAGATCAATGTCCGTCCTGTGGAGGCGCCATTGTCGGAGCGGTGGATGAACATTATAAGTGCAGGTACTGCAATAATGTCATTATGGGAGTTGTACATAAAAAATAATGCTATGAATAAAAAACATAAAATCTACTCTGACTACAAAGAAATGGAAAGGCATTTTAAGTATGGATATGACTAAGAAAATTGCTTCGGTTAAGAGGCGTGTATTTAAAATCATACAGATTGGTAATATGTCAGATATTCCAAGCATGTGCTTTGATATTTTTATCATCATTGTAATACTGGCCAATATTTCTGTCACTTTTTTCCAGACTTTTGAAGAAGCAGCGGGATATGAGGGCATGATTGCAGCGGTTGAACTTGTTACCATGATTATTTTCCTTATAGAATATATCTTAAGGATATGGACGGCGGACTGTCTTTATCCTGAAAAGTCGTATCCGGTGGCGGTATTACGGTTCGCGGTGTCATTTTATGGCGTTGTAGATCTGCTGACGATTCTTCCGTATTTTTGTCCGTTTTTTATTCCCAGCGGAGCGGTTGCTTTCCGTATGCTTCGAGTGGTGCGTATCCTGCATCTGTTTAGGATTAATTCACGGTATGATGCCTTTAATGTAATTACTGAGGTATTAAAGGATAAGAGTAATGCTCTGATATCTTCGATTTTTCTGGTGTTGGTTTTGATGCTGGCTTCATCTTTATGCATGTATGGTTTGGAGCATGAAGCACAGCCGGAGAATTTCTCCAATGCTTTTTCAGGAATATGGTGGTCTGTGGCCACACTTTTGACAGTAGGTTATGGTGATATTTATCCAATAACGATAGGCGGCCGGCTCATGGCAATTGTCATCTCCTTTCTCGGGGTAGGGATGGTCGCTATTCCCACAGGTATAATTTCAGCCGGTTTCGTGGAGTATTATACGAAAATAAAAGTAGGAAGCTATTCTCAGCATAATGCGGATTTCATTACAATCAATATTGTCGATGACCATCCATATATGGGACTTAGATTAAAGGATATGGAGCTTCCGAAAGGACTTTATCCGGCAGTTGTGCTTCGTGGTGATGATGTATATACACCTCATGAGAGTCTGGTGTTGGAAGAAGGAGACAGTCTGCTGCTTGGAACAACCAGCAAAGAAATATTTGAGTGCCGCATTGATGAAATGTGTCTGGAGGCGGATCATAGCTGGATTGGGCACAGGATAAAGGATTTGGATATTTCCCGAAGGGTCTTTGTGGTTATGGTGAAGCGCGGAAATGAAAATATATGTCCTCAGGGGTCTACGCTGCTTTTGGAGGGGGATGTGGTACTGTTGCTGGAAAGACAGGTAAAGAATTCGTGAAGCATTTACTGAAGACGATGGAAAGAATATATAATTAGAATTACAAAGTTAGTAGACAATTTAATAAAAATAATATAAAATTATTATGTTATGTTAATAGCATTCAAATATCGCAGGCTGATAGAAAGGCACGGTTATTGATATGAAAACAGCAATTTATCCAGGCAGTTTTGATCCGGTTACATTTGGACATCTGGATGTTATTAAGAGAGCCTCTGAAATTTTTGACGAATTAACGGTGAGTGTGTTAAATAATAACACAAAGACTCCATTGTTTTCTGTTGAAGAACGTGTTAGAATACTAGAAGAGGCGACTAAAGATATACCTAATGTCAAGGTGGACTCTTTTAGTGGACTCTTGATTGATTATGCGAAGCGTAAAGGCGTGCATGTGGCAATCAGGGGGCTTCGCGCGATTACGGACTTTGAATACGAACTGCAGATAGCTCAGACCAATAAGAAACTTTCCGGAGGGGAACTGGATACGGTATTTTTGACAACAAGCCTTGAATATGCATATCTTAGTTCATCAAGTGTTAAAGAAATTGCCAGTTTTAATGGGGATATATCGCAATGTGTTCCGGATTTTGTCGGTAAATTGGTCTATGAAAAATATGGTCATGTGAGATAGGAGTAAATATGAGCAGCAAAATCGAACAATTAATTGATGAGATTGAAGATTATATTGACGGATGTAAGTATCAGCCGCTTTCTAAGGTGAATATTTTAGTCAATAAGGAAGAAATTGATGAGCTTTTGCGGGAACTTCGTATGAAAACACCGGATGAAATCAAGCGTTATCAGAAGATTATTTCCAATAAAGAGGCTATTTTGAATGATGCCCGTGCCAAGGCGGAGACTATCATTAATGAAGCGACCGTACATACTAATGAGTTGATTAACGAGCATGAGATTATGCAGCAGGCTTATGCCCAGGCGAATGAGGTAGTTACGCTTGCAGCACATCAGGCGCAGGAAATATTGGATAATGCGACCAATGAAGCCAATGGCGTCAGAAGCTCGGCTATGCAGTATCTTGATGATATGTTGTCTAATCTTGAAAATATAATGACAAATTCGCTCAATGCCGCATCAGCTCATTATGAGAGCTTTTATAATGCGATTAACGGATATAATGAGGTAGTTAAGGCTAACCGGGCGGAACTTAAACCGCATGAGGTTGAACAATTGCTTAAAGAGGTAGATTATGACGACCATGCTGAAGAAGCAATTAATTTGGATATAATAAAAAGTTGAAAGGCATGATTAATGTTATGATGCATAATTTCATAATAAGCCGGTTTTATAAAAAAATTGGATTATTATCAAACATAAGGACAGTTCGCGGCGCGTACTGTCCGTTGTTTTTCATAATAAATTTTATTTTGATGCTCGTCTGTATGGGAGAAGTTACAGGCTCTAAGGAAGGATGCTGTATAGTTTATGCGGCAGAAAAAGGAGCCGGGGAAGTTTCTGAAGAGACGACTGAAAATGTATCTGCGTCCGACGAAGCGGGCAATGAACCTTCAGAGGAAAACTCTGATATTGTGGTGGTAATAGACCCCGGACATGGGGGTAAAAATCTTGGCGGGCAATATGAAGATTATACCGAAAAAGAGATGACTTTAATCGTTGCCAATGCCATGAAGGAAGAACTTGAGAAGTACGAAGGTATAACCGTATATCTTACAAGAACCGGCGATAAGGATATGGATTTGGATGAGCGGTGCGAGTATGCGCAGAGTGTCGGCGCAGACTTTTTGTTCTGTCTGCATTTTAATCTGTCCGAGCATCATACCCTGTTTGGGGCGGAAACGTGGATTTCCGCATATGGGGAACAGTACAGCAGGGGTTATGCTTTTGCCAACATTGAAATAGGGCTGTTAGAGGACCTTGGTCTGTATTCCCGCGGCATAAAGACCAGATTAAATGAAAAAAACGAGGATTACTACGGAATTATCCGCCATTCTACGGAAAGAAACATGCCTTGTGCACTGATTGAGCACTGCCATTTGGATCAGGAGAACGATAAGCCTTTTTACGACCATAAAGAGAAACTGGAAGATTTCGGAAGACTGGACGCAGAGGCAGTTGCTAAATATTACGGGCTTAAATCGGACATCCTTGGAAAAGATTATAGGGGTTATGAGAAAATTGACGTGGCTATACCCACTCATGTAATGAGACCTGATAAGACGGAACCTGATGTATGCATTATAGAACTTGTAGAACAGAATAAGAAAAGCGGAGATGTGACGCTGCGTGTGTCTGCGGCTGATTATGACAGTGGGATGCTTTATTATACCTATAGTTACGACGGAGGTGTGACTTTCTCAGAACTGCAAAGATGGCCGGATAAGACGAGAGATACCTTTGAATTCACCTTTAAGGTTCCCTCGGGGATAGTACCGCAGGTAATGGTTAACGCTTATAACGGGTATGATTTATATACTACGAGCAATTCCCTTAACCTTGCATCGACCAGCTATGACATGGCAAGTGATACGGATGAAACTACCGATTTTCAGGACGAAGAAAATGACGGCAATGATTCACAGTCATCTGCAGATGCCTTAGAAACGACCGGTCATGCACTTTCTAAGAAGGATTATGAAGAGATATCTTATCATTCACAAAAAGAAAGCGAAGAGAAAAAGCCTGTTACAATGGTATATTTTATAAAGGTCTGCCTGATTGGTGCAATTATCGTACTTGCCATGATGTGGTCCATACTTATTGCTGTAAGGCACAATAAGAAGAAAAGGCGAAGACGAAAAGGTAAATAATCGCAGTTATTATTGTCTGGATACATTTGTGCATGAAGTATCTGGAAATGGATAAATTGGTATCCTTGATCATACTATAGGTCTGTGCCATACAGGAAAGACCGCCAAACGGAAGCAGAATCAGAATCATATAAAAGCCCGAAATACCTATACGGTTTATTCCACTGGTGATTTCAAGTATGCAGTTACATAGCGCAAGAAATTTTCCGGGAAGGGCAGAAAAGGGAATAAACATTATATTAAGCAGATTGAAAAAGACCATGTAACCGCCTAATTTTCCGATGCCTATAAGGCCTGAGATGACGGAATCATCAATGGCTGAGAGGAGCGGCGGCGTAGGATGGCTTTCAGCTGACTGGGCTTTTAATGAATTGTGACCTGTGTATGATATATGAGAGTATGATGGTTTCTTTTCAAATAAATAGCATAATACGCTCTTTATATAAACCAAATAACGCAAAACACAGCCATAAATAAGCGGTACGCCATACATTATGATAAACGGAATATAGTTACCGGACAAAGATAGCGTACCCATTACAAAACTTATAAAATATATCGGCCCTATATTGTTGCAGAAGGCAAGCAGGAAAGCGCCTTCATCCTCGGAAAGCTTACCGGCATGGCATAGTTCGCCGATTACCCTTGCACCCATAGGGAAGCCGCATAACATTCCCATAAGTATTACATACGAACCGTTTAGGGAGGTTCCCCAAAGCATATGAAATAAAGGATGAAAGCATCTTGCAAAGCGTTCGGTCAGATTCATGCGTACCATGATGCCGGAAAGTATCATGAAGGGAAGCAACGTGGGTATCATTTTTTTAAACCATAAGTCAAGACCTATAGATGCGTACTCAAGCGACTGCTTTGGAAAGTGCAAAAGCAGGTATGTAAGGTATAATGCAAGCAACGTAAAGAGAAGCTTCGTAAATGAGTCGTATAATTTTTTAAACATAAATGGCACCGTAAATAACTGTTATATTAGTATATGTAAAAAGGATGAGTGGATATGCTTCCGGATAAATTGTCGCTTGACGGAATAGAAGCCGTAATTTTTGATTTGGATGGTTCCCTTGCGGATTCCATGTGGATATGGTCCGCCATTGATGTTGAATATCTTGGAAGATTCGGCATTAAGCCTCCGGATAACTTACAGTCTCTTATCGGAGGCAGGAGTTTTAGTGAGACTGCTTTATTTTTTAAGGAAAACTTTGAAATTCCCGATGAGTTAGACCAGATTAAGGCTGACTGGAACCGGATGGCATGGGATAAATACAGCTATGAAGTTAAATTAAAAGAAGGCGCACAGACTTTTATCAATCTCTGCATAGAGAGAAAGATAAAACTTGGTATAGCAACAAGCAATTCAAGGGAGCTAGTGGAAAATTTCGTATCTGTACATAGTCTTAATTCACATTTTGACTGCATAATGACAGGCTGTGATGTGGAAAAAGGCAAACCGGCGCCGGATATTTATCTGGCAGTGGCCAAAGCGCTTGGCGTATCATCGGCAAACTGCCTTGTATTTGAAGATATAGTTCCCGGCATTATGGCAGGTAAGTCTGCAGGGATGAGGGTATGCGCAGTATATGATGCGGCGTCCAAGGCACATGAGGAAGAAATAAGAGCTGCGGCGGATTATTATATTCATGATTTTAGAGAGTTAATGTGAAAAATTAGATTTTCACATGCGGGTTTGCAGGGGGATTAAATGGGATTTTTACCGATTTCAAGCGAGGATATGGAAAAGGCAGGAATAGAGCAGCTGGATTTCGTTTATGTTATAGGTGACGCCTATGTGGATCATCCTTCTTTTGGAGCGGCTGTTATCAGCAGGGTATTGGAAGCAAACGGCTACAGCGTGGGGATTATCTCACAGCCGGACTGGAAAGACGATAGCAGCATAACGATTCTTGGCAGGCCTAGGCTCGGTTTTTTAGTTACCTCAGGTAATATGGATTCTATGGTAAATCACTATTATGTCTCCAAGAAACATAGGACAAGCGATGCCTATACCGCAGGCGGCGAGCCTTATAAGCGCCCGGACCATGCAACGGTTGTCTATGGCAATCTGATACGTAAAACCTATAAAGATGTGCCGATTATAATAGGCGGTATAGAAGCCAGCCTCCGCAGGATGGCGCATTATGATTATTGGTCTGATAAATTAAAACGTTCTATTCTGCTTGACAGTCAGGCAGATATTATTTCATACGGAATGGGTGAAAAGTCTATTGTGGAAATTGCCGACGCCCTCTCAAGCGGCATCGACGTAAAGGATATTACTTTCGTTGCGGGAACAGTTTACCGCTCAAGAGATATATCCGGCATATATGACGCACTTTCGCTGCCGCCTTACGAAGAGCTTGAAAAAAATACTGAGTTATATGCAAAGAGTTTTGCAATTCAATATGAAAATACGGACCCTTTTACCGGAAAGGTTCTTATAGAAGAGTATCCGCATCAAGTCTATGTGGTACAAAATCCGCCGCAGAAACCGCTTATAACACAGGAAATGGATGCCATTTATGAGCTTCCGTATATGCGGACATATCACCCAAGCTACGAGGGTAAGGGTGGCGTTCCGGCCATTTCAGAGGTTAAATTTTCCCTAATCAGCAACAGAGGGTGTTTCGGCGGCTGTAATTTTTGTGCACTGACTTTTCATCAGGGCAGGATAGTCCAGACAAGGAGTCATGAATCGATTATTAAAGAAGCTGAGCTTATGATAAAAGAGCCTGATTTTAAGGGATACATCCATGATGTAGGAGGTCCTACGGCGAATTTCAGGCATCCATCCTGTGAGAAGCAGCTTAAGCATGGCGTATGTAAGAACAAGCAATGCCTTTTTCCAAAACCATGTACCAACCTGCATATAGACCATTCCGACTATCTTAACCTCCTTAGAAAGTTGCGTGCCCTGACTGGTGTAAAAAAGGTCTTTGTCCGCTCGGGACTTCGCTTTGATTATCTGTTGGCAGATAAAAATGATACGTTTTTTCGTGAACTTATAGAGCATCACATAAGCGGACAGCTAAAAGTAGCGCCTGAGCATATTTCAGATACGGTTCTTTCCAAAATGGGAAAACCAAGGCGAGAAATTTATGAACAGTTTGTCCGGAAATATGGTAAAATAAATGAAAAGCTCGGGAAAAAACAATTTCTTGTACCTTATTTGATGTCTTCACATCCCGGCTCTACACTTAAAGAGGCCGTAGAGCTTGCCGAATACTTGCGCGATTTAGGATATATGCCCGAACAGGTTCAGGATTTTTACCCTACGCCTTCAACAGTTTCTACGGTCATGTATTATACCGGAATCGACCCAAGAAATATGGAGAAGGTGTATGTTTGCAAAAATCCACACGAAAAGGCTATGCAGCGTGCATTAATTCAATACCGCAGCCCGGATAATTACGAACTTGTCAGAGAGGCTTTGGTTAAGGCTGGCAGGGAGGATTTAATCGGCTTTGATAAAAAATGCCTGATTCCGCCTCGGAAAATTGCTGCGAAATCGGGGAAAAGTACAAAAACATATAAAAATCTAAAACAGATTAAACACACAAAATCGAGTAAAACTGTAAATTCAGGAAGAAACAAAAGCAGGAAAAAATAAAAGAGAGGGGCGATTTTGTGAACATAGCGATTATTACCGGAGCATCATCCGGAAT
>CAMWKB010000113.1 GCA_947174705.1 uncultured Lachnospiraceae bacterium
GTCCTTTGGGAGCAATCATAGTAACATCAACATTCTTAGGTGGTGTGATACAACCAAAATGAATATTGAAACCATGTGCAAACATCAACATGTTGCCTTCTTCTAAGTTTGGCTCAATATCTTTCTTATACATATCAGCCTGCAGTTCATCGTTAATCAGAAGCATGATAATATCAGCTTTTTTAGCTGCTTCTGCTGCTGTATAGACCTCAAAACCCTGCGCTTCTGCTTTTGCCCATGATTTGCTTCCTTCATAGAGACCGATAATAACATTACATCCTGATTCCTTTGCATTCAGGGCATGAGCATGTCCTTGACTTCCATAGCCGATAACTGCAATCGTCTTTCCTTCTAAAAGGCTTAGATTACAGTCTTCCTGATAATAAATTTTTGCGTTACTCATAATAACCTCCTTATGCGATATGACATCATATTTAATGTTGTATGACAACTATACAACACTTTAGATATCTTGTCAATACAATTTCTCTTTTCAGACAAAAAAATGCCACACCTATTACAGTGTGGCAGTCCTTATTTATACATATCACTTTTCTAATTCTTCTGTAAGCATTGCGTTATTCAAGTGAATCTTGATTGCACATTTAACAGCTTCCGGATTCCGCTGCTCTAAAAACTTCATGATCATAGCATGGTCTTCATATGCATCTTTCGCAATAATATGAAGATTATGATCCAAGTCAAAGGTCTTTTCTATCGTTGCAGTCAATACTGGCAAAAACTGTCCGATAAACTCATTGTGAGATGCCTTAATAAGCGCTCCATGAAAGGCAATCTCCGATTCTATTCTCTGTTCACCTGTATGACTTTTCTTCAAATGTTTTTGACATTGTTCCCCTAATTCTAATATATGCGCAATTTCTTCATCACTGGCTCTTATACATGCCAAAGCTGCTGCTTCCGGTTCAAAAATCATCCTTGTTTCATACAAATCCCGTAAAGTCACTTTTTTATTGCTTATTTCCTGCAAATCAATCCCACTATCCGCATGGCGCTCCAACTGCTCTACAACAAAAGTACCTTTTCCTCTTTGTACATTCAACAAACCCTCTGAAATTAGAATATGAACAGCTTCCCGAAGCGTCGTTCTGCTGACACTTAATTCATTAGAAAGCACGTTTTCGTTTGGAAGTTTATCACCAAACTTATATATATTTTCTGTAAGTATCAAATTTCTCAACTTATCTGCGGTACGCTTCGCCAGACTTTCTTCCTGCATATACTTATTCCCTTTCTGGTATGTACTTCCGCCATTTTCCTTAATTTACTGAGACAAGTATATCATTAAACTATTGATCATGCAAATAATCCAATCACATCTTCCGTATTATTAGAAAAGCATTCAATATCCCGCTCCATTTCCCATATGATGGTAAAATTTTCTTCTCAATCAGCCTTTAGGAATATGTCTAATGTCTACCATACAGGGGTGGAGCATATTACTACTGACGATTCGTGATTTCTGCTTTAAAATCCACCGAAAACTAAGATCACTTTTAAGCACAGGAACTGCCACTCTCAGTTTTAATAGGCTATAGAAATAAATCCTTTTCAAAATCGGTTCATTTCCTCCAGTTCAGTACCTATTTTTCCCTTTCAGCCTCTGCCTTGGTTTCTATGTCATCTACCTGAACGCCTAAATCATCGAGTTGAAGGCACATATCATCTAACATGCAACCAATGTCAGCTATCTGGCAGTGCAAGTCATCTAACTTGCACTCAACATCGCTAACATCAAAGTTGTCTGCGCTCCCGGAAAACACAATGCCGACAGAACAGTGGTTCATCTCTACTGTACAGTTATTGCCCAAAGCTAAAGAGTTTAATTTTACGCTGTTAAGTGTGACAGTCTTCCCCTCGGTTATAGATGAAATGACATCTTTTAAGTCCTTAATCTGTTTTTTAACGCTTGTATTGTATTAGCTTCATCCATATCAATATTCTCCTGTATTTGTAAATGATTTCCGTTTGGCACACAATTCTTTAATCAGCCTAACAGCCAAAGTTATCTTTGATATCACATTTTTAATAATTCATAATCCCCAAAAGGACCTGCACCTGAATTTTCACCCCATGCTTTTCCATAGTAATCCTTATCCATCACAATAGGCGTACCATCCGGATTTTCAAATTTCTGCTCCGGCTCAAATGCCATACCCAATATATCTGTTGTGATTATCCGATTTTCCATTTGGGGCAAATATTCATACAGATTCGTTTTCAAAAGATAATTTCCATCCTCTTCTATCAAAGAGATTGTGATCTGATGTTCTTCATCTACAATGGAATTTTCTTTTGACATTGGCTTGGCCCCATTATAATAAACATTACCTTCTGCCCAGACCGGAAGAGGATTATAATATCTGTCAGTTCGTACAGCACCCATACCACAGTATCCTTCAAACTGCTGCGCATATTCTTCAAAAGAAGGATATCCCTCATAAGGAATTGTACCTGCGATCAGATTCCCATCCGTCCATTCATTATCTGCCATAGTATCTGTCATTTTTTGCAGAGCCGGACGAATTTCTTTCTGGATAAATATGTTATTGTAAAACCTCATATCGCCATGCAGTATTGTCATAAATCCGGCAATTTCTGTCCGATGTGGAATGTGATACGGAGTATAGCGTGGTGATGCTTTCGTAGGCGCACCATTATTTACTCCACGTCCTACGGCGGTAAAAGACCCGGCAATAAGATTATGTACTACAGCGACACCCTGCGTAGCCAGTTTCATAGCACAGTCTGACAACAGCACATTATGATCTATCAGCGTAGGACCGTGTGATACTTCCACGAAAATATCCTCACCAATGACATTTCCTTTCGTGAGATTTTCATCCTTTGGCAGACAATTATTGAAAAACAGATTCCTTGTCACTCTGGTTCCCTGTGCCTGCCAGTCAAGCCACAACCCTCGCGTACAGTTATAAATGTAATTATGACGAATGATCACATCAATCGCAGCATGAAGTTTAATACCGCCAATTTCTGGACCACGCAAATTTTGCTTATTATTAATATGATGAATCCGGTTATCTTCAATAATCGAAAATACTCCCCCTAGATGACCCACAATTCCGGTTTGCCCGCAATCATGAATATCACATCTCCTGATGATATGAGAGCCAATATTCTCTTTACTCCAACCCTCAAGCTGTGCCTGGCAAATACATTCCCTCTCTGTCTGCGTCCCGTCTTTATATTTCCATTTCGTCCATTTATTATCATTATCAGGCTGCAAGTACTTTCCGAGGGAAATTCCGGAGCATTTGGATTCGTATATTTCACAATCCTCAATGATCCAACCTTTTGACCAGTGAGGTCCTATCATTCCTTCCTGATATGCGGTCGGCGGCGCCCACTGTGTTGCTGCCTGTCTCACCGTAAAACCGGTTAGTGTTATATAACCCACCCCTTCTTTCTCCGGATAAAAACAATTTTTTCTGACACTGATCTCTACGTTTTCTTCGTTCGGATTCTTCCCCTGGAAATTAGCATACAGTATTGTTTCATCGTTCTCCTCATCCTGCCTAGTATACCATGTATAAACGGAAAATTCCGCATCCCATGACGTACTGTTTATTTCCGGATGCAAAACATTCTCCAACTCCGTCACTTCATACATAGATTTTTCGTTCAGATAAACTTCCCCTGTGTGGGCAATTATAGAGGCAGTAAACCAGTCTCCATATATTAATGTTGTGTAGGGATTCTCATTTCCAAATACCGTATTTGATATACGTGCCATCCATACATTTCCTTCATACAGCTCCCAGCTTTTTACCTGTTCTGCACCCGTAATAATTGCTGCTTTCGCCACTTCGGAACGATAAGTAATTCTTGCATCTTCTTTTCCACTATTTACAGGACTTACCGCTTCTCTATAGATTCCCGGTGCGACTATGACTTCATCTCCCGGTTTTGCGCACAGAGCAGCCTCTTGTATTTTCTTAAATGGATGTTCTATACTTCCATCGCCTTTTAGCAATGTATTTGAGTTTACATAATATTTCATCCAAACAGCCTCCCGACCAAATCTTATAATTGAGAATATTATACTACTGTTTTTCTGACAGTAAAATATGGAATAAAAAACTAACTCAATTCATATTGGTAGTAGAGGGGGGATGCTTTTTGAAAATACAATGGAAAAATCTGATTACCTGTATTGCCATACCGCTTGCAGTCGGCAGTCTGGCTTCGCTACTGACACGAAATAGTATGACAACCTTTAATTCAATAACTAAACCGGTTCTGGCTCCGCCGGGCTGGCTGTTTCCGGTCGTATGGACGATTCTGTACATTCTTATGGGAATTGCATCATATCTGGTGCTTACATCCGGAAAGCCAAATGATAAGGCTCTGACCACATACGGCATTCAGCTTATATTTAACTTTTTCTGGTCAATTATATTTTTTAATTTGGAGCTATATCTGTTTGCATTTATCTGGCTTGTTATCTTATGGCTGCTGATTCTCAAAACAACCATTTTGTTCTATCAAATATCAAAACCTGCCGGATATCTGATGGTACCATATCTGCTATGGGTAACCTTTGCAGGCTACTTAAACTTTGCAATTTATCTATTGAATTAAAAAGAATCAATGACTATTATATTTAAATAAATAGTACAAAAGGCGGAGCTAATTTCAATTAGTTCCGCCCATTTATCAATATCCTTCTTATATAATCCCTAATCCTGTTATTAACCATATCAGCCACTTCTACCGTCGTCATATCCTTATAATCCTGATAATATATAGACGGTAAGTAATGAACCTGCGTAGTCACTCTTCTAAGCGACCACTCTTCAAATACCTTATATGAATCTACCAAAACCACCGGTACGATCGGAACTTTTGCTTTCATTGCGCTCTTAAAGCTTCCGGGCTTAAAATCGCACACTTTATTGTGATTATGATCGTATCCGCCCTCCGGGAAAATAATAAACTTTCTTCCGGCCTTTGCTTCTTCGGATAATTCCTTTATTATCTTAATTGACTGGCGGATGTCATCCTTAACCATCCGCTTTCCTTTTATCAGATCAATGAATTGTGACGTCAGTATCATATGCGACTTAGCATCATCAATTACTACGGAACAAGGTTTATTATGTGTGTACATAATACCCAGTGCATCATACTTTCCCTGATGATTAGGAAACATAATATATCCGCCCTCTTTAGGCAGATTTTCCAGACCATACGCCTGAGTACGTATATGACCTGACCTCATCATCCTTCTTATTGCAAGTCTGGCATATTTATAACATCTCTCCTCATTATATTTTTCTGGGTGCGCTGCCATATAGGCCATTCTCGGAATCATATATATCCTTGGCAGATTACATACAATCACCTGTACAAAACGCAACATAAGAATCCCCCATTCTTACTCAACCTGCGATGTTTGGGCAAAGGCGTTTTCAACGCCTGCGCAAACTCGCGGGTGAAATTTCTAATTTCACCCTCTTCTTTCTAAAACAGAGGCGAAAATAATTTAAGTATCGGCCCAATCACGTTTAGTTTCATAAATTTTTTCTTACACCATTCAAGAGTCATTAACTCAGATACGGCAAATGTTTCCTCCATATCTTTTTTGAGGTCTGAAACGGCATCTGTATTATATAAAAAGACGCCGCATTCAAAATGATGATAAAAGCTGCGGTAATCAAAATTAATCGTTCCAATCGCCGCCATTTCATCATCGCAAAGCACACATTTAGAATGAATGAAACCAGGGGTGAACTGATATATTTTTACTCCGGCTTCTATCAAATTCTGATATGAAGACTGAGTCAGCCAGTAAGCGGACTTCTTATCCGGAATTCCGGGAGTTACGATACGAACATCCACTCCCCTTTTGGCTGCAAGCTTAAGCGCCGTACACATCTCATTATCCGTAATAAGATATGGTGTAAACACATAAAAATACTTATTGGCATATCCAAGCATATTAAGATATACATTCTCTCCTATGGTCTCCCCATCAAGCGGAGTATCGCCATAAGGCTGTACATAGCCATTTGCATTTACAAGTTTGTTAAAATTATAACGATATGGTGCATAGTCTTCATCCGTAGAACGGGAAATATTCCACATCTGTAAAAACATGGCCGTAAAGTTCCATACCGCCTCTCCCTCAAGCCTTATTCCTGCATCCTTCCAGTATCCGTATACGGTTTTATAATTAATATACTCATCCGCAATATTGACGCCGCCGGTATAGCCTATCTTACCGTCTATTACAACAATCTTCCTATGGTCTCTATTATTTAGAATAACCGTCATAAACGGAATCAGCCTGTTAAAAGCCACGCATTGAATTCCCTTTTTCTCAATATACTGCTCATAGTGCTTAGGCAGTTTAAGCACGCTTCCGAAATCGTCATAAATAAGCCTTACTTCAACGCCCTGCTTAACCTTTTTTTCAAGAATATTAAGCATCTCATTCCACATTGTACCTTCTTCCAGAATGAAATACTCAAGGAAGATAAAATGCTGCGCCGTCTCAAGGTCTTCCAATAATCTCTTCCAATATGACAGACCATCCGGAAAATAAAGGGTATTAGTATTTTCCCATACCGCCATACCTGAATATTCTTTTAAATATCTGCTCTGATTGGCTGCCGCGGGATTCTCTGCCTGTAATTTCTGCCATATATCTTTGTTATCCGGCATATTTTTACGCATGAGCCTATCCGCCGTCTGTATCTTATTACGCAGCTTGCGTGAAATAATAACATGTCCATATGAAAGATATAATATTCCACCAAAAAGCGGAAACATCATTATAGGAATAATCCACGCCAGCTTAACTGCAGGATTATTAGGTCTGTATATAAGATAAATTATAACTGCAAGACTGATAAGTCTGAGTATCGCGGCAATCAATACATAATAACTGCTCCATATTGAAAGCTCTAACAGGAAAAAGGCAAGCTGCATAAGTACAAGTATTGCCGTAATAAATATCCTGTTCAACACAAAATGTAATAATTTCCTCATACTGCATCTTTGCTCCATTTAACTACTGTCTATACGCCGCGGTATGGGTTAACATGTACCATACAATGCTTTACATGCGGAAAATTCATTTCTATTTTATCATGTACACATTCCGCAACCGCATGAGTCTCATTAAGGCTCCTGCTGCCGTCTGCAGAAATCTCTATATCAACAAAAATTTTATTGCCAAACAATCTGGTACGCAGAACATCTATTCCAAGAACGCCTTCCTGTTCCGATATCAGCTTGCGCATTTTCTCAATCGTTTCATCATCACAGGCTTTATCCACCATTTTATCTACCGCATCCTTAAAAATATCATAGGCTGCTTTTACAATAAAAAGGCTGATCACAACGCTTGCCACGCTGTCAAATACAGGATATCCCATACGCGATGCAAAAATACCAATAAGCGCTCCTATAGATGAAAGTGAATCTGAGCGGTGATGCCATGCATCCGCCATTAACGCTCCGGAATTTACCTTCTTAGCCGCTGCCCTGGTATACCAGAACATCCATTCTTTAAGCGCAATGGAAAAAACTGCCGCAACTAATGCCAAAATTCCCGGTATTGCAAGTTCTTCATATTGACCGCCTATAATCGTTTTAAGCCCTTCGCACCCGATTCCTACACCGGTTACACATAAGACCACCGCAAGCACAATCGAAGCCACACATTCCATCCTCTCATGCCCATACTGATGATCGTGGTCTGATTTTTTAGCGGATATATGTACGCCTATCATAACTATAATTGTACTGAATACATCTGATGCCGAATGTATAGCATCGGAAACCATAGCTCCCGAAGAAGCTATAATACCTGCCAGTAGCATGTCTCGTATACACATCTGACGATGCCGACGAATAGCCATGTGTAGATCTCGGTGGTCCCCGTATCATTAAAAAAAAATTGG
>CAMWKB010000114.1 GCA_947174705.1 uncultured Lachnospiraceae bacterium
ATACGTAAAATGTATATAGGTATACATAATAAATTCTATCAAAAATATGTCAAAATTGCAAATAAATCACAAATCAAAAATTTCCATTTTCCAAGAAAATTTTATCATAATTTTCAAAGCCTCTTCATAATAAAAGCATTGTATATTTTATATATTATAAAATCATTGCTGTTTTATTACCCCAAAATATAAAAAGAGCCAATAAACACCGTAAATTCAGCATCTATTGGCTCTTTCTTCTTAAATATAATTGTTACAAACTACCCATATCCCACCTAAACCGGATAAGCGCCATACTTAGTATCAGCCTGTGTCACATCAACTTTATCCTGCTGTGCCTGACGATACTTGAAGAAGTCTGTTGCCACCTGAGGGAAAAGTGCATAGGACAATACATCCTCATCCTGCTGCTTCCACTCTTTCATCTCGCCCTCAAGCTTATCCATTTCGTTTTCAATAAGGTCTGCAGGACGACAGGTAATTCTCTTCTCGCCCGGAATAACCTTATCTATGATTTCCTGACTCATCGGTTTTACGGTCTGTCCGTACTCACCGCGGAGAACTGCCTTAGTCTCTTTGGTTGCCATCTTGTATCTCTCACCCATAAGTACGTTGAATACAGCCTGTGTACCTACAATCTGTGAAGAAGGTGTAACAAGCGGCGGCTCGCCGAGGTCTTTTCTTACCTGAGGAATCTCTTTTAAAACATCATAATATTTATCTTCTGCATTCTGCTCTTTAAGCTGGCTGACCATGTTAGAAAGCATACCGCCCGGTACCTGATATAACAATGTCTTAATATCAACGCCCATAACCTTAGGATTGAGCAGACCGCTTGCAAGACATTCATCTCTGTAAGGTCTGAAGTAATCTGCGATTTCTGCAAGAAGGTTCTGGTCGTATCCTGTATCATAAGGTGTGCCTTTGAAGGTCTCTACCATAACTTCTGTTGCCGGCTGTGACGTACCCATAGCAAAAGGTGAAATTGCACAGTCAATAACATCTACGCCTGCCTCAACAGCTTTAAGATAAGTCATACCTGCAACACCTGATGTATAGTGTGTATGAAGCTGAATAGGAAGCTTGGTTGCTGATTTCATTGCAGCTATCATTTCAGATGCTTTATAAGGAACAAGCAGACCTGCCATATCTTTTATACAGATAGAGTCAGCGCCCATTTCCTCAATCTTTTTAGCCATATCTACCCAGTATTCCATGGTATAGGCATCACCAAGAGTATAAGAAAGCGCTATCTGTGCGTGGCCTCTTCCTTCTCTTGTCTTTATCTTATTGGTTGCATTAACTGCTTCCTGTAAGTTTCTAAGGTCATTTAAACAGTCAAATATACGAATTATATCGATACCGTTTGCAATTGACTTTTCTACGAAACTGTCTACAACGTCATCAGCATAAGGTCTGTATCCTAAGATATTCTGACCTCTGAAAAGCATCTGAAGTTTTGTATTTTTAAATCCGTCTCTTAATTTTCTAAGTCTATCCCAAGGATCTTCTTTAAGGAAACGAAGGGATGCGTCAAAAGTTGCACCGCCCCAGCACTCTACGGAATGATAGCCGACTTTATCCATAGTTTCAACAATCGGAAGCATCAATTCGGTAGGCATTCTGGTTGCAATCAATGACTGATGTGCATCACGCAGAATCGTTTCCGTTATTTTAATTGGTTTCTTTGTATTTTCTGCCATTTTTATTCCTCCTATATAATTTTTCTACCTAGAATACTCCAAATACCGCCATAAATGTTCCGGCAGCTACAGCCGTACCGATAACACCTGCTACGTTAGGACCCATAGCATGCATCAGCAGGAAGTTTGTGGGGTCTGCTTCTGCGCCGACCTTCTGTGAAACCCTTGCTGCCATTGGAACGGCAGATACACCTGCGGAACCGATAAGCGGATTAACGCCTCCCTTAGTAGCAATACACATCAATTTACCGAACAGTACACCCGCCGCGGTACCGAATGCAAATGCGATCAGACCAAGTGCAACGATCTTCAGTGTACTTATATTCAAAAATGCCTCTGCGCTCGTTGTTGCACCTACGGAAGTACCAAGAATAATAACTACAATATACATAAGTGCATTGGAAGCAGTTTCCTGCAACTGTCTTACAACGCCTGATTCCCTGAATAAGTTACCTAACATCAACATACCGATCAAAGGAGCTGTTGTAGGAAGTATCAGTGATACTACAACCGTAACAACGATAGGGAATAAAATCTTCTCCAGTTTTGTAACCGGACGAAGCTGCGCCATCTTAATTTGTCTTTCCTTCTCTGTTGTGAGAAGCTTCATAATAGGCGGCTGTATGATCGGCACCAGTGACATATAGGAATATGCCGCTACAGCAATAGGACCAAGCAGTGTAGTCTGCTGTAATTTTCCTGCAAGGAAAATTGATGTAGGACCGTCCGCACCACCTATAATGGAAATAGCTGCGGCTGCCTTATCGTTAAAGCCCATTGCAATGGCTCCGAAATAAGCTGCAAATATACCAAACTGAGCCGCTGCACCAAGCAGGAAACTCTTAGGATTGGCAATCAAAGGACCAAAGTCCGTCATTGCACCAACGCCCATGAAAATAAGCGACGGCAGGATTGCCCATTCATCCAGTTTGTAAAAATAATACAGTAAACCGCCGCCCATGCCGCCTTCGCCGTATTCTGCCATAATATCAGGATAGATATTAACAAGCAGCATACCAAATGCGATCGGAACCAGAAGAAGCGGTTCAAACTCATGTCTGATAGCCAGATATAGGAATACTAAAGCTACCGCAATCATGACATAATTTCTCCAGTCTAATGTGAAAAATGCTGTCTGCTGCATAAGATTGGATAGCGTATTTGCTATGTAATCCATGTTTTTACCTCCTGTTGTAATTATACAAATTGTAATTATACAAAATTAGTTCATGGTGGCAAGTAATGCTCCTGCTTCGACAGGATCACCTACAGCTACGTTGATACTTGCTACGGTACCATCCTGCGGAGCAACAACGGGGATTTCCATTTTCATAGCTTCCAGAATTACAACAGCGTCGCCTTTCTTAACTGCCTGTCCTTGATTTGCTTCGATTTTAAATACCTTGCCAGCTGCGCCTGCTTCAATCTTAATGCTGCCAGCTGCGCCGGATGCTGCCGGAGCCGCTGCCTTAGGAGCTGCTTTTGGAGCCGCCTTAGGAGCCGCCGGAGCTGCTACTGCCGGTGCACCGCTTGTTGCACCTTCTTCTACTACTACATCATATACGCTTCCGTTTACGGTAATTGTATAATTTTTCATTTCATATCCTCCATTCTTTCTGAGCCTGTAAATCTGCACAGGCCTTCTATTTACACTTAAAATATCTGTAATTTCAGTCTGACACCATTACTTTATCTACGTGCCTTTCTGATTGACCTTACAACAAATCCGTCAGTAGATCCTGAGCCTTCATATGCAGCAATTGCCGCAGAAATAACGGCTACCAGCTCTAAATCATCGGAAAGTTCTTCTTCCACAGCTGCCTGTGGAGCCACATTTTCAGCCTTTTTCTCCTGAGGTGCATCAGCTTTCTTGTTAGAATTCTGAGCCTTGGAAATCAGGCCAAATGCAGATATGATCAGACTGATCAGGATTAAAACGACAAATACGGTTCCCATACCAAGTACAGTATTTAATGCCGCTTTTTCCATTTTCTCTCCCAATGAATAATCAACATTTACTGCAATATTTTCAAATTCCGCTGTTTCTCTGTTCATGACCATTTCTACAACAGCGTTATGACTGGTTCCGTTCAGATTGATTCTGACAACAACCTCTTTCTCATCAACTTCTACGGTACCACCCGATGTATCAACATAATCACCTATATCGTCCATTGCATTTTTAAGACTTACAAGTCCGTTGTATACAACTTCATTAGACGCATACTGTTCTTCCATACCATTTTCCAGAACCTGATGCATGTAATCAACATCCGTCTCTCTGGCACTGATAAGCATCTGCTGTTCTTCTGCAGTCATTTCATCTTTTTCCTCTACAGCGCCGCAAGCAGACAGTGCAATCATACAGGTGACCATACCTAATATTGCTAATAGTTTTTTCATATTAAGTATCATCCTTTCTAAAAATGCTAAATTTGCAGCATTTTTTATATTGTACCATGTTTTTTCTCCGGACGGCCTTCACATTTCGCGGAGAGCATTTCAAAAGCACCGATAACATACTTTCTTGTATCAACCGGCTCTACAATCTGGTCTACATATCCTCTCTTAGCCGCACTGGTTACATTGTTCTGTAATGCTGCATACTCTTTTGCACAGGCGTCAATCGCATCAGCGCCTTTTCCATCACAGATTATCTTAGCTGCAAGAGCTGCGTCCATAGCGCCGATTTCAGCATCCGGCCATGCCATTGTTATGTCTGCGCCGATAGCCTTGGAATTCATAGCTACATAAGCGCTTCCATACGCCTTGCCTATTACTACGTTTACCTTAGGCACAGTTGCGTTTGCAAATGCATATGTAAGTTTCGCAACAGCATCCGCCATTTTCTTTTCATTGCATTTGTCAGCCAAAAAGCCTTTTACATTAGTTAAGGACAGAACCGGAATCTCAAATGCATCACAGAAGTTAACAAAGTCAGCTGCCTTCTTAGCGCCTTTTGCAGAAAGAACCGCATCAAACTTCTCTTCTACTTCTCCCTTATCATTATATACTTCCGTACGGTTCGCAACAGCTCCGATAGTTGCACCGTTCAATTTCAAAAATCCCGCTACCATATCTTTTGCATAATTCTGCTTTACTTCAACAAAAATTCCGTTATCTGCAAGCTGTGATAATGCGATTGAAGTATCGCCTACGCAGTTTGCAATTTCCGGGCAGGCTCTGTTCAAATCATCCGTACAATCTGATACGGCGATTTCCGCATTGTTAGAAGGAAGCATTGATACTAACTCCCTAATCTGCGCAAGAATAGAAGCCTCATCCGCAACAACATCCACAATACCAGCCTCTTCGCTCTGGAACTTTGCAGAGCTTGTATCACATTTTGCAATGGTATTGCCGTCAAGCGCATTAGGTGAATTTACGAATAATTTCGCCTTATCCGCCTCCATAAAAGTAAAATCTGTAAGTCCCGGAACAACGGCAAGTCCACCGCCGCAGGTTCCAAAAACAGCTGTGATTTGAGGAATCACACCGGAAGCTAATGTCTGTTTCAAATAAATCTCGCCAAAGCCATTCAGGGCATCTGTAGCTTCCTGCAATCTAAGACCGGCAGAATCAAGCAGTCCTATAACAGGAGCTCCTGTCTTCATAGCCAAATCATAGAGGTTTGCAATTTTTTTGGCATGCATCTCGCCAACCGTTCCATTAAGTACGGAAGCATCCTGACTGTATACATACACAAGATTGCCATCAATCACTCCATATCCGGTAATAACACCGTCTGAAGGAGTTTCTGTCTGTTTCAGATTGAAGTCAGTAGCTCTTGCCGTAACAAGCGCGCCGATTTCAACGAAACTGTTTTCATCGAGCAAAGCATTAATTCTTTGTCCCGCCTGAGAAATAGTACTCATTTTTCAGCCCTCCATTTATCTTATATAAATAATACTAACATATTATTTCGCAGTCCGGATATTTTTCAGACTGCGTTGTACCATTACAACATTACAAGTGTAACATATATTACCAAAATCGACTAGATTAAATTTGAAAATTTCTTAATAATTTATATAAAGTTTTAGTATATACTGCAAAAACCACTTGTAGTTAGTCTTATCCACCTCGCCTTTGGTAACGATTGCATACTCCTTTATAAGCTCACCGTTTAAATAATATGACACCTGACCTACTTTTTCTCCCTTCTTAACCGGTGCCTCAAGCTGCCTTTCCACACTGGTCTTAACCTCCACCTTATCATCTGCACAAAGAAGATAGGGCAGACTGCGCTCTTCGGGCTTCTCCAATCCGGCTTCAACATATGCGCTGTCATACGGCGTGGCATCCGCACCTGCTATTCCGTTTAAGACCGGTATATCATTAAAATGCTTCTCCTCATAAATATCCTTATATTCATAATTTTGCATACCATACTCCGCCAGTTTTCTCATATCACTCCATTTATAGGTCTTATTATTCGGCCAGCCGCAGGCAAGGAGCGCAACCGTAAAAGTCCGCCCTTCACTTTCAATCGCGCCCACATAACAATAGCCCGCCTTATTTGTAAAGCCGGTTTTTCCTGAAATCGCTTCATTCATCATATTTAAAAAGCTGTTGTGATTACTGCAGTGAAAATTTCGTTGACCGCTCAAGTCAGTAAAGCTGTATTCCCTGCTCTGGGTAATCTCAAGAAAACGGTCTTTTTGTGCAGATTCCTTAACGCAGTATGCCATTATCCGTGCCAAATCGGTTGCTGTTGTGGAATGGATTTTACCGGTATTATTAACCTCTGCATCCAAACCGTTTGGCGTAATAAAATATGTATTAAAGCAGCCTATATCTCTCGCCTTCTGATTCATCATGACTGCAAACTTCTCCACACTCCCGGCAATCGCTTCCGCAATTGCGACAGCAGAATCATTGTGCGACTCAAGCATAAGGGAATAAAGTAAATCCCCTAAGCGGTACTTTTCACCCTGCTTCATATAAAGCTTGACTTTGGGCATGCCGGCGGCATAAGACGACACTTCCACAGTATCATCAGGATTTCCATATTCTAATGCAAGAATACAGGTCATAATCTTGGTTGTACTTGCCATCGGAAGCTCCTCGTCTTCATTTTTTCCATATAAAACGCGGCCTGAATCGGCGTCCATCAGGACTGCGGCCTGGGCGTAGAGCTGTAACGGCGAATGTTCTTTTGCAGTATTGTTTTCTATATTATTTTCTCCCTGGGCATGAAACAGTGAATTTAAATCAGATTCTATGACTGCATCTGATGTCGGGGCTGCATTGACTGCACCAGTCATAGACAGGGTTAGAATTGGAAGTATGAGGAGAAGGGCTTTGCTTCGATTTAAAGCTTTATGGAAGTTTTTTGAATATTTTTTTAAAGAAAAAGGGCGCATATATTAACCTGAAATTTTTCATCTTTAATATATATGCGCACGGATGTTGGGTAATACTAGGAATTCTTGGTTATTATCTGCCTGCTGCTGTCGAGTATTCTTCTTTCGTATTTTTGGAAATCCATCTACTTTATGCTTCTGACTTTTTATAATACAAATTCCACCTAATAAATTAAAAAATGCACAATGCTATATCTTGTATTTCATCTTCCAAATTAAAATATTTCCTACCATATCTTTACATGAAGCAATGATTATCGAATTTCAGAATAAAATTTTTCTACATACTTTACTATCAAAAATCTTTGCATTTTATTTCTATCCATGATATAAATACAGCATATTTTATACCTCTGAAAATCATACTGTAAATCTAAATCAAATTATACTATCTTAAACGTCATTCTATATAATCTACGAAAGGAATCTCTCATGTCACATCAACCAACTAACTCTTCTGATCCTACTCTCTCATCAAATGCAGTGCCCCACAAAAGATGCAATACCAACTGGCATGAAGTAGCCGCCTGCGCTGTACAGATTGAACTGCAGGAATATGCACATATGTTGCAATTTCTATCCGAATTTATTCTGGGCAAAAATAATTACCGCATAGACCTGCTTATCATACAAAAATTATGTGAAGAAGCAATCCCAAAAAATATTGCTTATATCTTTAAAACATATAACCTGTTTGAGATAAAAGGAATCGGTTCCAGTCTAAGCACCGACTCATATTATAAAACTATAGGTTATGCAG
>CAMWKB010000115.1 GCA_947174705.1 uncultured Lachnospiraceae bacterium
GATTTGTGTTTTCCCACTTTTTTGATAACCCAATTCAAAAAGTATTTTTGTATTCCTAATAGGACATGGTAATAAATCAAGTTCCCCTTTATTTAATACAAATTTTGCTTTTTCATATTCATCCATCATCAACTTAACAACTAAATTTCCTTTTTCTGCTCCAAAACCTAATCCCGTATTTACCATTCCGTCTACTTCCTGAGCGAAAAAAGCCTTAGAATTTCTTAAATCGTCAATATTCTTGATCAATTCAACATCTGTATCAAAGTAAAATCCTCCATGATTATATATAATATACAATCTGGCATAATCACTTACAAATGCCCATTTTTTTTGATTGTATGCCTCTTTAACATATGTATTACAATATATATCAAAATTACCTTCATTCCATTCAATAATCTTATATTCAGGACAATATTTTTCCCAACTAACAATACACTTCATAGCTTGCTCTGATAGTTGATTTTTGCCAAACCAACAATAATGAATAACTTTAGGTATCAATTATAACTCCTCCACTACCCTTCATAATCTTAAATCTTTTTTACACACACAGCTCATAAACCAATATGCATAAATAAAAAGTACAAATAAATGACATTTATATAATGTCGCAGCACAGCTAACCGCCAAGGCATGGAAATTCCTTTTCCAAAACTGTTGTAAAGATAAATACCTATTTTTCCGCCACTCAGGAAAATATTCATCCATAAATTCTTTCGTCTTATTTGTATAGTACGATACCTTTCTCATATCCTTAAAAGACAATCTACAAGCTCCACCTAAACCACAGCGAATAAACATCTGTACTACAAACAAATCCATAAACTCTTCATATCTACTATCCCTAGTAAAAATCTTTTTAGTTTTCTTGAATCCATCAAGCATAGATTCATATATTTCCTCAGTAATAGAACCTGATAATGACGTATTCCTTAATCTATAATGATATAAAACTTCATTTACAAATTTAACAGACTTTACATTCGGTAAAACAGAAAACAAAAAAACAGTATCTTCAGACCTCTTAATAGTGGTAAATCTTATATCTCCAATAACTGTTCTTCTAAATAACTTATTCCATACAACTGGATTCATATATCCAAGCATCTCAAAATTCCTAATATCTGTAACTACTTCTTCAGTGTTATTAATCATTTCTTTACATACACATCTACCTGTATTATCATCAAATCTCTCTAAACCACATATAGTAATATCTGCATTATATTTGTCAGCATAATATACCATTTTCTCTATATATGTAGCCTCAATATAGTCATCAGAATCCAACAAAAGGATATATTCGCCATTACTGTCGCACTTATCCAATCCTACATTTCTTGCTCCACACAATCCCAAATTGACAGAATTATTAATTACATTAATCTTTGATGGGAACTTCTTTGCGTAACATTCAATTATTTCAAGTGAATTGTCTGTTGATTTATCATTCACTATCCATATATCAAATTCTTGAAATGTCTGATTTATCAATGATTCAAAAAATATATCTAAATAAGGTGCCACATTGTAAACAGGAACTATAACATTTACCTTTGGATTCATCTAAGACTAACCTTTCTTAAATCTATTTCTACAACAAAAAAACATCCCGACATAAGCCACTAACACACCTTACATCGGGATTCCCACATTACTTCCTTTAAAATTACGTTTTCTAACACTGCTAAACACCAAACACATCAAAAATCAAATTCCCTAAATAACTTCTCCTGATACTCCACATCCTGCGCTGACTTCTTTAAATCTACCATCCGTTTCTGTTCTATATAAAATACAATTCAATTTGTTAATTCGCTCCATTCCTCTCTCAACATAAGGTATGTAATTGTCAATGTCCCCTACTACTTTACTATTTATCTTCCAAATCAATATCCTGCGGTTCTTAAGCTCTAATACGCCCCTTCACTCCCAAACACCGCCGGAATCGTCTTCACAATCATCTTAATATCCGTCCACAGTCCCATATCCTCTATATAATCCAAATCCAGCTCAACCCACTCTTCCCACTTAATGTTGGCTCTGCCGCCAATCTGCCAGTAGCAGGTAAGTCCCGGCTGCACGATGAGACGCTGCTTCTCATATGGATTACATTCTTCCATCTGAAACGTAAGAATCGGTCTAGGACCGACTATACTCATATCGCCCTTAATAATATTTATGAGCTGCGGTAATTCATCTATTGAAAAACGCCGGATTAACTTACCCGTTTTAGTTACTCTCGGATCATTTTTTATCTTAAAAGCATGACCAGTCTGCTCGTTATCCTTCATCATTTCGTTCATTTTCTCATCCGCATTTATATACATACTGCGAAACTTATACATATTAAAAGGCTTCATATCTTTTCCTGCTCTTTGCTGCACAAAAAATACCGGTCCATGGTCCTCGCACTTGATAGCAATGGCAGTTATGAGGAATACAGGCGAAAGAACTATCAGTGCTGCTGCTGACAATACAACATCCATAAATCTTTTTATTAATTTGTATACAGTGCTTTTCCTCTGATATATTTCACGCATATTATATCTGCTAAAATTCACTTCTACTATACTTGGCACCGGTCTTAAAATGGTGTCCACCATAATGTTCTCGCGCATTTCGCTCATCTCCTCAATTCATATCTGCTAGACGTACCGCCGCCTTGCAGCGGCAGTACGCGCAACTCCACACTTTTATAGGAAAATAAATAATTCCAATTAATTACTTTCTTATTTTGCCAGCACTTCAATAAATGCCAATGTTCCAAGAGATGTCATGTCAACTACAACATGATCTTCTCTGATTTCAGCAACCTTAACTTCTACCCATTGTCCATTAACAAGCTGGAAAACTTTAATATTCTGTCCGGCTACAACGCCTTTCATATAGAAATTAACTGTCGCTGTCTGGAAATGCTTTACTGCTGCATCAATTTTTACGACATTCAGTACAGTTCCGTTTAAGGCTCCTGCATATGCCTTTGCAGAATAAACGCTTCCTTTTCCAGGTTTTAATACTGAAAAAACATGATTGCTGGGTGCGCCGTTAATAATAACGTGTCCGCCCTGCCCAATCGGTACGACATTCGCAAGTCCCGGAACTGATGTCACTGCATTATTCATATATTCACCTACGGTCTTGCCCATTGCCTCTGCTGCTGCAACTACGTCTGCCGGTACGGAAGATGCCTCAACCGCTTCCGGCTGTGACTGTGAAGGCGTGCAAATTGTTATTTCAACCTTTACATCCGATGCTGTTGTACTTCTACTGCCTCCTGCCGCCAGAACAGGCATTGAAAATGCCATAATTCCTACCAGTGTGAGTGTTAATAACTTTTTCATTGGAACCCCTCCTTTCATAACCTAAGTGTGGTCTATATTTACGTTTAAAACGCAAATAACTTATTTACTCTGAACATTTATTCTATTACCATCCTGTCAATCGTTCCCGCGGCATCATTTGTCAACACTGCGATTACTACAAACTGTTTATCGATATTTTCTTCACGCTGTGTTGTAAGCGTAATAACATAATTGTATGGGCTTACATTTTCCCACCCTTCTCTGATTTTCATACTCATGTCTCTGTTTCCGTACAAATCATCCAGAAACTTCTGACAGCCTGAGATATAGGTAAAATCATAAGTACGAATCAGGCTTGTATTTTCTCTCTCATATGCGGCAAAAATTTCATAGGTCAAAAGATTTCCATCCAGATATATATAAGCATACTCGTGGTTTTCAAAAAAATCCGGATTGGAGAAACGGTACAAGTCCGCAAATAAACCGTTCCCGTCCTTTCCCGCCTTACCATGTATAACCGTATTAAAATCGCACATGTTGGTTAAATTAGCAAGCTCTGTGTATGCCGCTCCTGTAGTATCTTCTTCGCCGTAAGCATTATGCGTCTCATAAAAATCGTCGGCCTGCTCGCTCTGCAATACCGGACAATCTATTGAGGTTCCCGGAATCTGAAGCCATGCAAAAATATCCGGATTTTCTTCCTGCAATACGGCAAAATTTATCTCGGCGTCATCTGCGCTCTCAGATTCAATACTGCCATTACCAGAGTTTCCGGCTACACTCTCTGCCCCGTCCTGTTCTACTCCTGTCTGTGCAATTTTTCCCTCATTATCCGTCTTATCGGTTTCTTTATCCGCCAGTGTCGGCGCACATCCACTTATGTAAACCGATACCATGCCCAACAGCAGGAATAACATAAAACCTGCCTTTTTAATCCTGCAAATCATACTCCTACCTCGGTCTGTGTATAAATTTCCTCATCAACTTCCTCATAAAACACATCCAGAATTAATTCATAAAAAGCATTCTCGTCAGGATAAAATTCTTCAAATTCCTCTCCCTTTACGGTCTTACCTTCAATTGAGTAAAAACTGTCTTCATCAAATTTATAGTCCGGCAAAATTGAAGCCAGATAGACCGCTTTATCTGCGGAAATATCAGTAATCATCTGTGGTGATACTGCATTATACAGGCTTAAGGCTATTGAAATGTCCTTTTTCATGACCTGTCTTGATGTGTCGATAAGACCGCTCAAATATTGTTTCTGCCTCATCAAACGTGCATCGGCGGAACCGAAAATATCAATGTCTCTGTATTGAACATATAAAAAAGCAGTCCTTCCGCTTAAATGTACCTTAGCGTCTTTTACCAGGCTTGTATCCGCCTTGGTCAAATCCTCCAACACCGTTACGTCTATACCGCCTACAGCATCATTTATAGTAGGAATTGCGCTCATATTTATAGCGACATATCCGTGTATCGGTAAATTATAAAATAATTTTTGTACCGCTTTTTTTTGATACTCACAGCTTTCTTCCACACCGTTGCCAAATCCATGCTGTACTGCAAGCTGCGCTTTTACCGTAGCTACATAACTACCGGTTTCATCATAAACATCTATATCTGTCATGGCATTACGATTAACCGCAATCATTTTAACGCTTTTTTCCTCAGGATTCATGACTGCCAGAAATATAGCATCTGCCTGCCCTCCATCCGTTCCTTCCGCTACTTCTTTGGCGTCGCTGTTTTTATCAATTCCCATAATCAGAAAAGTAAGAAGTTCTTCGTTATACCGATAAATGGTATCATTGTATTTAACCCAGCCATCCTGCCATATAAGTTCTTCTTCAAACGCAAGCTTGTCCGTACCTATGGCTGCCTGTAATTCCGGATGCGTACTGTCCGCCTGATTTTGCAGTCTTCTCTTTCCTACTGCCCTGAGAGTTTGATACCCGCCAAAAACCAAGAGTAAAACAAACACAATAATACTCAATGCCACAACTACCCATTTGACAGTCTTTCTGGTGCTTTTTCTCTTTTTTTCTTTTTTCTCTTTCTCGTCCCAATCTATTCTTTCCCTGTCTGTCCTTCTTTGCTGCTCGTGGAATTCTTTCTGCAGCTCAATTATCTGCTTTTCTTCCTTCTCCTGTTGTTCCTTTAATTTAGGGTCACTATAATTACCGTAGTAATTGCCGTAATATTTTCCATAGTATTTTCCGTAATAGCCGTAATAACCCTTACCTGTTAAATCCACTTTATTGAGTACCGCTCCTAAAATACGGCTGCCGGTCTTATCCAGCTGCTCCTTTACCCTCTGGGCAAAGCGATAACTGATTGCATTATTTTCTACAACAAGTACAGTGCCGTCACAGTTCTTAGCCACCACTGCGGCGTCAATTACACTGCCAAGCGGCGGAGTGTCAATAATTATGTAGGTAAACGGTCTTCTCATAACACCCAGCATTTCGGTAAATTTACCGCTTCCGAGAAGTTCGCTTGGATTAGGTGGAACAGGACCTGCAAAAAGCATATATAAGCGCGGAATGTCGGTTTCGCATATTACATCCATATATTTGTGTTTCCCAATCAGGCAATGACTCAGACCATATTTCACAGCGCCGGTCTTATATCGCCCTATAAGCACCGACTTACGCATGTCAGCATCAATAAGTAATGTCATATTACCGGCTTCTGCAAACGACTTTGCAAGTTCCATAGCAACGCTGGATTTTCCTTCATGCGCCATACAACTGGTAACTGCGATTACTTTTACGTCGTCACCACAAAACTCTATATTGCTGCGCAATGTCTTGAAGGCTTCTTTCATACGGAAATCATTCTTTTTCTGAAAATGTAGCTTTACCTCCTGCATTGTTACTTCCTCTTATTCTTTCTCTTTTTCGCAGTATTCTCATCTTCCATTGCCGGTATCAGGGCCAATGTACTAAGTCCAAGATATTTTTCGATATCTTCAGATGTTTTAATGGTATCATCCAATAAAAATATTACTAAAATAACTGCGCATACAATAAATCCACCTGCAACGCCGCCAATCACTGTCCACTTAATAACGCTTGGGCCGGCCTTTTCTATAGGCATATTGGCCGTTTCTACCACATTAACCGCCTCTATATCCATTACATTCTGAATATGTTCCCCTGCAACTTCCCTGATACAGTTTGCAATGTCCATAGCCAGTCTTGGCTGGGTGTTTTCTACCGTAATGGCTATTACTCTCGTATCCACAGGAGTATCTACTGAAACTTTTCTCATTAAATCTTCATATTCCATATCTACCAAAGAAAGCTGCTCGATTACTTTCTCCAATACATATCTGCTGTTTATCAACTCAGCATAATCCTTTGTAAGCTGCGTTCCCATCTGCACGTCCGTATATGTAACTGCCGTATCATCCGTTTTATTTAGGATATAAATTTTCGTAGTTGATTCATAATACGGTGTCATAACAAATTTACTTATTATAAAGCATATAAGTGCCCCTAAAAAAGCCGTACCCAAAATAAGCCAGAATCTGCTAAACAATACCTGAATGATTTCCAGCAAATCTATATCAAATTCATTGCTGTTTTCTTTACGGTTGTCCACCTTAATAACCAGACCTTTCTCAATTTGTATATTAAATCCCTAAATTATCTAATTTATATTCTTATATCTCTTCATCCCGTATAACGCACAATGGATTTTCACATAACAATTTTCTTGCATAATCCCCGCCGTACTTTTTACTGATATAATCCGCACAGTCCGAAAGATAAGGAGCTCTTTTATCCAAATCATGCGCATCCGTTGCAACAAAATGAACCTGATGCTGTTTTAACATTTTCTTGGCAATCCGCCTGGTCTTTGCGCCAAAACTTCCCATTATGCTTCCGGCATTTATCTGAATGTAACAGCCCATTTCAATTAATTCATCTATTCTATATCCTTTGGCGCAGACATTCTGATACCGTTCCACATGCGCCGCTATCGGGGAATACCCATACATTAACAAAGAATAAAGCCCATTACGGATATAGTCATAAGACTCTAACGGGCTAAACTCAACAAGCACATAATGTGAACCTGCCATTGTTCCTGCCATACCGTCCCTAATCTCTTCCAAAAGTCCGTTTCTGTAATACAGTTCATTACCTATGTATAAATCTATATTTATATTTTCATGCGATACCAATTTTTTAAGCTCTTTATATTTAGGCGCTATCCTAGAAAAATCCCTGTTCCTGTGCCCCGGTTTATTGTGAGGAGTAAGAATAATACCGGATATTCCGTTATCTGACGCGCATTTAATCATCCTCATACTCGTTTCCAGACTGTCTGAACCATCATCCACCCCGTGTAAAATGTGAGAATGAATATCAATAAAACCTTTCATATGCCACCATGTATAATTAATATAGTCAAATTCTATTACATTTAAACTAACACTATAGCACATTATAAT
>CAMWKB010000116.1 GCA_947174705.1 uncultured Lachnospiraceae bacterium
GTGTAGACGGCTTTTATCGCTTTTCCGGAAGAAATTTAACCAAAAATGCTAATATAATTGCCGGAATATCCTCAACCCAGTATTTCTGGTCATTGTTAAATCCTAATATCGAAGACTACCGACACAGGCTGGATATCCTGGAAAACCGCTCATTCGACCCGGGCAACTATGACGACAGAGCAGGACTCAATTCACTTGCATCCGTACTTTACTATTCACTTCCTCAAGATGATTCGGCTCCGGCGCCATACGGTTTTACTCAGGTTGACTCTGTTCAGACGTCGCCCTCATATAAAATCTATCGTAACGACTATGCGCTTCCACTCGCATATACCTATGATAATTATATAAAAGAAGAGGCTTGGGAAAAGCTTTCAGCTCCGGCCAAAGAAGAGGCTATGCTTGAATCGGTAGTCTTATCCGAAGATACCGTATATACATCCAATGCAGAGCCTGAACTAAGCAGTTATGATCTGCCATATACAGCTACATGCAATAACAATGAAATAACCCTTCAAGGCAATTCATTTGTAACCACAAATGAAGATACTACTGCTACACTTACCTTTGATGCACCGCCAAATTCAGAAGTCTTTTTTACAATAAACGGCTTACAGTTTAAGGAAAGTTCCAGATATGACTTACATTATGGCGATCCTGCGCTGGATCCATTGGATATATATGATGATGCAAGATGGGATGTTCTGGATTATGTAACCCAATATTCTATTAAAAAGACTAAATTTTACTGGTCAGATATGGATCATGAGAAAACAGGAATATTACTTAAAAGCTCCGACAATGAAACAAAAACATTGCAATATTATACAAAAGATTATTCTTTTTACAGCGGCAGACATGATTTTGCGGCCAATTTCAGGGCAGGCGAAAACGGGCTTTCTTCCATAGAGCTTTCCTTTAGCCTGCGCGGTGTCTACTCTTTTGACTCCATAAAAATCATCTGTCAGCCTATGGATAATTATGTTAACCAAATAGAAGCCCTAAGAGACAATACTCTTCAAAATGTAAATATAGGTACAGATATTGTTACCGGAAACATCACTTTGGATAATCCCGGTCTTCTGTGCTTCTCTATTCCGTATTCTATCGGCTGGAGCGCCTATGTTGACGGACAAAAAACCAAACTGTATCAGGCCAATATAATGCATATGGCGCTTGATTTAGACGCCGGTGCACACGAAATAAAGCTGGTATATAAAACTCCGTTTTTACAAGAAGGAATTTATATTTCCATATTTGGAATAGTGATATTTATTGTATTTATATTAGTTAATGAAAAGATACTTCGCAAAAATAAACAAAAATTATAAGAAAATAAATAAAAATTAGATTATAAAAAGAATTGAGTTATCCGAAATATTGTTGTATATTGATTGAAGGACAATATTTTAATTAAATTTATACTATTATATACAATGGAGGAGTTATTATGAAAGAAAAAGTAGTTCTTGCCTATTCCGGCGGTCTTGATACTACAGCTATCATACCCTGGTTAAAAGAAAATTTTGATTATGATGTAATCTGCGTCTGCGGAAACTGCGGACAGGCCGAGGAGTTAGACGGTCTTGAAGAAAGAGCTCTATCAAGCGGCGCTTCTAAATTGTACATTGAAGACCTGACAGATGAATTCTGCGACGATTTTATAATGCCCTGTGTTCAGGCACATGCTGTTTACGAAAACAAGTATTTGCTTGGAACCTCTATGGCAAGACCGGTAATCGCTAAGAAGCTGGTTGAAATTGCCCGCAAAGAAGGCGCAACCGCAATCTGTCACGGTGCAACAGGAAAAGGAAATGACCAGATTCGTTTTGAACTTGGAATCAAAGCGCTTGCTCCTGATTTAAAAATCATTGCAGCGTGGAGAAATGAAAAATGGACTATGAATTCCCGCGAAGAGGAAATTGAATACTGCCGAAATCATGGCATCACCCTTCCTTTCTCGGCAGACAGCAGCTACAGCCGTGACCGTAACCTGTGGCATATAAGCCATGAAGGACTAGAGCTTGAAGACCCTGCTAACGAACCTAACTACGAGCATCTTTTAGTTCTCGGCGTTACTCCGGAGAAAGCTCCTGACGAAGGCGAATACGTTACCATGACCTTTGAAAAAGGAATCCCTACTTCGGTAAACGGCAAAAAGATGAAAGTATCCGAAATTATTGCCACATTAAACGAACTGGGCGGAAAACATGGCATCGGTATCATTGATATTGTGGAAAACCGCGTAGTAGGAATGAAATCCCGCGGCGTATATGAGACTCCCGGCGGAACAATTCTGTATGAAGCACACCAGCAGCTTGAAGAATTGATTCTTGACCGTGACACCTATGCACTCAAAGCTGATTTAGGCAATAAGTTTGCACAGGTTGTATATGAAGGTAAATGGTTTACACCGCTGCGTGAAGCGCTTCAGGCTTTTATTGAATCCACACAGCAGTATGTTACAGGCGAAGTTAAATTTAAGCTCTACAAAGGCAACATAATAAAAGCAGGCACCACATCACCATATTCTCTTTACAATGAGAGCATTGCTTCATTTACAACCGGTGATATGTACGACCACCATGATGCTGAAGGCTTCATCAATCTGTTTGGTCTGGCATGTAAGGTCCGCGCAATGAAATTACAAGAGGGCAAAGGCGAAAAATAAATTTTTCGCCTGCGAGTTTGAGCTGACGCATGACGTCAGGCTCAAACATCGCGGAGTGTTTAACATATGAGGATATTGTATGGGCGTTATTACATATATAGTTTCATATTTGATAATAATCAACCTAATCGGATTTGTCATTATGGGTGTTGACAAATTAAAGGCAAAAAAAAGAGCATGGAGGATTCCGGAATCCACGCTCTTTGTTGTTGCGCTAATTGGCGGAAGTCTTGGCACCACAGCCGGTATGCACATCTTCCGCCATAAAACGCGGCACTGGTATTTTCTCTATGGCATGCCGGCAATTTTAGTGATTCAGATCGCCATTGTTGTGGCACTAATGTACTCGCCGATTCAATTTACTATATTGTAACGACTATACCGCCGTCATTGGCATACATACTGCTTACCCCTCTGGTGTCCATAATTACCGCATCCTTAATCTGGGTTCTTGCAAGCAGTTCATTTTTCATAAATTCCGCTCTTTCAGGGCAGTTACACTGGGATATCATAAGAATCCGGTCTTTAGCATCCGGTACTTCCTTATTCATGATATCAGCCAGCTTGCTGATTGCTTTCTTCATTCCTACCGCCTGACTCTTCTGCGCTATTACGCCATGATCTCCATACATGATAGGTTTAATATTAAGTGTGGAAACCACCATAGCCTTTACTCCGCTGAGCCTGCCGTTTTTGCGCAACGTCTCTAAATTGTCCAGAATAAAGTATGTCTTCATCTCCTCGCGGAAAGCCTCTAATTCTTTAACCGTATCCTCAAAAGAAAGTCCCTGTTCCTGAAGCTCAAGAGCTTTATATGCATACTGGGTCTCACCACTGGCAGCGCTTTCCGAATCCATTACATAAATATTCTTATCCCCGTACTGCTCATGGTAGAGTTCCTTCGCCAACACCGCGCTATTATAGCTTCCGCTGAGATGCGACGATAAAGTAATCACAAAAACATTCTCCGCCTCTGTTTTATATGCTTCAATAAACTTTTCGGGAGAAGGACAGGACGATTTAGGACACTTTGGATATACCGCAACCTGTGCCAAAAATTCGGCCTGGTTAAAGTTCTCGTCGTCCATGATGCAATAATCCCCTACTTCCAGACCTAACGGAATTATTTCAAATCTATCATCTTTACTGTACTTTTCAGGTAATTCACAACAACTATCTACCACAATTTTGTATTTCATAAGGCCTCCGCAACTATTCCATGTAGTTTTAATTACTACTTATAATAACATGGTTACGTCGTATTGTAAATAGTATTTGGGGAAAAAATGTGGTATAATGAGGAACGGAAGGTTGTGGGAGTGGTACGAGCCCGTTTAACATAAATAAAGGAGTATACACTATGCAAGCATTTAAAATAAAAAACGTTAAACAATTTATGGGAAAATTACTTGCTTCGGAGGCATTTGATGTATTTATGCTGGAAGAAGCTTCGATAAGTACATATAATACTTTTATAATAGATGGGCACCAGAATAGAGATTTCTATAGCGCGGAAGAATGGGAGGATAGGGAAATCCGGCCTTATGATTTCAGTAGCTGGAAACAGGTACGGCCTATCTGTTTTTCGCTTATTAAGGGAAGCAAAACGCCTAGTGCGTTTAAGTTTATTCTTCATCTGATTCCTGAGCATGTGCAGGCGGTTTTGGAAAAAGGTGACACTAATGTCATGTCTGACCAGCTTAAGGCGCTTGTCATTACAATAAAATATGACGGCACTGCCCTTACGCTGATTACCGGAACTTCTTTCCATACCTTTGTTATGGATAAAAGTGTCGAATCGCTTTGGGACAGTGCCATCAAACAATTTCTTAATAAGCGTGAAATCGAGTATGAAATCCTTTAATCTTCCAGAACAATTCCGCCGCTTTCGGTTGTAATCGAAGTATGATGCAGGCCGTCTCCTATCATACCCCTTTTATCTGTATCCAGATTATAATCATATTTTACATTTTCGAGTCCTATTCTTATGCTGCCATAATCGCTTTTTACATCAAAAGCCAGATTCTCCGGTCTGTCCTTGTATCTGATACGTACATTGCCGGAGTCGCTGGATATAGAGGTTTCGGTCTGGCTGTCGATATTCTTTATATTTACCTCACCGTATTCGGAATCAATATCTATAGAGCCTGCGGCAACGTCACTAAATGTCAGTGAACCCGAATCTGTTTCTATTTTGGCTCCCTCCATGGTTCCCTCTGACATTACTACACTTCCCATTTTCGTAATGACCTTAACGTCTTTAGCGCTGAATTCTTTTATAGAAACGGAACCTGAATCATTACTTAATGAAAATCCCCCAAACGAAGTATTATCAACATCCAAAGAGCCATATTCGTTACTTAACGCAAAGTCTCCGCACGAACTGTTCACAATCTCTATGTTCCCGGAGTCATTCGTAAAATCAAATGATGTACAGGCCACGTTCTCAAATTTAGAACTGCCAAAGTTATTACTAAGTGTAAGCCCCTTGCAGGTAACATTTGTAAACTTGATGTTCCCGGAATCATTCGTATATGAAAAGGCGTTAGCACAGGCAATATCCTCAAGCTTCACGTTACCATAATTATTACTTAATGTAAGTCCGTCACAGGAAACATTCTTTAGATTCACATCCCCGGAATCATTATCATATGAAAAAGCGGCTGCGCAGACAACATTTTCAAGCTTTACGCTGCCATAATCATTGCCCAATACAAGTTCTTTGCAGGAAATATCCTGAAGGCTCATATTACCTGAATTATTATCAAGCTTTAGAGCTATAGAATCCGTTTCGGGGAGATATAACGTCATCTCTCCCCGGATTCTATTATAACTTTCCGGTCCCCAGTAGAAGAACCAATGGGCGTTTCTGTATTCCTGCATATTCTTTATATCCACCGCTATTCCATTTTTTACCTGACTAAACTGCACTGCGTCGTCCTTATTTCTCCAAACCGTTCCACTATAACTGACATGAATGTCATTATCATTGGACGGCATTACTTTGACATCCCATAATTCATTGTTTAGACTTATGGAATTAATATCTTTTGCTGCAAAATCCTTAGAACCGCTGACAGTCTCTATCCCGCTGCTGCCTGCATCGTTATAGGCGTTGTCATAAGTCTCATAACCGTAATTCATCACAGACATTATCATTGCAAAAAACGCAACTACAAAAACAAGGATAACTGCCCAAAAATCATAGACAAACTTTCCTTTTTCCTGATTTTTGTTAGTGCAGCTTACAAGAATCTCCACACCGAGAAAAATCAGGATAAGCGGCCACAATTCAAAAATTATGGAATAATCCAGTTTGGGCTGTATTATGTGAACCAAAAACAATATTCCATACAACACCAGCATCAGCCCACAGGTAAAAGAACCAACCCTGCGTGTGCGGCGTATTTCTTTACCATTCTCTCCGGTCTGTGTTTCCGGCCCACTTGTCATCATTTTTTCCATTTACCTGACCCTCCTTTGGCTCCATGCTCTGATTCTTCATTCCCATTTCCTCGTTCTTTTCATCCAGAATATCCAGCTCGACCTTTTTACCGCTTATCAGCCTGATTCCAAACCAGATAATAATTATACTTATAACAAGCTGAGGCAATGTGTTTTCAATAACTCTGCTATATGGCAAAATATATCTCTCATAGAAGTCATAACCAACAGTCATACAAATACCGTCAATTGCAACGTTCCACAGCATTGAAAGTCCCAGGATTATCAATATAATGGCAAGCGCCTTTCTATAGCGTCCGTATAATGACTTCCTGATCGATTCCATATCAGTATTGCTAAAGCCAAACAGATAAGTATCTTCCATACTATAAAACTGTTCATCAGTTAAGGAGCCAAGATTATTAGCATGGAAAAAGCTGTACACCCAAAGCACCATTGGCATAAATGCAAGTACTCCGATTCCTGTAAAGCCAACAATTACAGTTAGAAGTGCAAATGACATCAGCAGACTAAGCCCCATATTCATAAAACCCAGATATAACTCTCCTGCGCCCGGAATAAACGAGCAGCAAAATAAAAAAAACCTATTTTTCTTCTTTCTCATTAATATTAACCTCCATTCGTATAAATTGATCCAATTTTCCGTTTACAATATCAACATATTCATCCATTTGTCTATTGATCCGATGAACAAAGTTACCGTTTTGTATCCTTTCTATCTTCTTAGCGTATTGATTCCTTTCTCTTTCCTTGCGCTCCTCTTCTTTTTGCAACTTTTTCTGAGCATCCGTTTCGTTGCTCTCCTGCCATTCAGATACAAATCCGGGCATACCGCTCTCCTGTGTGCTGATATTTCCCGGTACAATAAGCACTATGCCAATCGCCGCTGCTGTAGCTGTAATTACCTTCATACTGTAGGAAAACAGTTGTAAGTTCTTTTTATATTTTCTTTTGCGGCGTACCCGGCTTATAACGTCGTCATGAAAGCCTTTAGGCGGATGCAGCATACCTTCTGCTTCGACCTGGGCAATCAGCTCTTCTAAAGCGTCATCTGTAAAGCCGGTATTCTTTATATTGTTTTGCTTAAAATCCCTTATGTTGTTCATGCACTGTCCTCCTTCCTGTATATTTTTCTAAGCATGGCTCTTGCCCTGTAAATCTGGGTCTGCACTGTCTTAATTTTCTGCCCTCTGCTTTTGGCAATTTCGTTTGCATCCATTTCGTCATAATAATACGCTTTCGCAATTTCATTATACGGCGGCTTCAACCTCTGGCAATTCAGAAGAAGCATCTCTTTTACCTCATTCTCCATACAGATATTTTCCGGCGTATCCGCGGCTGGTGCGACCTTTTTCTCACCCTCCAGATAGATATCCTCTGTCGGAATACTCCGTCTTCCGGAATGAGACATATAATCGAGACACTTATTGGTTGCAATTCTGCAAATCCACGCCTTAGCATTAGTTCCGTCAAAACTTCTTAAATGCTCATATGCAGAAAGAAAGGTGTCCTGCGCAAGGTCCTCTGCGGCAAAATAATCTGCCGTCATCTTATAACAAATGGAAAATACAAGATTTTGGTAAGAATCAATCAATTCGCTCAACTGTTCTTCCCTGCGTATACGACCACCTCCCTT
>CAMWKB010000117.1 GCA_947174705.1 uncultured Lachnospiraceae bacterium
CCGGTAACGGCAATGAAGAACGCTATTCTAACGCGGATGGACCAGAATCAAATCGCCCTGACTTCCCTGCAAATGCCATCGATAATTAACGCGCGCATAGCACTTAGCTTCTCTTCCTGCTTATATTTATCTTCTTTTAAAACCATAGCATAACATAGCAGCTTAGAATAAATACTAAGCACCAAATATTCCATCTTGTCCTCGGAGGTTGTTTCCCTATCCATAAATTCATCTTCGAGGACTTTTTTAACAATATTGACCGCTGACATTTTTGCGGATAGTACCTCTTCTCTCACAATATCTCTGATTCGCTTGCTGATCGTTGAATTATCCGACATCATATTAGTAAAACGAAATATGCAGTCAGCCTTCGGTATTTGCCGTTCCATCTTAAGCAGAACATAATTAACCTTAGCATACAAATCTTTTTCTTTTAGCATACCTTTGTAAAGCTGTTCGCAGAAGCTCTTGCTATTGTAAAAAAGCGCTTTTGCTATCATTTCTTCCTTATCGGAAAAATATGCATAGGCAGTTCCTTTACCGATACCCGCTTTTCCCGTAATTTCCGCTACAGTTAAATTATTTAAATCCGCGCCTTCTTCAAACAACTCAACCACTGCTTTATAAATGGCTATTTCTTTAGACGAATACTCTTTACTCATTATCTTCTGTATCCTCCCCATCCATAATGCCGGATTCCTTCTTAAGCATTTTGAAAAAGCTCTTCTTTTTTACTACATTTTTATCGCGCATGAATATATCATAAATACAAGGAATTACAACTAGTGTCAGTAAAGTACCGTAAATCAATCCCCCGATTGTTACTACGGACATAGGTTTAGACATATCAGCACCCATATCATCACTGAACGCCATAGTACTAAGTGCAAGAATTGTAGTCAGGGCTGTCATCATAACCGGCCTGATCCTGGTTTTTCCAGCAGTTATGATTGCCTCCCTTTTCTCCATTCCACGCTCTCTTAACTGATTAATATAGTCCACCAGCACAATACCGTTATTAACTATGATTCCCGAAAGCATTACAAATCCTATAAGCGCTATAACACTCACTTCACTTCCGCTAATCGCCAGTCCCATAAAACCACCGGTAAACGCAAGCGGAATGGTAAACATTATGATAAACGGCGATAGCAGTGATTGGAACTGTGCTACCATGATCAGATACATAAATATGATTGCTAACAGCAGCATAAGATAAACCTGCCCCATAGCTTCTACTATTGTTTCATTTTCACCGCTCATAACATAGGTATATCCGCTTGGCATTTTATAACTTGCAAGCGCATCTTCCACGTCGGAAGAAACAAAGCCTACATTATAACCATCTGCAATAGCTGCACTTACGCTGATATATCTTGTCTGGTCGATTCTGTTTACAGACTTAGGCGCCTGTGTACTCTCAAATGTAGCAATGTCCGAAAGCTTTATTTTCTCTTTGGTTCCGTCCTGCTTGGTCCTGTCAAGTTCCAGCTCTTTAACTAATTCTCTGGTTAACGCCATGTCTTTTGCATGCTTTACATATACGTCATACTCTTCAATTTCGGTTTCCAGAGTAGTAGCGCTGGTTGCATCCGCAAGTTTTGACTGAATCTGCTGAAATACCTGCGCAACGGTAAGACCATGCTCTATTGCTTTATTTCTATCAACTATAATACGCATTTCACCAGTAGATTCTTCCAAGCCATCCGACACATCTGTAGTGCCTTCCACACTCTCTACAATCGCAGCTATATCTTTTGCAATCTCCTGCAGGGTATCGAGCTCACGTCCCTTTATCTGGATGGAAATACCGCTTCCGCCTAAAGCGCTCATATCCATCGTAGCTGTTTCAATCGATGCTTCAGCCTGATTTTTCTCAAGAATATCTTGAATACTTTCTTCTATATCATCCGCAATTTCCAGATTATCCCTTTTCTTGTCCTCATCTAAGGAAATATAGATGGTTGTTTCATTAGTACTCGAGTTGCCTCCGCCTGAGAGCATACCCAAAGACGATGTACTTGCCATTGCACCCACATCTATTACATCTTCCACTGCCATTAATCTTTCCACTATTTCATCGGTAACTTCTGCGGTGTCCGTAAGCGGCGTATCCTTAGGCATAGACAATGTCATACTAATCTGCGTGCTATCCATATCCGGCATAAATGCTATACCTTTTGAAAATGATGCAACGGCACTTAATACTAAAAGAACTAAAACCAGTATTATTACTAACGGTTTAACGTTTAATGAAAGTTCCAACGCTTTTCCATATATTTTCATTAATCCGCCAAACAATTTTCCTTCCTGTTGCGTCTTTGTTCTGGTAAGAAGTCCTGCACTTACCGCCGGCACCACAGTAAGTGCAATTAGAAGACTGGCAAGCAGCGAATAGGCAATCGTCAGTCCCATATCAACAAACAACTGTCTGGTAATACCTTCCGTAAATACAATAGGTAAAAATACGCAGACCGTAGTAAGCGTAGAGGCAAGAATTGCTCCCGCAACCTCTCCTGCTCCTTCGACTGCTGCCTCTTTTGCAGAATATCCCTCACTTCTCATTCTGTATATATTCTCAATTACTACGATAGAGTTATCTACCAGCATACCAACGCCAAGCGCCAGACCAGACAAAGAGATGACATTCAGAGTAATTCCGCTAAAATACATACACACAATCGCCGTAATAAGACTTATCGGGATAGAACATGCAACTACCGCGGTAGGTCTCCAATCCTTCAAAAACACTATCAATACAAGTACGGCAAGGATTGCGCCAAAAAGTACATTATTGATAATGGAGTCCATAACAAGATCAATATAAATACCCTGATCCATTAATGTAATTAAAATCAACCGGTCGTTTTCTTCTTTAAGCTCCTCAAATTTATCAAGTATCTTATCCGAAACATCACCTGTCGAGTATCCTGTCTGCTTCTGCATGGTGATCATAATACCCGGCTCGCCGTTTACATTGGCATAAATATCCGCAGAGTTATCCGTCATAAATACATCCGCCACATCTTCAAGCGTAATAATATCTACACCATCCATTTCCGGATTCATAATGGGCATTTTCTTTAGTTTCTCTATATCTTCAGGCTTATCACCTACCCTGACAAGATAGTCAATGCCCTCTTCCGTAACATACCCTGCCGGCATAGTGAAATTCTGGGCTGCTAAAAGGGATTTTACAGTATCAACCGTAAGGATTCCATTCATATCCGCCTGATTATAGGCATTCTCCCGCGCTTCTTCCAGTTCTTCCTCACCGTCCACAATCTGTTGAAGCGCGTCTTTTAACTGCTCTATGGAATCGTTTAACTGTTCTTCCCCGTCTTTAATCTGATCCCAGGCTGAATCAAGCTGCTTCTGTCCTTCCTCAAGCTGTTCTTCACCTGTTTCAATCTGTTTCTCGCTTGCCTCTAACTGGCTTTCTGCTGTGGTAATCTGAAATTCTCCAAGGCTGATGGCAGTCTGTGCGTTGGCAAACTCTATGGCAGCGGTCAGGTTGCCTTTATATAATTCGGTAAGGGCTTTGTCTAGCTTGGCGATGTTTTTCTCAATACTGGAAAGGGTTGTTTCCAACTGTGCGATATAGGCATCCGCACCAAGACCCATAGTGCTGACATTTATGCTGTTCTGCAAATTATCTATAGTAGTCTGCAGCGTATTCCATGCGGATTTAAGGCCTTCTAATTTTTCAATACTCTCGTCTATGGCAGGTATCGCAACCTCTAAAGCTTGCATTGCCGCCTCAACGGAACTTCCAGCACTTAAATTAATTCCACTTATTCCAAGTTTTTGTAAAGCATCGTTTATCCCTTTCGCAATATCGTCACCTATACTTGATCCCGGCGGCAATGCATTCAATACGGCTTTCAAGCTCTCTAACGGAGCTTTTGCATCTTTTAATTGTTTTATTTGTGTATCTATTTCTGAAATATCGTTTATACCAAAGGCCGCAGCCTGCTTCTTTATCTCTTCCAAGCCTTCCTGAGCCTTTTTTAATCCCTCTACCGATGCCTTTATTGTCTCAATTTCCATAGTAAGATGCATCTTAGTAGCTTCTAAATCTGCTTTTGCTGTTAAAATCTTCTTCTCAGCCTCTGCCAGCTGTTTTGCAGTCTCATCCTTCTTGTTCGCAAGTTCGTTTTTGCCCTCTTCTAATTTCGTCTTATTCTCAGCAATTTCGTTTTTCCCATCTATAATCTTCTGCTTACCGTCTTTTAATTCTGTCCGGCTGTCATCCAGCTCCTTTTGGCTGTCCACCAGCTCTTTTTTACTATCCTCTAACTCTGCCTTCGCATCATTAATCTCAGCCTGCCCGTCGGCAATCTCCTGTCTGGCGTCAGCAAGCTCTTGCTCGGCATCCTTCATTTCATCATCTATATAACCAAAAACTTTTACATTAATAGCATCTATTTTCTCCTGCCTGATTATAACATTAACACTCTCCTCAAGCAGACCTGTCGCGCTTGCGGATGCAACACCTTCAATACTTTCCAGTTCTGGAATAACCGTATTCTGCGTCATTTCACTGACTTCTGCATCAGTCATGCCAACGCCGCCGACAGCAGCAATCATAATCGGCAGCATATCGGGATTTAATTTCATGATTATCGGATTTCCGACCGAATCGCTCCAGTAGCTTTTAATCTGGTCCAAGGTCTCCCTAATCTCCAAAGATGCAGCGTTCATATCTGTGGACTGGGCAAATTCCAAAATAACCACCGAATAGTTTTCGCTGGAAACTGAACTGATTTCTTCAATATTACTGACTGTCGCCATAGAAGCTTCCACCGGCTTAGTCACCACCATCTCTACCGTTTCCGGACTGGCTCCCGGATATGTAGTCATAACAATTACATATGGAAGACTTATACTGGGCAGCAAATCGGTAGACATCTTTGTAAAAGAAACTACTCCAAGCACAATTACAAGAACCACCGCCACCAGAACAGTATAAGGCTTTTTAACGCTAAACTTTCCTAACATGTGTATACTCCTCTTTCTGATATATTTATTCCAATATAAATAAAATTCTTTTTTCCAGTCCGTCCGACCAGTCGGTCAGTGTCGATTACAAGTATATAAATAAAAGCTTTTTATGTCAATCATCATTGATGATATTTATAAAAATTTTATTATAAAAATAGAACTTAGGGAATATAAACAAAAACGGGGCGACCTTCGCTCCCGCGGTTCGAGCCCCGTTTTTATTTATATTCCCTAAGTTCGTGCCTATGAATAACAATTTTGCATCCTGCCGCAGACCGGGGTCGAACCGGTACGGGTATCACTACCCACGGGATTTTAAGTCCCGGGCGTCTGCCAATTCCGCCACTGCGGCACAATGGATGGAGGTGGATTCGAACCACCGAAGCAATTTGCAGCAGATTTACAGTCTGTCCCCTTTGGCCACTCGGGAATCCATCCATTTCAATTGTAAGAAACTGTCTGTCTTACAACTACAATTTATATCATAACGCTACATAAAATGCAAGAAATTTTTACTTGGAGCCGCGCTGTCTCTACTCGCTAAAAGGCTCTCCCTTTTCGCGATATGCTGCAATATAATTGCAGAAGTAGGCGGCAGAGTAATCTTTAATTTTCCCGAAATAACCGGGTATTCTTTTGACTTCGTGGTATATCCGTCTACATCGGTAAATATAAGAGACTTTAATACACACTCCTTAGGTATTCCAAGATACCATACGGAAATCTCTTTGGTAATTTCATAACTATTGTTATTAATTAATATCACGGACTGCTGCCCGCTTGTAAAACGTCCGTATCCTATCACATTATAATCTGCATCCAGATATTTTAAAGAGCCTGTCAAAAACTCCTTGTTCTGTTTATGAATGCTAATGACATCCTTATGAAACTCTATCAATTCATTATCTTCATTTCCCCAAGGATATGTGCGCCTGTTATCCGGATCAGTAAAACCGCAAAGCCCCGCTTCATCCCCATAATAAATTGTAGGCGCCCCGGGCCACGTCATCTGAATAACTACGGCTTCTCTCAGTACCGCCTTATTAACTCCTATATCGGCAGCTTCCGCTCCCAGCGTACTTGTACGGCCGACCTTATTGTTTGTTCTTGTCAGGAATCGTGAATGGTCATGGTTTGAAAGCTCATTCATAGCCGTTAGCAGGGAAGGGCTTGTAAAACTCGCGCCATGATGTTTCATTGCTTCCCAGAAACTACCGGCATTTCCTTTTAAGTCTTCGCGATAATCATCGCTATGCTTTTCCATTCCTGTCAAAAACCACGTAACAGGCTCCATAAAAGCATCATAATTCATAACGGTATCCCACTCATCGCCCTGAAGCCAATCTTTAGGACTTCCGTAATGCTCCGCGAGAATAATAGCGTTCGGATTTGCTGTTTTTACAGCTTTACGGAATTCTTTCCAGAAATTATGATTAAACTCAGCGCTATGACCTAAATCCGCTGCCACATCAAGCCGCCATCCATCAGCGTTGTAGGGCGGAGACACCCACTTCTTACCTATATCAAGAATATAATTTATAAGTTCTCTTGATCCTTCAAAATTCAACTTCGGTAAGGTATCATTTCCCCACCAGCCGTCATACGCGCCATTATAAGGCCAATTATTATTATTAAATTGGAAATAATTATGATAAGGGCTGTCCTCAGCAACATAAGCGCCCTTTTCATAGCCTTCGGCTTCCTCATAAATCCGCTCACGGTCCATCCATTTATTAAATGAACCACAATGATTAAAGACTCCGTCCAGAATAATTTTCATACCGCGCCTATGGGCTTCTTTTACTACTTCGGCAAAAAGTTCATTGCTGGCCTCCAGATTTTCTTTACTTGAAACACGATTAATATATTTCGTAGCCGACTGATTGGGTTCCCGTCCTGATTGCAACACATCCCCGGCATCATTTACTATCTTACCGAAATGCGGATCTATATAATCATAATCCTGTATATCATACTTATGGTTTGAAGGAGACACAAAAAGCGGATTAAAATAAATCACATCCACGCCCAAATCCTGCAGATAATCCATTTTATCCAAAACACCCTGTAAATCGCCGCCGTAAAACTCTCTTACTCCCATAGATGCAGGATATTTATTCCAATTATCGACCTTAACCGTTCCCTCGCCGATATACTTATACTCATTTGTCAAAACATCATTGGACGTATCCCCATTATAGAATCTATCTACAAATATCTGATAAAAAACGGCTCCTTTGGCCCAATCCGGAGTTTTAAAGCCCGGTATTATCTGAAAATTATAATAAGGGTCAATATCCTTTACGACTCCGCGTGTATCATAAAAACAGGAAATCTTTCCTGCATGTATCTCAAAATAATAACTAAGCTTTACATTATCAAGCTGCTCCGTATGTGAATAATAATCAAAGTATTCATCGGATTCAACTTTAAACATTAGATACTTCTCGCCCTTATTCACAAAAAATACTTTATCAATGTTATTTTTGGCAGCTCTGAACCGAACAGTTACCTCACTATAAGCATTTGGCTCTGCCGGAGATATATAATTCTCCGTAGTATCGCTGAATAACGCCTTTTTATTAAAAACCGGTCGCATCGCAACAATGTATTGATTTATATCCATACAAAATAAGCCTCCACTTTATATATTATTGGTATTTTATATTTTTTATACCTTTATATATGCTTTAGCATATTTAAAAATTAATATCTGAAATTTAAAAACATACATATCTATTTTATACTATATGTAGTA
>CAMWKB010000118.1 GCA_947174705.1 uncultured Lachnospiraceae bacterium
ATAGTATAGTGAGTAGTTTCATTAATATTTATATTGTATTTCTATCTTAATGCATTTCATGTGGGTAATGCAAGTTTTTTCAAAGAATGTGAGATTTTTGGTAAAATTTATAAGTTTTTTACAGAATTGATAAATTTTTTCAAAAAAACACTTGCATCTTCAAAAAACATCATGTATACTAAATAACGCTGTGGCATGATAGCTATGAAGCGCGAGGTTGCTGCCCACGTGGCAGGTTTTCCGCGGAGCGAATGTCAAGTTAGGAAACTGACGACAAGTCACTGTACAAGCAAGAATGTCTGACAAGTTCAGAAACGACGTAGGTGTCTCTTTTAAATAGGACACACACGGGAGAGTGTACAGTCACCGCTTGTCGTACTTAAGAAATTTAAAAGTGCGAAAAGGAGGCGACTTTTTTTATGGCAAATCAGGTAATGAGAATTACATTAAAAGCATATGACCATCAGCTGGTTGATGCATCTGCCAAGAAAATCATCGAAACAGTTAAGAAAAACGGATCTCAGGTAAGCGGACCGGTACCCCTTCCTACTAAGAAGGAAGTTGTTACTATCTTAAGGGCGGTTCACAAATATAAAGATTCCAGAGAGCAGTTCGAGCAGAGAACTCACAAGAGACTCATTGATATCATTGCTCCCACACCTAAGACTGTTGATGCATTGCAGAGACTGGAAATGCCGGTCGGCGTGTATATCGATATCAAAATGAAAAATAAATAAGTTAATAAAGCAGACCCCTACTAGTATGACCCGACAGGGTCCGCTGTAGAATAACAGGAGGTAAGAAAATGAAAAAAGCTATTTTGGCAACAAAAGTCGGAATGACTCAAATCTTCAATGAAGACGGCACATTAACGCCGGTAACAGTGCTTCAGGCAGGACCGTGTGCAGTAACACAGATTAAGACAGTTGAAAACGACGGTTACAGCGCGCTGCAGGTTGGCTTTGTAGACAAGAAAGAAAGAATTGTAAACAAAGACAAGAATGATAAGAAGGAAGTCATTCACAGACATGGCGTAAACAAGGCGCAGAAGGGACACTTCGCTAAGGCCGGTGTTACCTGCAAGAGATTTGTAAGAGAGTTAAAACTTGATAATGCGGCAGAGTATGAACTTGGAAGCGAAATCAAGGCTGACATCTTTGAAGCTGGCGACAGAATTGATGTGACTGCTATTTCCAAAGGAAAGGGATTCCAGGGTGCAATCAAGAGACACGGTCAGCATAGAGGGCCTATGGCTCATGGTTCCAAATTCCATCGCCATCAGGGTTCTAACGGCGCTTGTTCCTCACCGAGCAGGGTATTTAAAGGAAAAGGCATGCCTGGTCATATGGGCTGTGTAAGAGTAACAGTTCAGAATCTTACCGTAGTAAGAGTTGATGCAGACAAGAACCTGCTTCTTGTAAAAGGAGCTGTACCGGGACCTAAGAAGGGCTTAGTAACAATTAAAGAAACAACTAAGGTCGAGGCAAAATAGTGACATAAGTCACAGATGAAAGGAGGACCATTCAGATGGCAAACGTATCTGTTTATAATATGGAAGGTAAAGAAGTCGGCAAGATGGACTTAAACGATGCGATTTTCGGTGCTAAGGTGAATGAACATTTAGTACACATGGCAGTTGTTCAGCATCTTGCAAATAAACGCCAGGGAACGCAGAAAGCAAAGACTCGTTCGGAAGTTTCCGGTGGTGGTAGAAAACCTTGGAGACAGAAAGGAACCGGTCATGCAAGACAGGGCTCAATCAGAGCACCACAGTGGAAAGGCGGCGGCGTAGTATTCGCTCCGGTTCCGAGAGATTATTCCTTTAAGTTAAATAAAAAAGAAAAGAGAGCAGCTCTTAAGTCTGCACTCACAAGCAGGGTAAATGAGAATAAATTAATTGTTGTTGAAGAGCTTAAGTTCGACGAGATTAAGACTAAGAACTTCAAGAACGTTATGAATAACCTTAAGGTTGACAAAGCGCTGGTAGTTGTAGGAGAAAAGAACGATAATGCATATTATTCTTCAAGAAATCTTCCTAAAATCAATATGCTTTGTGCCGATTCGATTAACGTATATGATATCATGAAAGGCGATACACTGGTTCTTACCAAAGACGCAGTAGCCAAAATTGAGGAGGTGTATGCATAATGGCAGCAATTCAGTATTATGATGTAATCCTCAAACCGGTCATTACGGAAAAAAGTATGGCAGGTATGAGCGAGAAGAAATATACTTTCTTAGTTCATCCACAAGCTAATAAGACTCAGATTAAAGAAGCTGTAGAAAAGATGTTTGAAGGAACAAAAGTGGCAAGAGTAAATACCATGAATCTTGACGGAAAGACAAAAAGACGCGGCATGGTATACGGCAAAACCGCTAAGACCAAAAAAGCTATTGTACAGTTGACAGAGGATAGCAAGGATATTGAGATTTTTGCAGGACTTTAAGAAGACGTAGAAAATAGTTGAACAAATTTAAGAAAAGGAGATAAGAACATGGGAATTAAGACATATAACCCATATACACCTTCCAGACGTAATATGACTGGTTCCGATTTTTCTGAGATTACCAAAAAAGAGCCCGAGAAGGCACTTTGCACATCTCTTAAGAAAAACTCCGGACGAAACAATCAGGGTAAGATTACAGTCAGACATCGTGGCGGCGGAAGTAGAAGATTATATAGAAATGTTGATTTCAAGAGAAATAAAGACGGAATTCCGGCAACAGTAATCGGTATTGAATACGATCCTAACAGAACGGCAAACATTGCTTTGATCTGCTATGCTGACGGACAGAAATCATATATTCTTGCACCGGAAGGCTTAAAAGACGGAATGAAGGTTATGAACGGACCTGAAGCAGAAGTAAGAATCGGAAACTGCATGCCTTTATCAGAGATTCCGGTCGGTACCGTTATTCATAACATTGAGCTTTATCCCGGAAAGGGCGGACAGCTGGTTCGTTCAGCAGGAAACGGTGCTCAGCTGATGGCAAAAGAAGGTAAATATGCAACATTAAGATTACCTTCAGGCGAGATGAGAATGGTTCCGGTTGTATGCAGAGCTACAATTGGAAATGTTGGAAATGGAGACCACAACCTGATTAAGATAGGTAAAGCAGGACGTAAACGTCATATGGGCATCCGCCCGACAGTTCGCGGTTCTGTTATGAACCCTAATGACCATCCACATGGTGGTGGTGAAGGACGTGCACCAATCGGACGTCCGGGTCCATGTACTCCATGGGGTAAACCGGCACTCGGCTTGAAGACACGTAAAAAGAAGAAAGCTTCTAACAAGCTGATAGTAAGAAGAAGAGACGGTAGAGCTATTAAATAAGGAGGAAAGATCATGGCAAGATCACTGAAAAAAGGACCATTTGCAGATGCAAGTTTACTGAAAAAAGTAGATGCTATGAATGCGTCAGGACAGAAACAGGTAATCAAGACCTGGTCACGTCGTTCTACTATTTTTCCATCTTTTGTCGGACATACATTTGCTGTTCATGACGGAAGAAAGCATGTGCCTGTATATGTTACAGAAGATATGGTTGGACATAAACTTGGTGAGTTCGTAGCAACAAGAACTTACAGAGGACATGATAAGGACGAGAGAAAGTCTAAAGTTCGTTAAGTTGAAAGGAGGTTTTATCTATGGCTAAAGGACATAGATCCCAGATAAAAAGAGAAAGAAATGCAAACAAGGATACCAGACCTTCGGCTAAACTCTCATATGCCAGAGTGTCCGTCCAGAAAGCTTGTTTTGTATTAGACGCCATTAGAGGCAAGGATGTAACGACTGCATTAGGTATTCTGGAATACAATCCGAGATATGCTTCAAGCTTAATTAAAAAGCTGTTGGAGTCAGCAATCGCAAATGCTGAAAACAATAACGGAATGAATACAGAGAATCTTTATATTGCAGAATGTTATGCAAATAAAGGACCTACTATGAAGAGAATCAGACCAAGAGCACAGGGAAGGGCTTATAGAATCGAGAAGAGAATGAGCCATATTACAATAGTTCTTGACGAGAGATAGGAATTATATAGGAAGGAGAAAAACATGGGACAGAAAGTTAATCCTCACGGCCTCAGAGTCGGCATTATTAAAGATTGGGATTCCAAATGGTATGCTGATGCAGAATTTTCTGACTTCTTAGTAGAAGATTACAACATCAGAAAATACTTAAAGGAAAAATTATACAGCGCTGGTGTTTCCAAGATTGAAATCGAAAGAGCATCAGACAGAGTAAAAGTAATTATATATACTGCTAAACCGGGTGTAGTTATTGGTAAAGGTGGTAATGAAATTGAAATTACCAAGAAAGAACTTTCCAAACTTACCAAGAAGAAAGTTTTAGTAGACATCAAGGAGATTAAGAGACCTGACAGAGATGCACAGCTTGTTGCAGAAAATATTGCACAGCAGTTAGAGAATCGTGTATCTTTCAGACGTGCTATGAAATCCTGCATGGGAAGAACTATGAAAGCAGGAGCGCTTGGAATTAAGACAGCTTGTTCAGGACGTCTTGGCGGTGCCGATATGGCTCGTACCGAATTCTACAGTGACGGTACAATTCCGCTTCAGACATTAAGAGCTGACATTGATTACGGCTTTGCAGAAGCTGATACAACTTATGGTAAAGTTGGTGTCAAAGTATGGATTTACAAAGGCGAGGTACTTCCTACTAAATCAAATAAGGAAGGGAGCGATAAATAATGTTAATGCCAAAAAGAGTTAAACGTCGTAAACAGTTTCGTGGTTCTATGGCAGGAAAGGCTACACGCGGCAATACAATTACCTATGGTGAATGGGGTATTGTGGCAACAGAACCATGTTGGATTAAATCTAATCAGATCGAAGCTGCCCGTATTGCAATGACTCGTTACATTAAGCGTGGCGGTAAAGTTTGGATTAAGATTTTCCCTGATAAACCAGTAACAGCAAAACCAGCAGAAACACGTATGGGTTCCGGAAAAGGTACTCTGGAATACTGGGTAGCAGTTGTTAAGCCAGGACGGGTAATGTTTGAAATCGCCGGAGTAAATGAAGAAGTGGCGAGAGAGGCTTTACGTCTTGCAACACATAAGCTTCCATGTAAATGTAAAATCGTTTCTAAAGCAGACTTGGAAGGCGGTGTATCAAATGAAAACTAATAAGTATGTAGAAGATTTAAAGAAAAAATCAGATGCAGAATTAGCACAGGAACTGGTAGACGCTAAGAAAGAACTTTTCAATTTGAGATTCCAGAACGCAACAAATCAGTTAGATAATACAGCAAGGATTAAAGAAGTAAGAAGAAATATTGCAAGAATCCAGACAGTAATTACTCAGAACGCAAAGGCAGCTAACTAGTTTGTGCTAAGAAAGGAGCATAGGTCGTGGAAAGAAATTTAAGAAAAACACGTACTGGTAAGGTAACCAGTAATAAAATGCAAAAAACTATTGTTGTTGCAATTGAAGACCATGTTAAGCATCCGCTTTATGGCAAGATTGTAAAAAGAACCTATAAATTAAAGGCACATGATGAGAACAATGAGTGCAACATTGGCGATACAGTTAAAGTAATGGAAACAAGACCTTTATCTAAAGACAAGAGATGGAGACTCGTTGAAATCGTGGAGAAGGCTAAATAATAGGGTGCTTGAGAATATTGGAAAAGGAGAAAAGGTAGTATGATTCAACAGGAAAGCAGACTTAAGGTCGCTGATAACACTGGCGCTAAAGAGCTTTTATGTATCAGAGTTATGGGTGGATCTACAAGAAGATATGCACGCATTGGTGATATAATCGTTGCTACTGTTAAAGATGCAACACCAGGCGGCGTTGTAAAAAAAGGCGATGTTGTAAAAGCCGTAGTTGTTCGTACCGTAAAGGGCGCTCGCCGCAAAGACGGTTCTTATATTAGATTTGATGAAAATGCTGCTGTTATTATCAAAGAAGACAAGACTCCGAGAGGAACCCGTATTTTTGGACCAGTAGCAAGAGAGCTTCGTGACAAACAGTTTATGAAAATTGTTTCACTGGCTCCGGAAGTATTATAGGAGGTGCCGGCATGTCAACAATGAAGATTAAAAAAGGTGATACCGTTAAAGTAATCACCGGTAAAGACAAAGACAAAGAAGGCAAGGTTGTTTCCGTAGATAGAAAGAATGGAAGAGTCTTGGTAGAAGGAATCAATAAGATTACAAAGCATGAGAAACCTTCTGCAGCTAATCAGAACGGCGGCATTGTTCAGAAAGAGGCTCCCATTGATATTTCTAATGTTATGTATGTACACAAGGGAAAAGCAACAAGAATCGGATTTAAGATGGAAAAAGGTAAGAAAGTTCGTTTTGCAAAATCCACAGGTGACATCATTGATTAATTCTAAGGAAGGAGGTCTAATAAGTTGAGTAGGCTTAAAGATTTGTATAAAGACGAGATCGTAGATGCTATGGTCAAAAAGTTTGGATATAAAAATGTCATGCAGGTTCCCAAGCTCGATAAGATTGTAATCAACATGGGCGTTGGTGAAGCAAAAGAAAATGCAAAAATTTTGGAAGCTGCCATGAGCGATATGGAGACGATTGCAGGCCAGAAAGCGATTATTACAAAGGCAAAGAATTCTATTGCTAATTTCAAAATCAGGGAAGGTCAGGCAATCGGATGCAAGACTACCCTGCGTGGTGATAAGATGTATGAATTCCTTGATCGTTTGGTAAACCTTGCACTGCCTCGTGTACGTGACTTTAGAGGTGTAAATCCCAATGCGTTTGACGGCAGAGGAAATTATGCTCTGGGAATTAAAGAGCAGTTGATCTTCCCTGAAATCGAATATGATAAGATTGATAAGGTAAGAGGTATGGATGTTATTATTGTAACAACTGCTAAAACAGATGAAGAGGCGAGAGAATTATTAAGATTGTTCAATATGCCATTTGCTAAGTAAAAGGAGGTAAATTCATGGCTAAGACAGCAATGAAGATTAAACAGCAGCGTAAACCTAAATTCTCTACAAGAGAGTATAATCGTTGCAAAATTTGTGGGCGGCCACATGCTTATTTAAGAAAATACGGAATTTGCAGAATTTGCTTCCGTGAGTTAGCATATAAAGGTCAGATTCCTGGCGTTCGTAAAGCCAGTTGGTAGGCTTGATGAGAGATTAAGAGAAGGAGGCAATTCAAATGACAATGAGTGATCCTATTGCAGATATGCTTACAAGAATCCGTAATGCAAATACTGCAAAACATGATACAGTAGATGTGCCCTCATCTAAGATGAAACTGGCTATAGCACAGATTCTTTTGGATGAAGGTTATATTAAGAAATTTGACGTTATTGAAGACGGTAAATTTCAGACAATCCATATTACATTAAAATATGGCGAAGATAAAAACGAAAAAATCATTTCCGGTCTTAAGAGAATTTCCAAACCCGGTCTTCGTGTATACGCAGGCAAGGAAGATTTACCGAAGGTTCTCGGCGGACTTGGTATTGCAATCATCTCCACCAATCAGGGTGTTATTACCGATAAGAAAGCAAGAGAGCTTCAGGTAGGCGGAGAAGTATTGGCTTTTGTATGGTAAAAGCCTAATGTATAAAATATAAAACAGGAGGTACGGGCATGTCACGTATAGGAAGAATGCCAATCGCGATTCCGGCAGGAGTAACTGTTGATATCGCAGAAAATAATAAAGTGACTGTAAAAGGTCCTAAGGGAACACTTGAGAGAGTGCT
>CAMWKB010000119.1 GCA_947174705.1 uncultured Lachnospiraceae bacterium
CTTCGTTCATAGCTGCAACTGCTGCTGTAGCTGCCTCACCGGTTACATTGTAATCTGAAACAAAGTTAACTTCTTTGCCAAGTTTCTCTGAAAGTCTCTTTGCAACAGGTGCAAGTGATTCGCCTTCGTTAGGACCGTTTTTAACTTTGCCAAGATGTGAGCAAAGAATAACCTTACCGCCGTCTTTAATGAGTTTATTTATAGTAGGAAGCGCTGCAACGATACGGGTTTCATCTGTAATCTCGCCGCTCTTTAACGGAACGTTAAAGTCGCATCTTACCAGAACGCGTTTTCCTTTTACATTAATATCATCTACGGATTTCTTATTTAATGCCATTTTTATTTCTCCTTTTCTTCATAATATAAAACAAGGCCCGGCCCAACGAGGCCGGACCTTGATAGATCTTAGCTTAAATTTATTACTTTTTAAAATTAGTCTAATTCAGCAAAGTATTTGATTGTTCTAACCATCTGGCTTGTGTAGCTGTTCTCATTGTCATACCATGAAACAACCTGTACCAGATTGTCTTCGCCTACCATAGTCTGTGTAGCATCGAAGAGTGAACCATATCTCATACCGATAACGTCAGAAGATACGATTTCTTCATCATTGTATCCGAATGATTCATTAGCTGCTGCTTTCATAGCTGCATTGATTTCATCCTTAGTTACAGACTTCTCAACTGTTGCTACAAGAATTGTTGTAGAACCTGTAGGAGTAGGAACACGCTGTGCGGAACCGATAAGTTTTCCGTTCAGTTCAGGAATAACAAGACCGATTGCTTTAGCAGCGCCTGTGCTGTTAGGAACGATATTGATAGCGCCTGCACGTGATCTTCTAAGATCGCCTTTTCTCTGAGGACCGTCAAGAATCATCTGATCTCCTGTGTATGCATGAATTGTGCTCATGATACCGGATTTGATTGTTGCAAGGTCATTAAGAGCCTTTGCCATAGGAGCAAGGCAGTTTGTTGTACAGGATGCTGCAGAAATAATTGTATCATCCTTTGTCAGCTTTGTGTGATTAACATTGTATACGATAGTAGGAAGATCATTTCCTGCAGGAGCAGAAATAACAACTTTCTTAGCGCCGGCATTGATGTGTGCCTGTGCTTTTTCTTTAGAGGTATAGAAACCGGAGCACTCTAATACTACGTCTACTCCAAGTTCGCCCCAAGGACAATTGTTTGCATCTGGCTCTTTGTAAATCTTAAGAGTCTTACCGTCAACCGTAATAGAATCTTCTCCGGCTGAAACTGTGTCGCCTTTTTCATATCTACCCTGTGAAGAGTCATACTTTAACAAGTGTGCAAGCATCTTAGGGCTTGTCAAATCGTTAATTGCTACTACTTCGTATCCCTCTGCACCGAACATCTGTCTGAATGCAAGACGACCAATACGACCAAAACCATTGATTGCTACTTTTACTGCCATTATTGTTTCCTCCTAAAAATATATTATATATATTTTCTGCCAGTCTGAAAAATATAAACGTCTCAAATGGGCGCTGCATATATTCAGATTGACAAAATTTTGTCAACAAAATTATTTTAACTAATTTGTCCTAAAAATTCAAGATGTAAATAAGAAATAATTGGAAGTTTCTGCAAAAAGTACCTAAAACGTAAAAATCATCCTACATTCTTTTACTTATTTACCATTCACATTATATATACAAATATAAAATATATTACTAATAGTATAAAAAACAATGCAAATTTCATCATCTTGCGCTTTCGGGTAAGATAACCTATAATAGGGTGAAAAATAAATTTTTCACATACAAAAAAGGAGGGTTATTATGCCAATAAAATCAGATTTTCATCTTCACTCCTCTTTTTCGGGAGATTCGGATACACCTATGGAAGAAATGATAATTCAAGGAATAAACCTGGGTTTGACCAGGATGTGCTTTACCGAGCATCAGGATTTCGACTTTCCGGTTTCCGAAGAAGTACCTGCCGGCAAATTTGAAGTAAATCCCGACTCTTATCTTTATGATTTACTGAAATATAAAGAAAAATACGCAGACAAAATAAATGTTTTATTCGGAATAGAGCTTGGGCTTCAGCCCCATATCGCAAAAAAGAATTCTGCATTTGCAAAAGCGCATGAATATGACTTCATAATCGCCTCTTCACACCTTTGCAACGGTCTGGACCCGTTTTATCCCGATTTTTTTGAGGGCAAAACGCTTGAGGAAGCTTACCGAGAATACTATGTATCTGTGCTTGACAATATAAAAGTCTTCAGCAATTTTGACGTCTACGGTCATTTAGATTACGTCTTCCGCTATGGCCCCGGCAGAAACGGAAGCTTTTCATATGAACAATATCAGGACATACTTGATAAGATTCTGGAAAAGCTTATTTCAGACGAAAAAGGAATCGAGCTGAACACCAAAACCCTTGAACGGGCATATGAAAATGCACCATGCTTCGCCATTATCCGCCGCTATAAAGAACTTGGCGGGGAAATAATAACTGTCGGTTCGGATGCCCACACTCCCGAAAAAATCGCCGCAAATTATGACACTGCTGTCAATATTTTAAAAGACTGCGGATTTAAATATTATACTACCTTTGAAAAGAGAAATGCAGAATTTCATAAAATATAGCCTATATAGATTTCATGATAACACCGCCGCCAAGCACATACACGTCTTCGTAAAAGACCACTGACTGCCCCGGTGTTATCGCCCTTACAGGGGCCTTAAAGCTACATCTTATTGTATCTTCATCCACTCTCTCAATTAAGCAGCGTTCCCCTCGGTGCGCATAACGTATTTTGGCGGTCACCTCTCTGGGCTCTCTTAAATCTTCCATTCCCATGAAATTTAATTGTTTACATAACAAAGCATCTCCCCATACATCCTCAGCCTCACCTATTACCACCTCTCCGGTTTCCGGTCTGATTTCGCTTACAAACACAGGATGTCCCATAGACAGACCCAGTCCTTTTCTCTGTCCTATGGTATAATGTGTGATTCCAAGATGCTCTCCTAAAATCTCACCGTCCTTTGCCACAAAGTTCCCTTTCCCCGGCACCCTGCCTGCTGCTTCCCTGTCAATAAAAGCCGCATAATCATTATCCGGAATAAAACAGATTTCCTGACTGTCGGGTTTATGTGCTACATCAAATCCCTCTCTCTCTGCGATTTCACGTATTTCATCCTTTGTATACTCTCCTACCGGCATTAACGTATGTGACAGCTGAAACTGCGTCAGTCCATAAAGCGCATAAGTCTGGTCTTTTGCCTCGGTAACAGAGTTTCTGATGGCATATCTGCCATTCTCAAGCTTGATGATTCTGGCATAGTGACCCGTCGCAATATAATCAGCGCCGATTTCCATACTCCGCTTAAGCATAGACTCCCACTTTACATAACGGTTGCATGCAATGCAGGGATTGGGGGTCTGCCCCTTTAAATACGCCTCCACGAAATAATCTATCACATTTTCCTTAAATTCCTTCTTAAAGTTCATTACATAGTGCGGAATCCCAAGCTTAGCTGCCACTCTTTTGGCATCCTCTACGGCCGATAAACCGCAGCAGCCGCCGTTTTCCTCCTGCGCCTGCACCTCTTCATCCTGCCATATCTGCATCGTAACCCCGACCACATCATAACCTTGTTCTTTCAAAAGATATGCAGCCACGGAGGAATCCACCCCGCCCGACATTCCGACTACTACTTTTTCTTTCATATAATAACCTTTTCCTTTCCATAACACATGATATTTTATTTCAAATTCTATATCCCATGCCTTGTCCAAAATCTGCAATAATTGTTCTTATCTACAGCTTTACCGCATACTATAAAACAACGAATATCCCCCTTGGTGATATATGCATCGTAAAAATCCACTCCTTATCGGAACGGTAATTTTAACTGTTACCGGACTGCTCAGCCGATTTATCGGCTTTTTCTATCGTATATTTCTTTCAAAAGTATTCGGCGCGGAAGGCATGGGCATTTATCAGCTCATTTCCCCCGTACTCGCGCTTTCGTTTTCCCTGACCGTATCAGGCATACAGACCGCTATTTCCAAATATGTGGCAAGCGAAACCTCCACTCATGATTACAAAAGCTCCTTCCGTACACTGTGGGCAGGCTTTGTATTCTCCATGGGCGTCTCTTTTGCCTGCATGGCTTTTATTTACCGATACTCCGAATGGATAGCCGTAACCTTCCTGTTAGAGGCGCGCACCGCCCCCCTACTTCGTATTATATCACTTTCTATCCCTATGGCTACAGTACATTCCTGCATAAACGGATATTTTTATGGCATTAAAAAGACTGCCATCCCCGCCATCTCGCAGCTCTCCGAACAAGTTGTACGCGTGGGCTCCGTCTATCTGATTTATCACATATGCCTAAAACACAACCTGACGCCTACTATCAGCTTCGCCGTAGTCGGGCTGGTTATCGGTGAAAGCGCTTCCATGATAGTTTCCGTTATAGCTATCCTGGTCCGTTCATACCACATCTTCGGATGGCACGCCGTAAGGGCTATATCCTCGTCCAAAGGACGCTCCTCAACCAAAGCCTCTATTACTGCAACCTATAGACAAATTCTGGGCAATCTGCTCAAACTGGCGGTTCCGTTATCGTCCAACCGTATATTAATAAACATTTTGCAAAGTATAGAAGCAGTTTTTATTCCCAACAGACTTATGGCTTACGGGCTAAACAACTCAGATGCCCTTGGCGTCTACGGCGTACTGACCGGAATGAGCCTTCCCCTCATCCTGTTTCCGTCCGCACTCACCAATTCCATCTCCGTCCTGCTGCTGCCCATCGTCTCCGAAGCCGATGCAAATGGAAACAGCCACACCGTAACCAAAGCCATACTTAAATCTATCAAATACTGCCTACTCCTTGGCTTCGCCTGCACATCCCTATTTCTCATGTTCGGACGCATGGCAGGCCGACTGCTATACAACAGCGAACTTGCCGGAAGTTTCATTCTGACGCTTAGCTTCATCTGCCCCTTTATGTACGTTGCAAGCACGCTGAACAGCATCTTAAACGGCCTTGGGAAAACTGCACTTACCTTTTTATACAGTGTTATAAGCCTGATTGTGCGCCTATTGTTTGTCTTTTTTGCAATTCCGGTATGGGGTATTAAAGGGTATCTGTGGGGTACGCTGGCGAGCCAGATGCTGCAAACGCTGCTTTGTTGTGTGTCGGCGCTTAGGATATCGCGCAGGTTATACAGGCAAAGATGAGTACAAAGAATGCTTCAAGGGGAACGAAGCGAAACCAAAGAGGAATATCTGCTTTACCGCACGATATCCCTCTGCACATAAAAATTCATATTTGCATAAGCAACTGATTATAAATATTCCTCAGCCTCATTATCTGAAAGATTATACTTATTCTTAATAATAGCCTTGATATCAATATCATCATGCTGCAGATCACGCAGAATATCTACTGTTCCCTGTATTCCTTTTTTTATTCCTTTTTGTATCCATTCCTTTTCCCACAAAAGAAGCTGCGGTTCCATTATCTTCATTAACGCCTGGCTCATACCACCATCTCCTATCAATTCTTCTATAACCTGTTTATTTGCCTGCACGCTTACCTCAAGCACTGAATCAGCCAACTCTCTGTCAGTCTTTTTTGTAAGATGACTTATTCTTTCAAGCAGTCTTTCCACATCCTGTTTTTCCATCCTGTCAGATAATGACTTCAGCCATATGTGGGTGCCCTGTTCTAACTCTTTTGTAACAATAATCTGCGTCGGAAACAGGACTGCCCCTTCAACATAATATATTCCTTTATAAGGATTTGTTACCTGATAATCATGTTCTTCAAAATACTTAAACAATCCGGAGGGCTTTGTATCGCGGACAAGCGTTACCGTAACATCATCTGGTTTTATTGAATCAACCGTTTCTCCATAGGATTTATATAGACTTGCATATGCACCTGCTTTATAAAACGTATCAATATCAAGATGGTCGTTAGGGGACTTGTATTCCAAAATATTATGCCCTCGAAATATCATTCCGATTTCATTGTCTAAAAATAAGTCCGGCTCTTTCTTAATTACCAGCAGATCAATCTCAAGCGGTTTTGTATTAAGGTTATGTTCTTTGACAAATATCAAATCATCACGTTTTCCTGTCAGCTCCAGATTCATTGCCGCCACAAATCCCGGATGCCACTGAACTTTTGTATCTTTCATCCTGCGCCCGTCCGTTTCTTCTCCTGCCGTTTTCTGTTGTGTCTCAAAGCGAAAATCCGACAGAAATTGTCTTGAACGTGCAGAACGCACAACTGTTAGAATTCCTTTGATAAGTTTATTCTAATGGGTTTATGAGAATATGTCAATAGGATATTTGACTATTTATTAACGGTTTTACGTATATTATATTAAAAAGGGAAGGCTCAAAATATATCAATGAATCTTCCCTTAGTCATTATGTTTTATTGTTCTGTTGTTTCTACTGTTGATGTAGTTTCTGCATCTATATCAAAAATACTATACTCCTCTACTGCAGGCGCATCTATTGCCGATTCGTCTGTTACAGATTCTTCCTCTGTTGGCTTATCTGTTGCAGTTTCTTCCCCTGTGGATTCATCTGTTGCAGGCTCTTCCTCTGTGGGTTCATCTGTTGCAGGCTCTTCCTCTGTGGGTTCATCTGTTACTGGTTCATCCCCTGTAGGCTCATCTGCTACAGGTTCATCCCCTGCTGGTTCATTCGTTACAGGCTCATCCTCTGCTGGTTCATCCGTTACAGGGTCATCCCCTGCTGGTTCATCCGTTACAGGGTCATCCCCTGCTGGTTCATCCGTTACAGGCTCATCCCCTGTTGGCTCATCTGTTGCAGGCTCTTCCTCTGTGGTTTCGTCTGCTACAGGCTCTTCCGTTGTAGTTTCATCTACAACTGCATCATCTTCTGTAAGGTTATCATCTTCCTCATCAGGTTTAATACTCTTAGCATTTGACTTTTCATCAGCTACATTACTCTTGGCAATAACTGTAAAGTTTACCTTAAAGCTGCCTGTGTAGCTGCCCTTGCCCTTTACTGTAATCTGCGCAGGTGCGGCTGCTGTGCTTACTTTTTTATTATTTTTATATGTAAGCGTGTAGTCAGTGCCTTTCTTAAGCGGTGTATTGCCGTTTTTGAGTGTCACATCGGGTTTTAGTGCTTTACCGGTGTAGGTCACTTCGATATTCTTTGATGCGTCGTCAAGCATACTATCACTCAACGGGGCTTTGGTTATCTTAAATTTCTTTGTAAGAGTTCCATTGTAGAGACCTTTACCTGTGAACACTATCTTCGCGGTTCCGGCTTTGGTGTTGTTTACATAACTTACCGTGAAATCAGTGTCTTTGTTGAGTGGTGTTCCGTTATAGGCCAGCTTAACATTTGACATATCCTGTTCCATTGTTTCGTT
>CAMWKB010000120.1 GCA_947174705.1 uncultured Lachnospiraceae bacterium
ATACTGATGCCTGTATACAGGATACCTTTTCTAAAGAAGAACTGAGAGATATGTATGCGAAATACAATGAATTTCTTGACGAATTAAAAAAGATGGATTTCGATGATATGGGCCTTCTGTGTCTCAGGCTGTTTGAAGAAAAGCCGGAGATTCTTAAGACATGGCAGGAACGGTATGAATACATAATGATAGATGAATTTCAGGACATTAATCCTATGCAGTATCAAATTGTTAAAAATATTGCAGGAAAGTATGGAAATATTTTTATAGTAGGAGACGACGACCAGTCAATATACGGCTTTAGAGGCGCCAAACCGGATATAATGAAGCAGTTCATGGAAGATTATAATGAGGCGCGGCAGCTCCTTTTAAATATAAATTACCGCTGCCATGAAGATGTCGTAAAAAAATCGCTTTGTGTCATTGGAGAAAATAAAAACAGATATGATAAAGAAATCAGTGCATCCCATAAGAATGGAAGCGGCGTTGTCATGAAGGAATATCTAAATCAGGACGCCGAGTATGAAGAACTTATAAATGGGCTAAAAGAAATACAGAATGCCGGGAAGCCTGAACTTTTATCCAATATTGCAATCATATACCGCACTAATCACGAATGCAGTCTGCTTGCGGAAAAGCTGCTTGTGAATAAAATTCCCTTTGTAATGAAAGAGCCGCTTAAGAGCCAGTACGACCACTTTGTAATAAAAGATATACTTGCCTACATGGAATTTGCAGCCGGAAACAGGAGCAGGGAGCTTTTTCATCTATTTATGAACAGGCCGCTTAGGTATATTAGAAAGGATAGTGCAAAAGGGGCGCAGATCACATTGAAGGAACTTCTGGCTTATTATAAGGGGGATGAGAGAATGTGTGAGACTGTGGCTAAGCTTTTTTCAGATATAGAGCGGATTAAGACTATGCGGCCGTATCTTGCGGTGAATTACATAAGAAAAGTAATAGGATATGACATTTATTTAAAAGAAAACTATGATATGGATTCAGCGGATAAGTTCATGCAGATAGCAGATGATTTTCAAAAGCTCTCAAAGGAATATGAGAGCTTTAAAGAACTGAATGACTATATCAGTCAATGCAAAGCACTGGTAGAATCCAAGAAAAATGAAAAGCCGTCTAACGAAGAAAACGGCGTACGCCTTATGACTATGCACGCTTCTAAGGGCCTTGAGTTTGATACGGTCATACTGCCTGATGTTAATGAGGGAAAGATTCCGTCAAAACAGTCGAATACTACAGAGGCCATAGAAGAGGAACGCCGTATGTTCTATGTGGCTATGACAAGGGCAAAAAAGAATTTGCATATCCTATACTTATACGATAAAAACGGCCGTGATACACCGTCCAGGTTTTTGGAACCTATCATGGATAAAAAGCGGTAGAAGACAGGAGAAGTATTACTCCGTATCTTCTTCGCCATCCATTATTTCATCGAATTCAGCAGAATCAAGATATTCGTCAAAAGCATCGCCTACGGCTTCGTACTCATCATCATCTTCAATGTATTCCAAAACAGGCTCTTCATTAGGGTTGCTTTCATCCTCAAAGTAGCGGTAGAACCAGACTTCGCCGCCGTCATTCTGGCCGTTTTCATTTAGCGGTAAAAGGACAATGTAATCCTGTTTGTTTACTGTGAGTATTGTAATAACGGCACAGGTAACGTGACTGCCGTCATCTAAATCCAACTCAATTGTCATTTCTTCTGCATCGTAGCCTTCGTTTTGCATGGTAATCCTCCGTTTTTGTTTATTTTATTAAAACTCTGGTGCTTGGGATAACTATATTTTACAGAAAACAAGTAGCATATTCAATGTGTTTTTGCAGATTTTGAAGCAGATTTTATTATATATTTGAAATTTTGTGTTTAGATTATTGCCGGGAGGTGTTATAATAGAAATAAGTATTTCAAAATATCATCCTGCAATTCTTGTTGGAGACTTAGGCAAAGACAGAAAACGGAGGACTGCATGCAGAAAACTTTTAATATTACTTCATCATCGATTTATCCTCTTGGGGTATGTTTTATACCGGAAGGTTTACATATAGCGTTAGTCTGCGAAGACATGCAAGATAGCGGTATTCTTTTGTTTGACAAAAAACATAAGGATGGGGTTAAAATACCGTTTTTTAAAGAGTTTAGAAAGGGTAACATATATTCAATACTGCTTAAAGGATATCATGATACGAGCTGTTCATATCTTTTTTATCATGGGGAAGAGCTTTATCAGGACCCATATGCAAGGGCGCTTGATAATGACAGAAAATACGGAGAGCTGACAAATATACCTTCTCGCTGTAAAGTATATAAGAGTAATTATGACTGGGAAGACGATAATACGTTGTCTATTCCGTATGAGGACAGTATTTTTTATATGCTGCATGTACGCGGTTTTACCAAACACCGCTCATCAGAGGTTCGTAATAAGGGAACCTATGCAGGGATTGTAGAGAAAATACCATATCTTAAAGAGCTTGGAATTACGGCAGTTCTGCTTATGCCGTCATATGAGTTTGACGAAGTTTTCCACGAAGATAAACAATATATAAGCATGGAGGATGCAGCAGCAGCCTATAAAGAGCTGCCAAAGGATGAAGCTGCGAAGGAAAGTGAAGCCCCCCGTATTAATTATTGGGGATATCAGGAAGGGCTGTACTTTTTGCCGAAAAATGCGTACGCTGCGTCAAAAGATGCAATAACCGAGTTTAAGGATATGGTAAAAGCGCTGCATAAGAATGGGATTGAAGTAATGATGCAGTTTTACCTGCCGCCTACGCTTACTTATGTAAAGATTTTGGAGATTCTGTATTACTGGTTATTGGAGTATCATATTGACGGTTTTCAGCTTATAGGCGTAGATATTCCCATGCAAATGATTTGTAAGGAACCGCTGCTTGCAGAAACTAAGCTGCTAAGTGATAAGGACATCCGTGCAGCACATTTATCGGAATCTGTAGGAACAGATGCCAATGAGGCGTTTCGTAATTTCGGTTATATGAACGATGCATTTTTGTATGATATCAGAAAATTATTAAAAGGCGATGCGAATATGATAAATAATTTTATGTATCTATTCAAAAACAACGCCACCAATAAGGGGATAATCAATTATATTGCCAAACAGGATGGCTTCAGGCTGGCGGATTTAGTGTCTTATAACGATAAGCATAACGAAGCCAACGGAGAAGATAACAAAGACGGAAATTCGTATAATTTCAGCTGGAATTGCGGCATAGAAGGGAAGAGCAGGAAAAAAGGTATTACAAATATTCGTATGCGTCAGATGAAAAACGCGTTGACCTTTGTTCTTTTAGCGCAGGGTACGCCTTTAATTTACAGCGGCGACGAGTTTGGGAATACGCAGGATGGCAACAATAATCCATATTGTCAGGATAATGCCGTATGCTGGATTAAATGGAATATGTTAAAGACTAATGAAACTCTTTTTAATTATACTAAGGAACTTATTAATCTTAGGAAAAATCATGGGATTTTACACTCAAGCACGCCGCTTAGGGGAATTGACTATATATCCTGCGGATATCCGGACATTTCTTTCCACGGTAAGGAAGCCTGGCGGCCTGATACAAGTTTTGAAAGCCGGAGTTTAGGCGTATTGTACTGCGGTTGCTATGGAAATCCAGATAAAACGGACGATTCCTATATATATATAGGAATTAACATGCATTGGGAGGCTAAGCAGTTTGGACTGCCGAAGATGCCAAAGGATTTAGAATGGGTTAAGCTGTTTTCTACAGACTGCGGCGAACATGATAAAAAATCTGCATCGGCTAAAAAACAGGATAGTGTTCAGAAACTTTCTGATGTACAAAGCAATCTGAATATTCAAAATTTTTCGGATGTGCAGGTTAATCAGGGCGCACAGAATATTCTGATTCCGTCTCGTACAATTATGATATATCATACGAAAAAAAGACAGGAAAGCAATGAATTAACGAACAAATCATCCGGTAAGTCTACAAATAAGAACAGAGCCTCAAATAAAAATAAAACCATAAATAATAGAAAAAAAGGAAAAGCATTATAAAATGTCAAAAGCGTGGAAACATTTTAAGACAATAACTTATCATAAATATCTGGTAGCTCAGGGCTGCTTTAAAGTAGGTCTGTATAAGCAGGGGATTTTGCACGATTTATCCAAATACAGTCCGGCTGAATTCTTGGTTGGAGCCAGGTATTATCAGGGGGACAGAAGCCCGAATAATGCAGAGCGTGAGGCCATAGGCTATTCATCATCATGGCTTCATCATAAAGGAAGGAATAAGCACCACTACGAATACTGGATTGATTACAGTTCTAAGGAAATCGCGGGCGGAATGGCGCCTGCCCCAATGCCTGCCAAATATGTTATTGAGATGCTTATGGACAGGATTGCGGCGTGTAAAGTATATCATGGAGATGCTTATACCGATAAAGACCCCTTAGCTTATTTTGAACAGGGTAAAGAATTATCGATTATTCATAAAAAGACTAAGAAGCAGCTGGAGTTTTTGCTGCGTATGCTTGCCGATAAGGGAGAAAATTATACTTTCAGGTATATAAGAAAGCGTATTTTAAAGAATGTAAAATAAAAAGACAGTAGCAGATAGCTTCCTTTTTGCATAAAATATCATATGAAAAAAAGGAGAGGAAGCTAGTATCTATGAATTCATGGATTATTTTACTGTTATTGTTAATGGGAAGATCTAATTCTAACTGTGGATGTCAGCAGAATAACAGACCTTGTCCAAGAGATAATGAGTGTGGCTGCGACAGAGACAGAGACAGGGATCGTAACAACAGAGGCAGGGAAAGAGACAGAGACAGAGATGACGGCTGCGGATGCAATAATGATTCCGGATTTGAGCCGAGATTCGATTCAAGGTCATTTGGCAATAGAGAAACCTGTGGCTGTGAAGAAAACGACGACTAGGTGATTAAACCAGGGGCATCCGTTTATGGGTGCCCTTTTTAAATAGGTTGACGAATGTGAATTGCAATGATAAACTTATTTTTGTCTATACAGGTTTGTAATTATATTTAGATTTGCAGCACAAGAAGAAACGGAGGAATTTTTAATGATAGATGGAAATAAAGTTTTATTCAGCGGTATGCAGGCAACAGGAAATCTGACGCTTGGAAATTATCTGGGCGCGTTAAAAAACTGGGTGAATTTAAGTGATGAATATCAGTGCTTTTATTCGGTGGTTGACCTTCACTCCATAACAATCCGTCAGGACCCTGCAGAGCTTAGAAGACGTGCAAGGAGTCTGCTTACTTTATATATTGCGGCAGGCCTTGATCCTGAGAAAAACTGCATTTATTACCAGTCGCACGTATCCGGACATGCAGAGCTTTCGTGGATACTTAACTGCTTCACATATATGGGCGAGTTAAACCGTATGACCCAGTATAAGGACAAGGCAGCCAAACATGCCGATAATATCAATGCAGGCCTTTTTACATATCCGGTTCTAATGGCGGCTGATATCCTGTTATATCAGGCAGATGTGGTTCCGGTAGGAAAAGACCAGATGCAGCATTTGGAGATTACAAGGGATATTGCACAGCGTTTCAATGCAATTTACGGCGATGTGTTTACAGTTCCCGAACCCTATATCGGCAAGGCCGGAGCAAGCATTAAATCCCTTCAGGCGCCAGAGAAGAAAATGTCCAAATCCGATGATAATCCGAATGCAAGTATCTATTTAATGGACGATGCGGATACGATAATCCGTAAATTTAAACGCGCCGTAACGGATTCGGAAGGTTGCGTACGCTATAGCGAGGAACAGCCGGGAATTCATAATCTGATTGATATCTACTGCGCATGTACAGGTAAAACCCCACAGGAAGTGGAACGTGAGTTCGACGGCAAGGGCTATGGCGATTTTAAAATGGCTGTCGGCGAGTCTGTTGTTGATATTTTAAAACCTATGCAGGAAAGATTTGAAGAATTAAGTAAGGATAAGGCATATATAGATAATGTTATTAAGACCAATGCTGAAAAAGCAGGATATTTTGCCGGGAAAACCCTTAGAAAAGTGCAAAAGAAAGTGGGCTTCCCGGAAAAAATCAGATAATTAAAAAGATAAAATTAGCCATTAAAAGTATCGGTAAAATATCCCGCAGCAGATACAGTCTCATTTCCGCTAAGCAGATGGCTTGTATCGCCTACAACCTGCGCCCTAAACATAGCCTTACCGGGAATACGTTCCTCTGTGGCAAGTACGGTAACGGATGTGGGCGCAATATAAAAACCATGAAATAATACGGCGGGAGAGATACCCAGTAAATGGCTCATCATTACAAATGTAACACCCAGATGGCAGAAGATGATAATTGTTGCATCCTGACTTTCGGGTGTTTTTTCATGGTTTGTTACATAGTAATTGTGGTAACGTGTATATCCATACTTTGACAAAATATTATCAAGCCCCGTACATACTTCGTCATAAGCCGGTAAAATCTCAGGATTGGACTTATAGATTTCGGTATTTTTCCAGTTATTACGGTCATACATGTCCTCAATTTCCGTCCAGTATTCGGGCATAAAATCCCAGGGAACCCCATGCCTTCCGGTAGTAGGGTCATCAATTATATAAAAAAATTCCTGAAGCCAGGGATAGGTGATGGAATCACGCTTAAGCGCGTCCAAAGAATAGGATGCGGTCTTTTTAGCCCGTCCAAGAGGTGAACAATATATATCAGTTATGTTTTCCCACTTAGAAACCCTGTCTGCCAGAAGATTGGCCTCACGTATCCCTTTTTCAGTCAACGTATCGTTAATATAATCCGGATCACCATGTCTTATAAATATAATTCTCATAGTCACATTCCCTCCTGTGGTATATTTTAGCATATACGTATGTTTTATTAAAGCTAAAAAAGTTAGGCTAAAAGTTTACTAATTTTTTATTAGCTATTACCACCTATTTGTTATATAATAGCATATAATGCAGATAATCTAAACATAACAAAGGAGGTACATCATGTTCAATACAGGACAGAATAACAACAAGAACTTAGACAAGTCCGGCAGCGCTAAAAATGTTGTAACTGTTATGAAACTTATACTGGCAGTTATAGTCATAACAATATTAGTCAGCAGCTCATATTATACAATTCAGGAGGAGGAACAGGCAGTTGTCTGCACTTTTGGCTCGCCCAAAGCTGTTACGACGCCGGGGCTTCATTTTAAAATCCCGTTTGTACAGACCGTAAGTAAGGTGAATACAACAATCAAAGGCTTTACGATTGGCTATGACGCGGAAAACGAAAACATGACGATGGAT
>CAMWKB010000121.1 GCA_947174705.1 uncultured Lachnospiraceae bacterium
GCAATATAGGATAAACAGAGCTCTTATTTGATAATGTCTTATTAAATACGATAGAGAAAATTAAAATTAAGATAGCAGCCACATATCCATATATTCCAAAAATTGCCGTAAGGATCAGATTCAGTATACGCATAAATTTAAGCGCATAACCAAGTTCATAACTGGACTGCGTATAGTTTGCAATCGCCACAAAAGCCATGTATAGCATGACCTCTGAGTTAAACCAACCACTGTTTACCGAGAATTCCCCAAGTACCAGCGCTGCCATTACACTTAAAGGCGTACTAAGCATATTCGGCGTATTAATTGCCGCCAATTTAAGTCCGTCTATGGCAAGCTCTAACAATAGGAACTGCGCTATAAGCGGTATATTGCTGGTTTCCTTTACCATTATAAACTTATATGATTCAGGTATCCACTCGGGATTTTGCATCAAAAGTAAGAACGTCGGCGTTATAAGGTAGGTTAAAATACCTATTAAGAACCTTGACAAACGCAGGTAGGTTCCCGTAATAGGCGGGAAATAATAATCATCCGCTTCTTCCACGATATCAAAAATAGAAGTCGGAACTATCATTGCGGAGGGTGAATTATCCACCAGTATAATTATATCGCCCTCCAACACCTGAGCAGCAGCCGTATCCGGCCTTTCTGTATATTTAAACTTCGGAAACGGATTAAACCAGTTTCTCTGGTACAAACATTCCGCCAGACTTTCCTGATTCATAGTCAGTGCATCCACCTTTATTTCCGAAATTCTTTTCTTAATTTTATTAAGGAATTCATGGTCTACCCTGTTATCCATATAACAAAGTACAATATCAGTCCTAGAGCTTTTACCGGCATTCATCATTTCCATGCGAAGCTCCGTACTTCTTATTCTGCGCCTTATAAGCGCCGTATTAAACACAACGGTTTCAACAAAACCGTCCTTAGAGCCTCTAAGTGTCTTATCCTTCTCCGGTTCCTCTACTCCCCTTGCGGGATAGGTTCTTGAATCAATTAAGACACACCTGTCATATCCGTCTATAAAAAGAGCAAAAACGCCGGATAAAATATTATAGAAAAGATCATCCCATTTATCCTTTAAATCAATTTCCACATAGGGTGTGCCCCTCTTTGCCATTTCATGGGCGTCTTTTGGCATATCCTCAGGCTTCATATCAATAAAATACTGCAGTAGTTTCTGCATCATTTCATCTTTACAAAAACCGTCGATAAAATAAATGCACGCCTGTCTTCCGCCTACTTCAATGACTCTGTATACAACATCAAAATTTGTATCCGGCTTTAACCGCTCAGCAAGATAACTCATATTTTCTTCTAACGATGTAGACATTACATTATTATTCTGCACAAGTAAAAACTCCTTCCGAAACATTTTTCTCATTATGCCCATGAAGGAGTTTTTTTATTCTATTGTTTTCCGGTAGTTCCGTGACCGCCTCGATCCTCATTATCGAGATGCTCTACTTCATCGAACTCCAGTTTGGGCTGGTTCTCCATAATACGAAACTGACAAATTCTGTCATTAACATTAATCTGCGTATCACGCACCGCATATACCGGCATAAACCACTGATCGTTATCGCCGCAGTATGAACAGTCGATAACTCCCTGATGATTGGTCTGGATAATCCCAAAATTTTTAAATGTCGAACTTCTTGGCACAACATGCGCTTCATATCCTTTTGGCAGCTCCATAGCAACCCCAAGCGGAATCAATTTAAACTCTCCAGCCTTTAAAGTAATATCCTCAGCGGCACGAAGATCGATCCAATCCGATTTACCATCTATATATGTCAGTTTGTCTATTTTTTCAGTAAAGTATTTAATCTTTATTGTTTTCATTTCAGTGCCCCTGCTCCTCTCTAAGACTAATCTACGCAGTATAATACCGGTTCTTCACCATCAGCCTTTAGTAAGCTGGCTTTTACATCGATAACCCGCTGGTTTGAGCTTCCCTTCCAGCGCAGTGTAGTGTCCTTTTTATCCACCTCAAATTCACCGTCCACCAACACATCAACATAATTCATAGATGCGTCGCTTTTAACATTTTCCCATAAATCCCCAGTATAAAGCCATATGGTCTTATCCGGATACTTCTCCTTAATCTCCGCCATAAAATTCCTTACATCCGGTCTGTTCGCCGAATGCATCGGATCTCCGCCCGAAAATGTTATTCCTGAAATATAAGGCTTTTCCAGCTGATCAAAAATTTCCTGCTTGGCCTCAGCATCAAACAAAAGTCCTCCATCCGGGTCCCATGTAATCGGATTATGGCATTCCTTACAGCAATGCGCACATCCCGCAACCCATAAAACCACCCTAAGTCCATCCCCATTTAACATATCATCTCTTGTTATATTATGATACCTCATTGAATTATCCTCTCATAGCCTACATCTACTTTAAGGAAGAATGTCCTGCGCAGCAGTCATTCTTCTATGCGAAGCATTAGATTTTCTTAGGCATTGTCCCTCAAATGCCTTAGAAAATCTCTTCGCATTCTACATACTCTTCCGCTCCGCAATCTCCGCCATCTTAGCATCGCTGAGTCTGGTATCGCCATGCACTCTCGAATATGCAAGATAGCCGTTCATCCTGTCAATTTTGGTCAGATTACGGCTTCCGCAGACCGGACACACATCCATCTCAAGTTCCTGATGCCCACAATCGTCACAGTAAGCAAGGGATAAATTTACTCCCTCATAAAAGCCCATATCCATAGCTCGTCTGATTAAAGTTTTAATTGCTCCGATATTATAATCAATCGGATATTTTACATACTGGATTTTTCCGCCGTTTGCAAGCTCCCAGAAACGATATTCCAAATCCTGCTTTTCAATCGGCGTAATATCCTCCGTTACATGGCAGTGGAAGCTGTTTGAAACATATTCCCTGTCTGATACGCCCTCAACTATGCCGTATTTTGCCCTAAACTGCTTTACCTGTAATCCGCATAAATTCTCCGCAGGCGTTCCGTAAATTGCATACAGGTGTCCGTCAGCCTCTTTATATTCGTTTATTTTCTCATTGATATGCTCTAATACTTCTAATGCAAACTGCCCGTCTTCGACAAGCGATTTACCGTTATATAATTCCTGAAGTTCGTTAAATGCCGTAATGCCAAAACTTGCTGTAGCCGTCTTTAATATAGGCTTAATCTTATCATGAAGCTGTAAATTTCCTCCAAGGAAGCCGCCCTCGCAGTATGCAAGCGGATTAGTGGACGCCCGCATTTCCCCAAGATAGGCATATGTACGGATATGAAGCTGCCTGATCAGATTAAGGTAATAGTCTAACACCTCGTAAAAATCCTTGCTCTCTTGACGTGCCTTGGCAAGAATCATGGGCAGATGCAGCGAAACTACTCCGATATTAAATCTTCCTACAAAAACAGGGGCATCATTTTCATCAGCAGGATGCATACCGCCTCTTTCATACCAGGGAGATAAAAATGCCCTGCATCCCATAGGAGAGATAACTTTTCCGTACTGCTTGTACATACTTGCAATGTAACCTTTTCCGGTAAGGCTCAGCCAATCCGGATACATAGTCTTGGCGGAACAGCGGACTCCGGCTTCGAATACATCTTCTAATTCCTTGCCCTCTCCATGCAGATTTTCATCATATAAAAATACGATTTTAGGGAAAAGCACAGGCTTCTTGCACTCTTTCTTGCCCTGCCCTTTTCTTCGTACATTTAACATAATAATTGTTGCCATCTTAGCAAACCTTCCGGTTCCGATTCCCGCTGTAACTGTAATGAACGGATAATCCCCGCGGCTGCTTGCTACAGTATTGAATTTATATTCCCAGCCTTGGAAGCCCTGCTCGAATTCTCTTTCAACATCGGCAAGTGCTTCTTTTTCAGCGGTATCTTTATTAACGCCAAGATGCGCATACTTTTGCAGACTTTTCCTATAGGTTTTCTCGGCATAAGGTTCTAAAATCTTGTCCACCTCCGGCACCGTAAAGCCGCCATACTGCTGGCTTGCTGCGCTGAGAACGATATCGCCTATAACATCAAAGGCAACATCTAACGTCTTAGGCTCATTGTACCAGATATTTCCCATCTCAAAGCCGCCCTGAAGCACCTTCGCAACATTGAAAAGGCAGCAGTTCATGGTGTCCCTTCTTGCCGACATATCATGAACATAGAGATATCCGTCACGACATGCCTGAATCTCCTCGGTTGTCATAAAAAACTTCTGATATAATTCTTTGTTGAATTGGTTAAAAATAAGACTTCTCTTAGTAGACACAAGGGCGCTGTCCGTATTAGCATTCTCCTTGTCACCGATGTACATAATGGACTGGCTCTTCTTGTACACATCGTCCATCATCCGTACAAAATCCTGTTTGTAGTTGCGGTAATCCCGATAGCTCTTAGCGACAATAGGCTTAACATCCTCTAATGCACTCTCTACTATATTGTGCATTATCTGAATCGGAATCTTATCCTCGTCAAGCTCGTTTACCCTGTCAACTACAGTCTGGCAGATATGCCGTTTTTCTTCCTCGGTAAATTTAGTCAGGGCGCGGTATGCGCTTTTTCCGACAGCGTCTATTACTTTCTGGACATTAAATGCCTCTAAGCTGCCGTCCTTCTTGATAACACTTACCTTTTTGGCAGGCATGTACTCTTTTCCGTAATTCTCATCCGACGTACCCAATGGCTCCAAAATACTGCTCATATACTCTCTACCCCTTATCATACTTGAAAATATACAACCCTTGTATTTTCATGCTTTAAACAAATAACATGTACAAAATCTAGTTCTTTGTTTACATAACATTACTATATTTTGTGGTTTAGCATAAGTATATGATATTAGTTGCGCTATGTCAATCTTCATATGAAAAGAATTTTAGACAAAAATACATGCCTGTTTTTATAACTATTTTTGTAAAATCCCCGAACTGCGGATAGACTCTACCGCTTCTTTGATTTCATCTACGGGAAGTACCAGCGCAAAACGCACGTATCCTTTTCCGAGAGAACCGAAACTGCTTCCCGGCGTACATACCATACCGGTGCGCTCCATAAGCTCCATAACAAAATCTACGTCATCGTCAAAGCCTTCCGGAATCTTAGCCCATGCAAACATAGTGCCTTCGCTGTCTTCAACCGGCCATCCGATTTCGCGAAGACCGCCGCAAAGGGCGTCTCTTCTTTTCTGGTATTCGAGGCACTGTTCTTTTACCCTATCATCCGGTCCGTTTAAAGCTGCAACCGCGCCGTATTGTACAGGCAGGAAGGTTCCGTAGTCAATCTGCGACCTGAATCTGTTAAAAGCCTCAACAATTTTGGCGTTCCCGACTAAGAAGCTCATTCTGGCTCCTGTATAATTGTAGGACTTGGATAAGGAATAAAACTCTACCGCAATTTCTTTGGAGCCCGGAACAGCTAAAATAGATTTTCCCTCTCTTCCGTCATAAATAATATCAGAATATGCATTATCATGAATTATAATGATTTCATTTTCCACCGCCCATGGGATAAGCTTTTCGTAAAATTCCCAAGGCGCAGTCTTGCAGATTGGGTTTAGCGGATAAGAAACAATCATACATTTGGTTCTTTTTAAAAGTTCCTTATCCATATGCTCTAAATCGGGAAGATAATTATTCTCTGCAGTCAGTTCATAGCATCTCACATCTGCACCTGCAAGCGAAGGTCCTATACTGAATATAGGGTATCCCGGATTGGGAACCAGCACTACATCTCCTGCGTCACAAAGTGTCATGCAAATATGGGCAATTCCCTCCTGTGAGCCGTATACGGACATTATTTCGTCCTTTTTAAGCTCGACACCATATCTGTTCTTATATCTTGACTGCACCGCCTCCACAAGCTCAGGAATCTCAGTTAAGGAATATCTGTAATTCTCCGGCTTAGCGGCTGCATCTGAAACAGCCTTCATAATATGCTCCGCAGGCTTAAAATCCGGCGTACCCACCGATAGATTATAAACCTTTCTGCCATTTGCCTCTATTGCAAGTTTCTTTTCGTTTAAAAGTTGAAAAATGCCTTCTTCAAAATCTTTCATTCTGGATGCAAGTTGTAATTCCATTTTTGTATGTCCTTTCTATAATCTGCCGTTTTTGTTTAAGCATCTATGCTCATTATTATAAGCTGTTCGTTATTATGAACTATAATTTTGCATAATTTCCTGCAAATGTTCTTTGTACTGTTCTACAACCTCCTGCGGGGCTATGAGTTTTGCTCCGTTCCCAATGCCTGTAAGCCAGCCGAAAAACTGACCGCTGACTGCTACCGTTGCGCGAACGGAAAAATGGTCTTCATCCCTTTGCCTGATCGTGACGTCCTTTCCGAACCTGTCCATCACTACTCCAATCAGATTATTTTCCATTAGAAGGGTTACCGTCTCCTCCTTGCCGCCATACATACTGAAGGTCTTATTCGCATAATCTGCGATATCGAAGCTGTCAAATAAAGCGCTGCCCTCACGTTTAACACCAGTCAGCACCTTAATACTGCCCATTTTATCAACCCTGAAATGCTTAATCTTATCTTCTTTAATATCATGAGCAATTAAATAATAATTATCATCTTTGCAGGTAAGAGCCCAGGGGCTGACTATATATTCCCTGCCGTCGTGACGTGGGACAAGCTCTTTTTCCAAATTCCATTCCAGATATTTAAATGAAATCTGCTCGTTATTCTGGACTGCCCTGTGTATATCATCCACAATATAATAAATACTTTCATTTGCCGTCTTGATACGGTTTGCCACATAGACCTGTCTTTGCAGCTGTTTGGCCTCGGATTTGGATGCCAGCGTTTCAATTTTGGCTATAAGTTCCCTGGACTTTTTGAGAGTAATAAACTTGGAAGACTGTACAACTTCCACAAGAAGTTTTAGTTCCGCAAGCTCAAATTCCCTGCTCGCCAGATAATAACCGCCATTCACCTTGGATTTAACCGAAATTATATCGTAACCAAAATCAATTAACTGGTTTATATCATCATAAATACTCTTACGCTCCGCCTTAATCTCGTATTTTTCCAGTTCCTCAATAAGCTGTTTGACACTGATAAGGTGGTCTGCATCAGTCTGCTGCGAAAGTATTTTCAGAATATATAATAACTTAAGTTTTTGATTGGTTGATTTAGGCATGAAGCACCTTCTTTCTACATTTCACAAACTTGATAAACCGAAAAAAGAGTTGGCCGCCTGACCAACTCTGAAATATGCAACTACCTACTGCTTAACAGCATCGCCTTCTGTCTCTGCAATCTGTCCGGTCTTCAAATCTTTACTTTTACGCCATTTCGC
>CAMWKB010000122.1 GCA_947174705.1 uncultured Lachnospiraceae bacterium
AATAAAATATACATATTTATAAAATCCTATGGCACTTATTACCAATGCCACAACGAATAATATAAGAAATGCAAATGTAAAGTTTTCCGTAAAGCTCAATTCTATCGTCTCCCTGATTATTATTTAGCAAATCGTCAAATTATTAAACTTCAATTTAATTTTTACTAAAACTTAGTATCTCTAACTTCCACTAAACCCTTACTTTTACGCCCTTGGTATCTCTATTGCCTAATTTAAGCTTATTCAACTCAATAGTCTTCTCTTTATATTCAATGGTACTGTCATCCGTACTTCTGGTATAATATACAGCTTCCAGTTCGTCTTTTGCTCCAAGTTTCATACCGCGTACACCTACAGCGGCTTTCTTCTTCTCGGGGATATCAGCTACCGGAAATCTTAGGAAGAAACCGTCTTTTGACTGCAAAATTATATTCTGCTGCTCCTTATACGTAACAACGCTTACAACCTCGTCATCATCCTGTAACTTGGTTGCTGCAACGGTTCTCTTAGCTACATCGAACTCGCCGCCGTCCACAATCTTAAGCATTGCCTGTTTGGTGGCAAAAATTACGCGATACAGGTTTAAATCAGTCTGGCTTGCCGCATAGATAATGCTTTCCTTAGAGGAATCATAGTTGCTTATATTATCAATGGGAATACCTTTGTCCCTGAATCTGCCGAAAGGTATATCCGATGCTTTTATTGTATGGAGCTGTCCGGTATTTGTGAAAATACATACTTTTCCCATATTCTTACACTGGAATACATATCGGTTTTCCGCATGTACTGTATCTTTATTTCGTTCATAGGTTTGTAAATCTATGGTTCTGGCGTAACCAAAACGGTCCATGAGAAAGACTATGTCCATCTCTTCTACCTTTTTCTCGACATAAACGGCTTCTTCTGCATTGGTAATTTCGGTTCTTCTCTTACGCCCATAGCTCTCTTTTATCTCATCCAGTTCGTTTATAATAACCTGTGCCATGGAATCACGTCTTGCAAGTATATCTTCATAACGGTATATATTTGCCATTGTGTCTTCATGCTCATTAATAAGGGCTTCTATTTCCAGACCGATTAACTTATACAAGCGCATTTCCAGAATAGCGTTTGCCTGTTTTTCAGAAAAAAGAAGCTGTGTCGCCATGATTTTGGATTCCTTGCTTCTGAATTTAATTCCGTCTACCTTACCCTCGACAAGGCAAGCTTTAGCCATATTCCTGTCTTTGGAACCTCTAAGAATCTCAATAATTAAATCTATTACATTGCAGGCTTTAATAAGGCCTTCCTGAATTTCCTTTTTATCAAGCTCTTTTTCAAGCAGATTCTTATATTTTCTGGTTGTCACCTCAAAGCTGAACTTAACGTTTGCCGCAAGAATCTGCTTTAAGCCCATAGTCTCGGGTCTTCCGTCGGAAATTGCCAGCATGTTTACGCCGAAGGTGTCTTCGAGTCTGGTTTTCTTATATAAAAGGTTTTTAAAGTTCTCAACGTCAGCGTCTTTTCTAAGCTCAATAACAATGCGGATGCCTTCTTTGGAAGACTGGTTTGTTATGTCAACTATATCCTGCGTCTTCTTAGTTTCCACAAGGTTAGCCACATCCATTAAAAATTTCCCGATATTGGCGCCTATCATAGTGTAAGGAATTTCCGTAATTACCAGATTTATTTTGCCGCCCTTGGCCTTCTCTACTTCCACTTTGCCGCGAATCTTGATTTTACCCATTCCGGTCTCATAAATCTCAAGCAGCTCGTCTTTATTGATGACAATGCCGCCGGTCGGGAAATCAGGGCCTTTTACATAGCGCATAAGCTCTCTGGTTGTAATATTTTCATCATTCATATAGGCTTTGGTAGCGTTTATAATTTCAACCATGTTATGAGGCGGTATATTGGTTGCCATGCCGACAGCAATACCCTCTGAGCCGTTAATCAGCAAATTAGGGATTTTGACAGGAAGAACACTCGGCTCTTTCTCTGTTTCATCAAAGTTAGGTACGAAATCCACAACATCTTTATCCAAATCGGCAAGAAAAGCTTCCTGTGTAATGCGTTCAAGCCTTGCTTCCGTATAACGCATCGCAGCTGCGCCATCACCTTCAATATTACCGAAGTTACCATGCCCGTCCACAAGGGGCAGGCCCTTTTTAAAATCCTGCGTCATAACGACAAGTGCGTCATAAATTGAACTGTCACCATGCGGATGATATTTACCCATCGTATCCCCGACTATACGCGCCGCCTTACGGTATGGTCTGTCATAACGGATTCCCAGCTCATACATATCATAAAGAGTTCTTCTTTGTACGGGTTTAAGTCCGTCTCTTACATCCGGAAGCGCTCTGGCAATTATAACGCTCATGGCATAGTCTATAAAAGATTTCTGCATTACCTCGGAGTATTCCGTTTTGATTATTCTGTCGTTCATAACGTATCTATTACCTCTTTATCTCTATATTTATATTGATAATTAATAAGATATTATCCAAAATCTGACTATTAGAAATAATTTTAACAATTATCTATCTATAATTTTATATATCTAACTCCGCATCCTGTGCATTATTGTAGATAAACTGCTTACGCGGTGCAACATCTGTTCCCATTAGCATTTCGGTAACCTCGGATGCCATACGTGCATCTTCAATCTCGACTAACTTAAGCAACCTTGTTTCAGGGTCAAGCGTTGTCTCCCAGAGCTGGTCAGCATCCATTTCTCCAAGTCCCTTATATCGTTGTAATGTAAAAGGTCCTTTGTGGGTTTTACGATACTTTTCTAACGCTTTATCGTCATATAAATATTCCTCTTTTCCCTTAGATGGCATCGCTTTATAAAGAGGCGGCATTGCTATGTAGACATGTCCCTCATAAATAAGCTCAGGCATAAAGCGGTAAAACAATGTAAGGAGAAGGTTCGATATATGCGCGCCGTCCACATCGGCATCCGCCATAATGATTATTTTATCATAGCGCAGCTTAGTAATATCAAAGTCATTGCCGTATCCTTCCGAAAAACCGCAGCCAAAGGCATATATCATGGTCTTGATTTCCGCATTGGCAAGAACCTTATCGATGCTTGCCTTTTCCACATTCAAAATCTTACCGCGAATCGGCAAAATCGCCTGAAACATACGATTTCTTGCGGTTTTGGCACTGCCGCCTGCAGAATCACCCTCTACAATAAATATTTCGCATTTAGAAGGGTCTTTGGACTCACAATTTGCTAATTTACCATTGGAATCAAAGGAAAATTTCTGCTTTGTAAGCATATTGGTCTTTGCTTTTTCCTCCGCTTTACGGATTTTTGCAGCCTTTTCTGCACAACCTATGATATTTTTCAAGGTTTCCAGATTTCTGTCAAAATAACGGACAATTTCATCTCCCGTAACCTTCGATACGACTTTTGCGGCGTCTTGATTGTCCAGCTTAGTCTTGGTCTGTCCTTCAAACCTTGGGTCTGGATGCTTGATTGATATAACGGCGGTCATGCCGTTTCTGACATCCGCACCCGTAAAATTAACGTCTTTTTCCTTAAGGATATTAAGACCTCTTGCGTAATTGTTTATTACATTTGTAAACATTGTTTTAAAGCCGGTGAGGTGCGTACCGCCCTCGGCATTGTATATGTTATTACAAAAGCCTAAAACATTCTCATGAAATTCATTAACATATTGAAAAGCGCCCTCAACGGTAATGCCCTCGGACTCGCCTTTAAAGAAAATTACATCATGAATACTCTCTTTGGACTTATTCATGTCTTTTACAAAACCGACAATACCTTCCGGCTCGTGAAATTCAACATGCTCTGTCTCTTCTTTTCTTTTATCTTCAAAGATAATTGTTAAATTTGGATTTAAGTATGCGGTCTCATGAAGACGGCTCTTAACGTCATCTTCTTTAAATCTTGTTTTGTCAAAAATCGTATCATCCGGCATAAACCTAATCTTGGTTCCGGTCTCCTTCGTCTTTCCGATTACTGGCAAAAGACCGTTATTTAACTCAAGCGTCGGTATACCGCGCTCATACTTATCCTCATAAATAAAGCCTTCCGTCTTGACCGTCACATGCAGCCATTCGGACAAAGCATTGACAACCGAAGAACCCACGCCATGCAGACCACCGCTTGTCTTATATGCTTCATTATCAAATTTTCCGCCCGCATGAAGCGTCGTAAACACCAGTCGCTCCGCACTCATGCCTTTCTCATGCATACCTACCGGAATACCGCGGCCGTCATCTTCTATCGTCGCGGAGCCGTCTGCTTCCAACGTAACATAAATTGTATTACAATAGCCCGCAAGATGCTCATCCACTGCATTATCTACAATTTCATATATTAAATGATTAAGTCCCTTGGTAGAAACGCTTCCTATATACATACCGGGTCTTACCCTGACGGCCTCTAAGCCTTCTAAGACGGTAATACTGGACGCGTCATACTTGTTTTCTTTTGACATAAAAATGACCATGCCTTTCTTTAGAGCTTGATATTATTGCATATTTTACCATAAAAAAAATGAAATTGCAAAAGGGTGTTATTAAATGCCACGAACTTAGGGCAATAGTACTTCGTATAGGTATTCGCGGCCTTTTTTGCCTACCCTGTCTACCAGTTTCATGTAATATAAAATATGCAGCGTCAGCTGCGCGAAGTCGCGGTGGATGTGGGCGACGGCGGCAAATTCTTTGGTGGTGAATCTATCATTTAGTTCGTATGGGATTACCTGAATGAAATCTTCGGTTCTTTCAAATATTATTTCGTCATATAAGGCAACTGGCATCCTGTCATAGCGGGTGCCTTTTTTTCGTCTGCCTCTTCCCTGTTTCTGAAGGAGTTTATACTCATCCATGTCAATAAGCGGAAATGCGAAGGAAATATTAGGATGTGTCAGGTAATCCTTTATTTTGTATAGTTCCGGGAAGGCGCTGTATATACTTCCTGTTACCGGGGATTTTCGTCTTGGAGAAAGTTCACCACTATCTTCATCCATATATATCAGCCATTTGTTATGCGGAATCGGCAGCACTATCATAACTTTATAAATTGGCAAAAAAGCCTTAAGTTTCTCTCTAAGTCTGTTAAAATTTCCGTTTTGAATCTCTATAATGCAGTTTCCTGTATATATATCCGCTATATAACCTTCTATCGGGACTTCATGATAGTCTATGTTTGGTTCATAATATAATTTCATTACAGCATGTACGGTCTTTTCCTGCAATGTACCAAAGCCATGCGGGTCATGCTGATTTAAAAGGACTTTTAATTTTGCCTGTTCAAATGCTTCCTTATCCATTGTTCTTTCCTTTAGTTTGTGAAAAATTTATTTTTCACCTTATTATAACTGACAAGATATTTTGAAACAAGGTATAAATTGCTTACATTATTGATTTATCATGCACTTAAACGTCCTTATAAGTTTATCCTGCAAGACACCGCAAAACACTTGCATATTGTAGGCTTGTTAACTTATAATTGAATATATAATAATAAGAAAGGTCGAAGTATTATGGAGAAGATACAAAAAAGAACGTCTGGCAGGATAAGCAGACTTCTTGTGTTTATGCTTGTGGCAGCAATCATGGCATCAGCCGGGAGTACCGGAGTTGTTCAAGGTGCGGAAAAGCGCACAGTACGTGTCGGCTTTTTCCCTATGGAAGGTTACAATGAGACCAAAACGGACGGCACACGCACCGGTATGGATGTTGAGTACCTGGATGAGCTGAGTGATTATGTTAACTGGAATATTGAATATGTGGATTGCGAAAGCTGGGATGATGCCCTGACTATGCTTTTGAATAAGCAGATAGATTTGGTAGGTTCTGCACAATATTCAGCGGAACGGGCGAAACTGTACCAGTATGCGAACTTAGCCAGCGGATATACCTTTGGTGTGATTGCCGTGAATGGCGACAGCACATTTGCTTATGAAGACTTTGACGCGATGCGCGATGCCGCCTTTGGTATTGTGGGCACTTACATACGAAAAGACGAATTTTACGAATATATGACAGATCACGGTATTAAAAATCCCAAGGTAAGGGAATACGAAAATACGGCAGCTCTGCATGAAGCATTAAATTCCGGTGAAATTGATGCCCTCGTACATTCCTTGACAGAGGTTCGTGAAGGACAGCGTGTGGTCGGCAGGTTTGCTCCCATGCCTTTTTATTACATTACCTATCAGGGCAACGATGATCTGATGAGAGAACTCAATCAGGGCATCGCAGATTTGAAGATGCATCGGCCGGGTCTGGAAAATGAACTTATGGTGAAGCATTATGACAACAGATTGGATCAGACGATTCTGTTGGCAAATAGTGAGAAGCAGTATATTGCGGAAAAAGGGGTATTGACCGTGGGATATTTAGATGGTTACTATCCGTTCTCCTACGAAAATGCGGGTGTCTACATGGGACTTTCCAAACAAATGTTGGAGGAAGTGTCTGTGAGCACAGGTATCCTCTTTAACTATGTGAAACTGGAAAGTATGGAGGATGCCAAAAAAGCCTTAAAATCCGGTAATATCGATATTCTAAGCTACTGTGGTGAAACGGTTTCGCGCATGCAGTCAGACGGACTGGCAGCCACAAAGGAATATGCCCAGGTTCCTCAAGTCATTATTATGAGAAGGAATGACAAATCAGATTCGATAAATATCCTGGCTGTGGAAGAACGCAGCTCTTCAGGGGCGGCAGTTCAGAATTTCATCGATGAGAATACGCGCCTTTTGCTCTATTCCTCACAGCTTGAAAGTTTGAATGCTGTAATGAACGGCGAAGCGGACGCTGCCATAAGTGATGGGTATCTGGCGGAGTACCTGCTCGGTTCCCAACTACGTTTCAACAAGATGGAAATCCACAGTGTTCTGAGCGATGTCCACAGTATCTGTATGCTTGTGGCAGATAACGAGGATTCGCCTCTTCTTGGTATTTTAAATAAGGAACTGCTCGATGTCAGCGACAAAATGGTCAACGACTATATGCTCCAGGACAATTTCTATTCCAAGATGAGTATGGCGAACTTTATCAGCGACCACAGTATTCCGATTATCCTTGTTCTGTCGTGCTGTGCTGCGGCAATCATTCTGGTGCTGTTCTTTTTGCTGCGGAACAGTGTGCGGGTTCAGAAGCTGATGTACAAGGATACGGAATTTAAT